>JAJDZR010000184.1 GCA_022824545.1 Chloroflexota bacterium
GGCCCTGCTGGTGGTGGTCGTATTCACGCTCATCCATCTGGTGAGCAACGGGGCCGGCTATGTTCAGGAGGTCGTCGTGTGGGGCCAGATTGATCGGCTCCGCTACTATCTGCACACCCGCATCATGACGCAGGCGACGGCGATGTGCGACTTGGCTCTCTTCGAGTCTCCATCCTTCTACAACAAGCTGGAGAACGCCCGCCAAGGTATGCCCTGGACCCAGCGACTGTTCATGCAGACCATTCATATGTGCTCGCAGTTTGTCATCTTCTTGACCTTCTTGGGCGTCTTGAGTCTGCTTCACCCGCTCGCAGCGGTCTTGGTGCTGTTGAGCACCGTCCCGACCTACGTCGCGAAGCTGCGGTACGGATTCGGGGCCTGGAGCGTCTACCGTAGTCAAGCGCCCGGAGTTCGGCGCCTGGATTATTACTATCAACTGCTCACGACAGAGCCGGCTGCCAAGGAAATCAGGCTCTTCAACCTGGGAGATCATTTCATTGCCCAGTATCGGCGGATATTCGGTGGGATGCTATCGGAGATCGAAACCTTCCGGCGGAGGCATGGCCGAGTGCAAGTACCGCTCTCCGCGATCACCTCGTTATGTATCGGCGCAGTGCTCTTCTACGCGGTGTGGCAAGCGATTCAGGGCGCCGTCGGTATCGGCGACGTGGTGCTCTATTTCAGCGCCATCTTCTTCCTCCACGGCACGGCTTCCAATATGCTGCAAACGGCGGGGACACTCTATACCGCACAGTTGCACGTATCGAACATCCTGGAGTTTCTCGATCTGGAGTCGCCGATGCAGCCGGTAGCCGACGGGCGGGAGGTGCCGGTGCCGTGGCAGGAGGGGTTGGAGTTGCGGAACGCGACCTTCCGGTACCCGGGGACCGAGCAGCCGGTGCTCCGACGGGTGAGCTTGCGGATTCGTCCCGGTGAAACCGTCGCCCTGGTCGGTCACAATGGTGCTGGCAAAACTACGCTCGTCAAACTGCTCTGCCGGCTCTATGACCCGACCGAGGGTCGGATTCTGCTCGATGGTCACGATCTGCGGGAGTATGACCTGCGCGACGTGCGGCGGCACACGACGGTCATCTTCCAGGATTACGCCCGGTATCACTTCACCGCCGGAGAAAACATCGGCTTGGCGGCGGTGAGCCAGCGCGATGATGGCGAGGCAATCGCGGCGGCAGCGGCGCAGTCCGGGGCCGACGAGGTGATCGGGCGACTCCCGCGCGGCTATGACACGCAGCTAGGCCGCGAGTTCGAGGGCGGGATGGAATTGTCCATCGGCGAATGGCAGAAGGTGGCGTTGGCTCGCGCCTTCTTCCGAGAAGCGCAATTCCAAATCCTCGATGAGCCGACCGCGGCGCTGGACGCCCAGGCCGAGTACGACGTATACCTGCGGTTTCGTGAGTTGACGCAAGGACGGACGACGCTGCTCATCAGTCACCGCTTCTCGACGGTCCGCATGGCCGACCGAATTCTCGTCCTCGACCGGGGCCGCCTGGTGGAGGAAGGCAATCACGACGCATTGATGGCCCGCGGTGGGCTGTACGCCGACCTGTACGAGAAGCAGGCGGCACGCTATCGGTGAGATCGAGCTATCAGCGGTCAGCGGTCAGCCTAGGGGCGTGCTATGCGTCGCTCCCAACTGAGCGGGAAAAACCGACCCGCCGGAGGCAGCATAGTGGAGCGCAACGTTCTTCGGGCCGATGTGGACTCGTATCTGGCCGGCTACCATGCCGCCGAAGCGAGGGCTATTCATGGATTTCCTTGTGGCAATGGGGGCATATCCTTGGTGGGTCCGTGCTCTTTCTCAATTCATCCACAAAGCCGGACCCCAGGATACCTGCGGGTAGGGCAAACAATCCGATTCCCACTATCGCTATCAGTCCGGCGAGCAGGCGTCCCGCGACGGTGACCGGATACACGTCTCCGTAGCCTACGGTGGTAAGGGTGATGACACTCCACCACATGGCTTGGGGAATGTTGGCAAACTTATCCGGTTGGGCTTCCCTTTCGGCAAAGAAAATCAGTGAGGAGGTCATCAACAGTAGTATTGACAAGACCATTATCACGGTGAGCAGTTCACTGCGTTTGGCGTGTACGACTCGGGACAAAGTACGTAACCCCGAGAAATAGCGGCCCAGTCGGGCGACTCGGGCGAGGAGACGTACTGCCCGCAAGAAGCGCAAGTCCAGGCCAGGCAAATTGACGAAGAGCACCATATAGAAGGGCAAGATCGCCAATAGGTCAATGAGTGCTATGGGCGAGATGATAAACCGCAAGCGCCCGAATACGGGATGGGCGTATCTCGGATCGGCGGTACAGGCCCAGACTCGTAGTAGGTACTCCACCGTGAAGATGGCTACGGATATGATCTCGAAGGTTCGAAAGGTCTGCGGTGAGACTTGGTGGATTTCCTCGACGGTTCCTACGATCAAGGCTACGGCGTTTAGGGCGATTAGCGAGATGATGAATATGTCGAAGGCCTGGCTGGCCCGATTGCCGGGCGCGGCCTCCTCGACGATCTCGTAGACTCGCTGCTTCATTGGTAGCGCCGAGCCTCTATGCGGCCAACAGTGACGGGGGCCAGCTTGCCGTCGTCGGCTGCGATGCACTCTACTGCGGTGACGAGGCCTCGGCCTCGACCGGTGGGGGGCGCCAGAGGCCGTATGGCTCGATTTCTACGCCCTCGACCAACGGGCGCAGTCCCGCGACCATCAGGCCCGGTCGGCCGTGAGCTTGGCCACTGAGCTGCCGGTTGTGGGGATTGCGGTAGCCCAGGCGCACGACCCGGCGCCACTGCTTGGTCCGGTTGAGGCTCGATCCGTGGATGGTATGGATGCTGAACAGAACGACATCGCCGGTGTTGGCGGGGCACGAAACCGCATCTTCGATGCGGTACTGGTCCGTGGGCAGGTGTGGTGAGCCGTTGCGGAGGTGCTCCAGTGCGCCGAGCTGGTGACTGCCGCGCAGGAACTTCAGGCAGCCGTTCGCCTCGGTGGCTGCGTCCACATGCACGATGGCGTCAATAAACCGGCCGTCCTGGTGGGGATAGAATGGGTAATCCTGGTGCATGGGGAACGGCGTCCCGAACTCCGGCCCCTTGGCGTGGAGCGTGACGTGGTGCAACTCGACTTCGGGGCCGATCAAGTCGGCCACGGCGCCGACGAGCCGCGGGTTGTAGATCGCGTGTCCCCAGGCCGGCGAGTAGTGCTGAAGCTCGTGAGTGGCGGAGAGCAGGGACTTCTCCTCTTCTTCCTCGGAGAGATACTGCTTGTCTTTGCGCCACGGCCCGGTCCAGCCTTTGGTGGGCACGATGAACGTCTCCATGATGTAACTCAGCTCGCGGTCCAGCGACGCGACTTCGTCCGGCGAGAACACCTGCTCCAGGCGGAGGTAGCTGTTCTCGTTGAAAAAGGCAATCTGTTCGGGTGTCAGCATTGGCTTGATCCTCCTCGCCAGCCTACAGTACCAGACGGCACCCATTCTGTCTGCCGGTGGTCCCGCTATCAGGAGGGCTTCTCCCAGTGCTACACTGAAGCGGGGCCGTGCGACCGGGGTGCCGATGCAGGAGAGCAATCATGGTGACGACGACGCCCACTCTGCCGCCCGCGCCCGCCGCGGCGGATGTCTACTATCCCGAATCGGATGGCCAGCCTGTGGCTGAAACCGATGTCCACCGCACCCTGATGTTCGAGCTGATCGGCATGCTCCAAGCGTTCTTCCGCGCCGACCCGCACGTCTATATCAGTGGCAATCTGTTCGTGTACTACCAGGAAGGTGATCCGCGGCAGGTGGTGGCGCCGGACGTATTTGTGGTCCAAGGTGTTCGCAACCAGCCGCGACGCATCTACAAGCTGTGGGAGGAAGGGGTGGTCCCGGCGGTGGTCTTCGAGCTGACCTCGCGCAGCACGCGGCGGGAAGACCTCCGCAGCAAGTATGACCTCTACGAGCGGCTGGGGGTGCGAGAGTATTTCCTGTTCGATCCGCTGGGCGAATACTTGCGGCCGCCATGTCAGGGCTACCGTTTGCAGCAGGGGCGATACCGGCCGCTGGCGCCAGCGGAGGATGGCTCGTTGGGGAGTGCGGCGCTGGGGCTAGCGCTGCACGGTCGTGGTACGCAGTTGCGGCTGTATGACCCGGCAGGCCAGCGGTGGCTGCCGACGCCGCAGGAAGAGACAGCGGCGCGGCGGGTGGCGGAGGAGCGAGCCAGCGTCGAGGCCGAGGCACGGCGGGTGGCGGAGGAACGGGCCACTGTCGAGGCTGGGGCGCGCCAGGCGGCCGAGTCCCGGATGGCGGCGGCCGAGGCGGAGTTGGCGCGGCTACGGGCGCTGCTCAGTGACCGCGGCCAGGCCTCGTGAGGGGGGCCGCGCGGCCGCTCCCAGCCCCCTGCCAGGGGTTGTGTCGGGGCGCCGTGCATGGCGTCTAGGCAGTCATTCCGGCTAGCGGAGCCAGAGCTTGGCCCGCAGCCACTCGTCGCCCAGCAGGCCGAGCGAAACTTGCGGGCTGTGGTCGGGATGATATTCGAGCCGGCCACGTTGGAAGTATTGGACGGCGATCCCGCCTTCTTGTAGCTCGTTGGAGATTGGATAGCCGAGGATGGTCAGCCCGTCGCGCTCGTCGAAAAAGCGCTTGAAGCCGTGGAGCACGGCATAGCCGGTCTGCGGGAAGTATTGGTAGCTGTCGGTATTCGGATGCGGCTCCGCCTTGGGGAATACTGCACCGCGCTCCTTGGTGAGGATGTCGCCGATCAGCGTGAGTTGCACTTCGTAGGGCGTGCCGAGTTTATCGGCGTGCAGCTCGAAGCGTGCCCGCTGGAAGTACTGCACGGTGAGGCCGTCTTCGTTGAAGGCCTCGGTGCGCGGATAGCCGAAGATTTCAACACCACCGCGCTCGTCGAAAAAGGTGAGGAACTTGCCGGTGACGTGGTGCCCGGTCTCCGCGAAATAGCGCCCGCCGAGTGCCGGGTTCTGCGGGACGGGGTTGGTGCGGGAGAGATCGTACTGCGGCGTTGGCGGTGCTGCTCCGGGCTGAATTCCTTGGGTGCTCCCGCCCTGCACGGCCGGCGCATCGGTCCATTGCGTGCGGAAGTTGGCGCTCCAGAGCCGATCAGCGCCGTCCGGTCCGTAGTTGGCGATAGAGTTGAGGAAGGTGCTGGCGCGTACCGTGAGTGTGGCAGCACTCCCGGTCAGTGTCACGTGGGTGAGCCGCCCGGACCGGGTGCGGCGCGAGAAGTCGAGGGCCTGGAGTTGGCCGACCCGCGTATCCGGGTCGGCGTTGAGCGTGGCCTCGAGCTGGGCGATAGAAACCGGCCCCACGTCCCACGTCGCGTATGGCGAAGCGGCGTCATAGGGCTGACCGAGTACGTCAACGTCGCGGATCGCTCGCAGGTACGACAAGGCGCCGGTGCCAGACCAGACATCTTCGTTGTTCTCGGTCCAGCCCGCACAGGTGGAGGAGTAATAGCCGGCAACGACCTGCCCGTTCAGTGTAATGGCTAGTTCCGGGGTCTGGTCAATTAGGGTGTTGACGTGCGGCTCCTCATAAGCTGTGCCGCGGTACACTTGCGAGGTTTGGGTGGCGTAGAAGTCAAATGCGCGTCTCCTGGTGGTGCGGGAAATCGCATAGGCATAGGAGCGCGAGGTGATGAGTTGGGCGCGAAGGGCTTCGTGGGGCCAGCCGGAGGGCATTTCGGCGGCGACGACACCCCGCAAATAGTCGTCAATCCCGACCGTGTTAATGGTCTGCACGCCGGCCGTGCCCGGGACCAGACTGATGCTCCCCCGATAGGTGGTCGGGGCTGGCTGCGGGTAGGCCAGTTGAAACCGTGCGTTGGGGTCACCCGGATGGAGGGTGATCGGCAACCCCAAGCCCGGTACCGCCAGCGGGTGGCCCTCCGGGGCATGTACCGACACCTGGGGCGGCTGACCGCTACTCAGACGGACCTGGAGATACCCATTCGGTGGGAAGACACTATTCAGCCCTTCGATGCGCCAGGCCCCCTGGCGTGCGTAGACGCGCGCCTCCTGGGGCAGCGCGCGGTGGACGCGGACGCGGACGGTCTCTTCGCGCGGGATAGCCGGTGTGACGGTCGTGCCCGTATAGTAGGCTGCGAGTATCGCCTCCGCGCTTTGGCCGGCGATAGCGCGGCCCCGTGCGCCCCATTGACACAGGCCGACGCCGTGCCCGAACCCACGGCCGATGAACACGAGATTGCGGGTTTGGCCGGTGAGGGTGATTACATCATTGGTCGTGGCCGAGGCGGCCGGCGCGTGCTGTCCGGAGACAGCCCCGGTGGACACGAGCAGTGCAAGCGCCAAGAGGCACCGCCCGATGGTCCACAATAGGCCCAGTTTCCGCTGTCTCATCGCTGGCTGAAGTCCCTGTATGTACTCCACAACGAGCGGCCGACAGTGTGATACGGCTTCTGTCGTCTCTCCTAGCCCTCAGGGCTAAACGGATGAGGCCGTCGGTAGGTCCGGTCCTAATCCGGTTATGTGGTCAATGGGAGGGGCCATGCGGTCGGAGTGCCGGCCTTGGACGAAAGCGAATCCGTGCTGGGAAATGTTGTGCCGCACGCGCTCGGTTGGCGGTACGGTGGTGGAGTGGTACAATGGCTCGGTAAATAGGCTAGGAAACCGTGACAGACAGCGCGGCCTAATGCCTTAAGCTAGTGGCAGCGCTGTGCTCGCGCCGGGAGTCAAGGACAATGACGGCTGCAGAGGCAACAACCGGCCCGGCCCGACCAAGCGTTGACACCTCATTGGACGAGGCGCCGAAGCCGGCACTGCGCGAATACGAGGATTTCGCCAACCTCACGTTTCAGTTCCCAGCACTCAACCGGTTGCTCGATCTCGTTGGGATATCTCCGGAGCAGGACGTGGTTGATCTCGGTTGTGGGACCGGCATGGTTACCCGTGCGCTCCTCGACCGGCGCGGGGCCGGCGCCAGTGGTCGGATTTATGCGGTGGATCCGGAGCCGGCGATGCTGGAGAAAGCCTCGAAATCGCTGGAGCAGAGCGCGGACGCCGCGGTTTCCTGGGTGGTTGGTCGCGCTGAAGACCTTGACCGGCTGGTGCCGCCGGTTGATCGAGTGTTGTTCTGCAATGCCATCCACCTCGTCGAGGAAAAGGCGCGAGGCTTACAGGCCATTTTCGAGTCGCTCAAGCCCGAGGGCCGGCTGGCCTTCAACTCGGCGTACACCAAGGACCATCGTCCGCCCGAATCGGAGTCTTTCTATGTCGCGTGGATGCGGCAAGCATTGCGGGCGCTGCGGCAGGATCACCCGGACGTACAGCGCGACCCCTCGGCACCGCGTCCGCTTGCCGGTACCGACCTGATGTCTCGTGAGGAATACCTCGACCTCGCGCGCCAGACGGGTTTTCGCGTAGTGGTTGACGAAGTGGCCCAGGTGGACATGCCGCTGGAAAGCTGGGTGGACATCAGCGCCTACAGTCGCTTTGTCCGCTCGGTGCTCCCTGGTGTGCCGTTGGAATGGGCGGCTGAGGCGCTGCAAGAAGGCGCCCGGCGCGCGTTCCGCCGGCTGGGCCTAACGTCAGTGCCGCGGAACTGGTTCCAGGTCGTCCTTGAGCGGCCCTGACGAGCGCTCACTGCGCCGCAGGTGGTGTACCTTCCACTGTCGGATCGGTTAGGGCCGGTGCATCTACCGGCTGCGTCGGAGCCACTTCCGGCAGCTTCAGAAACTCGGCCATCACCACATACAACTGCTGGCGATCCGCGGGCACGGCTACTTGCAGACCGTAGTGATTGATGAGATTTGCCGAGGTCTGGAGCCACTCGGACCAGCACGCGGCGCAGGTGCGCGCTTGGATGACCTGACCGCGTGTGCCGCCCAACGGTGGTCGTGGTAGCTGCTCACCGGTCTGTCCGCAACGCGCGCACGTCACCTGCGCCATCATCTACTCCCTTCGCCTGCTGAATTGCCGGACGATTCTACCCGGTTCCAAGTCTAGCAGGATGCGGGTGCAGGAGGGAGGAGAGACGCGCACTGCTCGCTCAAGCGCCATCATCAACGGGGAGTCTGAGTGCCCAATCCACCGCCCGGTCAAAGAGGCGTACTGCGTCGCCCGTACTCCGGCGGAACGTATCGTGATGCCAGAACCAGAAGACAGTCCTGGCCGGTGCCGATTGCCCGTTGGTCAATTCGGCTCCCGCCTCCGCTACCAAGATCGCATAGTCGTTGCCGAATAGATGCTTGGCGAGCACCTGCACGCCAGGGCCGTTGGTTGGCCAGGCGACACTGAGCGTATCGGTCCAGCGTGCCACGCGCAGCGGCTGGTCAACCGGCAGCCCAGCAGTGATCGGATGCTCGGCATCGACAATCCGAATATGGAGCTGCTCCGGGCGTGTGCCTCCCCAGCGTGCCAGTTGTGTGGCCTCCAGCAGCCGCCGTGGCTCCCAGAAGATCAACGGCGTCGCAGTTTGGGCGTAGCGCGCCGCCGTGTCGCCGTTCCACAGGTGGAGGATGACGAAAGCGGTGAAGCTCTCGATATCGAGCTGCTGCACCGCCTGCTCGTACTGGGTTGCCGTACTCAGGTCCGCACCAGTAAGCCAGTCCGCAAACAGCTGCCAGCGGTGGGCGTTGTCGGGGGCCAGCGCTCCCGCCGGAGCGCTGGTGTACCAGGCACTGGTGTCGAAGTGCGTGGCCAGGAAATTCTCGTCAAGCTGCTCGGAGGGGTGGTATAGCCCCCAGGAGGCCCCGTTCAGGTACAGTGCCACCCAGCGCCCGCGGGCCGCCGCCTGGCCCATCGCCCCGTGCAACTCCCGGACCAGGTGATCCCGCAGGTACATCGCCTCCGCCACACACTGGGGGCCCTCGCGGCACTGCCAACTGTCCTGGTCCTCGGCCCGCAGCGCCAGCCGGGTATACGTCCGCCCCGGCTGCGGGCCAAACAGCGGGTACGTCAGTTCGCGTGAGCCATACTCCGCGCGAAAGTACAGTTCTAGCGACTGCTTGGCTGCTTCCGTGCGGTCTTCACTGCCGCGGATGCGGAGTCCTGCTGGCACACTGAAACCTAGCGCTCCTTCCGGTGACAACCACTCCACCATCACTGGCCGCTCCCCGCGCCGGCCGTGCTGCCGGGGGGTGGTTGAGATGCCGGTGTCCTCGTCCCACAAATGAGCCGGGTCCATAACCAGCGACACGACCGGCAAGCCGATGCGTTCTCCCACCAGGTACGTCGCCGTGGTCACAGCACTCACCGGTATACCGTCGCGCAGCGCCACCGTCCGCAGCACTGTCGTCTCCGTCACGGCCACCGGCGCCGTGTACGCTTGCCCGCCCACCGTCGGATCAGTCCCATCCAGCGTGTAGTACGCCATGCTCTCCGCCGCCGGTGCCGCCAACTGCACGGTCATCGGACCAGTGAAGCGCCCGCTGCGCGGCGTGACCACCACCGGCGGTGCGTCCGCTGCCGTCCGCGGCGGGGTGGTATTCGCCTTGCCGGGCGTTGGGGTGGGGAAGAACACCCACTGGTCGGACGCTGTTCCCAGTCTTCCCAGGGAGACATCTGCGACCTGCGGGCCGAACGTCACCTCGTCCACCACTTGCCCGCCCGGCCCGAACAAGCCCACGTAGCCCCCCACGCGGTTCAGCCGGAAGCTTGTGTGCCAGCCTTCCGGTGCCACCCGGTCGGCTCCGGAGGCCCAGATCACCGGAAAGGCGTCTGGTTCCAGGATACTGGCCGGCAAGTGCCACTTGGCGGGGTGGGCGTGCCCGTGGGGTTGTGCAGCTCGATCCAGTCGGCGTAGCCACCCTGGTCATCGAGCGTCGTGTGTGTATTGGCTGCCTGCACCTCGGTGATAATGACGCCTGGCGGTCCAGCCGATGTTGCCGGGGCCGTCGCTTCGCGTGGCGGCAGTTGTTGTAGCAGTGTCTCCGGGTTGTTCAACTGGCGCAGTTGCTGCACACTGGCATCCAGCGAATCGGCGACCTGTTGCAGCGCCGTTTCCCACTGTGCCACCGCCGCTGCCGGCTCCTGATCGGGCATCCAGCGAGCCGCCTCCGCCGCCATTTCCGGGCGCAGTTCGGCGGCGAACGCAGCGAGGCGTTCACACACTGACGGGTGTCCAGCACCCCGGCCGACTGATGCTCAATCTGCGCGGTGAAGTAGGCGCGATACTGATCGTTTTGCAGCAAGCTGGCGAGTACCTGTCCGATCCTGGTGCCACCGATCACCACGCGCTCGAACGTGTTCTCCGTGTTCATGAACGCCGTCTCGGCATCCCAGACGATAAATCGCCACCGGCCGTCGTCCCCCTCCCACGGCCGTGCCACGATCCGATTATTGTGTGGCCAGTCCACGTTCTGCATCCAGATGTTCAGCAGGAAATAACTGGTGAAGTTCTCGATATCGAGTTGCTGCGCTGCCTGCTCATACTGCGCCATCTCACTCAAGTCGGCGCGGTTTACCCAGTCCGCAAAGCGGTTCCAGCGATGCAGGACATCGGCCGAGCTGACATACCATTCGCTGGCGTCGAAGTGGGTGGCTAGGAAGGTGTCGTCAATGCGCTCGGTGAGGTTGTACAGTCCCCAGTAGGCCCCGTTTAGGTACACCTCCACCCAGCGGCCCTGCGGCACCACCTGTTCCATCGCCTCGTGCAGGTCCCGCACCAGTTGGTCCCGCACGTACACCACTACCCCTCCGGATGACCAGGCTTCCCCCGCAGATGACCAACTGTCGTTGTACCCGGCCCGCAACACTAACCGGTCATAGGTCTGCCCCGGCTCGTCCCCAAACAGCGGATACGCCAGTTCCTGCGACCCATACGCTCCCCGGAAGTACAGTCGGAACGACTTCTTGGGTGTCAACCGGCTCCCGCCCCCGTGGATGCGGAACCCGGCACCCACAGTGAAAGGCCGTTCCCCTTCCGGTGAGAGCCACGCCACCGTGACCGGTCGCTCCCAGCGCCGGCCGCGCTCTTCCGGGTTGGCGTAGATGCCCGTCGCCGCATCCCACAGGTGGGCCGGATCAGTCACCAGCGACAGCACCGGCAGACCGGTACGCTCGCCCAGCAGATAGGTCGCCGTGGTCACGGCACTTACCGGCACACCGTCGTCCAGGGCTACCGCCCGCAGCACCGTCGTCTCCGTCACCGTTAGGGGCCCCGTGTACGCCTGTCCGGCCACGGTCGGATCGGAGCCATCCAGGGTGTAGTATAATAGGCTGCCTGGGACCGGCGGGTAGAGTTGCACCGTCACCGGGTCGGCATAGTGCCCACTACCCGGCGTGATCTCGACCGCTGGCGCGTCCGGTGGGGCCCGGAGGCGATGCTGGGTCGTATTCGCTGCGCCGGGCGTCGGGAAGGGGAAGGGCACCCACCAGTCGGACAGCGTGCCCAGCCGCCCCAGCGAGACATCCGCTTCCTGCTCCCAGAACGTCACTGCGTCTGCCAGTTGCCCGTCCGGACCGAACAGGCCGACATACTCCCCGGCGCGGTTCAGCCGGAAGCTCGTGTGCCAGTCTTCCGGTGTTACTTGGTCTCTGCCAGAGGCCCAGATCACCAGAAATTCGCCTGGTGCGAGGATGTCGACCGGCAAGGGCCACTTGGTAGGTTGAGTGGGATCGTCGGTGAGGGTGTAGCCGAGGAGGGCGACGGGGCGGTCGGTGGGGTTGTGCAACTCGATCCAGTCGGCGTAGTCGCCCTGATCATCGGCCACGGTGCGGGTATTGGCGGCCATGACTTCGGTGATGCGGAGGTTGGGGGCGGCGGCTTGCACCGCTGGCGGGCCGTTCGTTAGCCCAAACAGCAGCAACCCCAGCACCAGGATGCATCTTGGGGAGATCAACCGACGCATATGTACACCAGCTTGACCATAGAGTAACCGCAGCCATGTATGGTGAGATGCGACCCAGAGGCCGCAGGCGCGGAGTTGACGGCCGGCTCATGGGTGATTAGTAATGATACCCGGCCGAAGATTACGCTTTGGATAGGGCTTGTCCTCGGTTAAGGCAAAGCCTGGCTCCTTCGGCCAGGCGCCTTATCCGCTCGGCTGCTGTTGCCGGTGGCGGGTGTAGGTGTAGACGATGGCCTGCTGCTCGCCGGTTTCGACCGAGCCGGGCCGCCGGGCGCGGACGTGGGCGATGGCCTCGGCCGGCGGGTACCCTTGGTGGACTAGATAGCAGGCGATGACTGTGCCGGTGCGGCCTCGACCGGCGGCACAATGGACGGCGACGCCTTCTCCGGCGGCCAGCTTGCGCTCGATGAACGCAACGGCCGCCTCGATCTGATCCAGCGATGGGGCTGCGAAGTCTTGGACCGGGTAGTGCCGGGCCGCTATGCCGAGCGCGTCGAGCTTTTCTTGGTCAACGGGCCGCTCGTGCAGCGTTACTAGGGCGCGCACGCCGGCGGCATAGAGGGCGCGTAAGTGGCCCTCGTCGCGCGGGTAGCTGCTGGCGGCGAGCTTCCCCTCGATGATCCAATCGTAGCGGCGCGGTCCCAACCAGTCCGGCAAATGCGCTACCATACGTCCCTCCTGACTCCCTCGTGTTGACGATACCGGCTGGCAACACCTTTGGAGGTGGCATTGGCTTGTGCAAGCGGGTGCATCATTAACACCATAGTGTAGCTGCGGCCGCCATCGTGACGTTTGGCATTATCGGAGCCGGGATCAGCCAGCGTTCTCCGCCTAGCGCCGTGCGTTCTTCTTAAAACGTGGGAATGGGTGCGAGTACACTACCTCGTTGTGTGCTGAGGGGCCGGAGCCGCACCACGGATCGCCATAGGATTGTGCGGCGCTGGCGAGTTCAGCGGCCGGTTGTCGTGTGTCGCGGTGGTTTTCCAGAGGGTATCGTGCTTGACGGTATGCTTGGTGACTTGTCGGTTTTTCATCTCATCCTGCTCCCGCTGATCGGGGCCGTGGGCGGCGTGATCGCCGGGATGGTTGGCAGCGGTGGCGGCGTGCTGGTCGTGCCGATGCTCGTCTATTTCGGCGGTGTGCGCTGGGAGGCGGCGACGGGTATCTCGGCGGCCCAGTATTTCTTCGGCGCCATGTCGGGCGTGGTGCCGCACTGGCGCCGACGCAACGTGTACCTCCGCGTAGGCGTGGCGATGATGGCAACGGGCGTGGTGTTTGCCCAGGTCGGCGCCTTGCTGTCTGCGCTGATGCCGGAGTGGACGCTCTCGCTGCTCTACCTGCTCTTAGCCGTGGTGGCGGCCACGTCGTTGCTCTTTCCGACGCGCGAGGAGCGCACCGGCACGGACGACAGCGAGATGCCCAAGCCGAACTGGCTGCTGATCGGCGGCATGGGGATGCTCGTCGGGTTGGTGGACGGCATCCTGGGCGTTGGCGGCGGCTTTATGCTCGTCCCGCTCATGGTGTTCGTACTGCAGATGCGGACCCGGCCGGCTATCGGCACGTCACTCTTCGTCATTGCCGGCACCATGGCCTCGGCGCTGACCGGTAAGCTGCTCCAAGAGCAGGTGCCACTGCTCTCCTCGGTGCTCGTCACGCTCGGCGCGGTAGCCGGGGCGCAACTGGGGGCACGCCTCAGCGGCCGGCTGCGGCCATCCGTGCTGCGCCGGATGCTCAGTGTGATGATCTACCTGGTCTGCATCCGCATTCTGTGGGACGTCTTCACGTAGCCGCCGGCGCTCGCCCGCTGGGCCAATCGTGTAGCAGCGCCGGCAGCTCCCGGAAATGCCGAATGACCGCGTCGGGGCACGCCAGCCCCCTCTCCGGCAGTCCCTCCTGCCGAAACTGGTGCGTGAGGATGGCGTGCATACCCAGCCGGCGCGGACCGGCGACATCTTCCAGGAGACGATCACCCACAAAGACCGTCTCGGCCGGCTCGACACCCAGCCCATCGAGCGCAGCCCGATAGATCGCCGGGTGCGGCTTACGCACTCCGACCGCCGACGAGCAGAGGGCCACGTCCAGGTGGGGCAAGAGACCGTCGCGGTCCAGCATCGCGCGTATCACGTCCACACCCCAGAAGGCGTTCGACACCAGGCCCAACCGCAGCCCCTGGTCGTGCAGGGCAGCGAGTACGTCGGCAGCGCCCGGCGCGGCCCGCATGGCTGCCAGCAAGTAGAGGTGTTGGCGCAGGACCAGTCCCCGTTGCTGCACGGGATCGGCCGGCCAGGTCCGCCCGGCGATCCGGTAGCATGTGCGGAGCAGGTCGTGGGCGGTAGTCTCGCGCCACGCCTGCGCCGGCGGCTCCCAGCCGGGCCGTGCCAGTTCCGCGAGACCGGGGTCCGGACCGCCCAGCAAGTGCTTGGTGGCCGCCGCGAGCACGTCTTGGCCAAAAATATCCTCACGCCGCATAGCAGCCATGCCGCGCTCCGATACCACCGGCCCGAGCGTTTCCCCCCAATCGAACAGCACGGCCCTTATCGGCACAGCATTATCGTCTCGCATGGTGTCAATGCTACCACCGATGAGGTAGCGGGACGGTCGCGGCGCTGTCAGGGTGGACTATGTCCCATAGAACCCCGCCTTGGCCCCTCCCATCCCACCCCTCCGGCAGCGGCGTTGCTGCGCTCTGCTACACTCTCGCCGTCCGCATAACACCGGTATTGAGAGACAGATGGCTATTGATCCGTCGCGTGGTCTTACCGTGGGGGTGCTCGGCACGGGGCGCATGGCCCGCCTGCACATCATCGGCCTGCACGACCTCCGGCCGGCCGGTTTGGAAATCGAGGGCACGCGCTACCCGGTGCGGGTCGCGCTCTATGGGCGCGACCCCGTCAAGGTGGCTGCGCTGGCCACCGAGTTCGGCATCGAGCAGACGAGTACCGATCTGTACGGCTTTGTGCGCGATCCGGCGCTCGACGTGGTGGACAACTGCCTGGTCAACTCGCTGCACTACGAGCCGCTGCTGGCTGCTATCCACGCGGGCAAGCACGTGTTCAGCGACAAGCCCTTGACTATCGCGGTAGCCGAGGCCGAGCACCTGCTGGCTGAGGCCGAGCGCGCCGGCGTCGCGCACGGGATCGTGCAGAATATGCGCTTTCAGGGTGGCCCGACGGCCGCGCGGGAGCTGTTGGCGGCGGGAGAGTTAGGCCGCATCTTCCATGCTCGCGTCACGTGGGGCTACATGGTGCCCAAGCGCGTGACCAATCGGCCGACGTGGTTCTTCAAGCAGGAGCTGGCCGGCGGTGGCATCGTCCACGATATGATGGGGCATTTCTTCGACCTCTTACGCCATCTCTTGGAGCCGTCCTGCGGCCCGATTGCGAGCGTCTATTGCGCGACTGGTCGGGGATTCGACGAGCGCGAGGAGCCGGACGGCACGCCGTTTCCCGTCGCGGTCGAAGACACGTGCAGCGTCGTGCTGCGCTTCCGATCCGGCGCGATTGGCGACGTGTTTGCCAGCTGGATACGACGGAAGCACGAAGAGGTGCCGTTCGTGGAGATTGACGGCGAGGCCGGATCGGTCGCGTTCAGCTTCAACGACCTCCGCTTCCAAAGCCAGGAGCGGACACCCAGCTTTACCTACGATCCTACCCGCGTGCAGGCGGCGTTCGGCGAGGGCTGGGAGCAGATCGAGGTCCACCGCCAGGACCCGTTCGCGTTGCAACTGGGGCGTTTTCTGCGCGGTATCGTGACCGGGGAGACCGTCAAGCCCGACTGGCACGACGCAGTGCTGAACCAGCACTTGATCGAGGCGGCCTACCGCTCGGCTGCCGAGCGGCGGGAGATCGCGGTCAATGTAGACAGAGAGCCGCAGACTTGACAGACTGATACTGGAGACGGCGACTTGGGCTGATGTTGCCGCCGCGGCGGCTGTAGTGCCGGCAGTCTGCCGGGTTGGAGGGAGAGATACTATGACAGCCAATAGAGACGTGCAGCATCTTGACCTCAGCAGCCAGCCCTCTCTGCGTGTCAGAGCAAGTAAGCGAGCAGTGCCACAAGACACACATGTTATACCGGCAGAAACTGATGAATGCCAACCGCAGCACTCGTTAGAGTCCTACGGCTTTAACCCAATGCCGAAACGAGGTGTGAAAGTTACAAATGCATTGGTTAATAAGCTGCGTGATGAGCTAGGAATCTAATAGATGCGGTCATTACTTGATGTAAATGTTCTGGTTGCGTTGCTTGACAAGGACCATAATGCTCATGAGATAGTGGCGAATTGGTTTACTACGCACGTTAGGAAAGGGTGGTTGTCTTGTCCGCTGACACAAAACGGTTGTATACGGATTCTCTCTGCGCCGCAATACCCACAGCCGCTGCACATCACCGATGCCATGGGGAAGCTGCGTCAAGCAACTTCTAGCAAATACCACTCATTTACCAGTGATAGCATCAGTATTATGAATGATGATCTAATAGACAGTACGTATTTATTGGGACATAGGCAGATTACGGATGCTTATCTCCTAGCACTCGCTGCAAGTCATGATTCTCGCTTAGTAACACTTGATAATCGAATCCCTCTTCGGATTGTCAAAAATGCAACCGAACGCTCTTTGATCGTTCTTCCCTGCTAGGGAAGGGGTCGGAGGGTGAGGCCAATCCCCT
Organism: Chloroflexota bacterium; assembly: GCA_022824545.1. Taxonomy (GTDB): domain Bacteria; phylum Chloroflexota; class UBA11872; order UBA12225; family JAJDUF01; genus JAJDUF01. The sequence goes on from JAJDZR010000184.1 coordinate 16,496, forward strand.
CCCCCGTCGGGACGGGGGAGGGCTAGGGATGGGGTCTACCGCCCAAATCAAGGGCTACGACCGCGGTGGTGGGGCTGCCGACCCACAGGCCATAGAGTCCATCAGGCTCGCGGACGACGAGGTCTACCGCGCCGTGCGTGGCGGCCTTGTCTTGCAGCCGGTCCAGTGCCCCCGGTTGGCCCAAGGTTTGCTGATGGGGCGGGCGCACGATCCACGCGCCGATGCCGTAGCGCCGGTCGGTGTAGGCGCGGACCAGCACGGTCACGTCGTCACTCTCCGGGAGCACGAAAGGCACCGCGACGGCATCGCGTCCACGTTGCCGCAGCGCACCATTGAGCCGCATGAGCTCCTCATCCGCCGGGAGTGTTGGCGCCACGACCCCGATTGCCAGCGTCTCCGGCCCGATAGCTGACGCTTGATAGACCGCCTGCATGGCCTCCACGGGCAGCTGCCCCGGCGCGACCTGCTCGCCCGTGCCGAGTGTGGCGTAGGTCAGGAAGCACTGCCCGTAGCGGAGCGCCAGGACGCGGCTGGGCAGGCCGGCGACGCCCATGCCGATGGCGATGGTGGGCAGCCGTGCCTCGTCAAAGGTCTCCAGTACGTACCGATTGTCCGCCGGAGTCTGGGCCATCCCGACCACCTTGACCACGTCGGCGCCCTGCTCCTGGAGCCTAACCGCAATGTCCGGCAGCGTCGGCGGCATAGCCGTGAAGTCGTGGTAGGAGACGATCACCCGTGTACTGCCGCGCTGCGCCGGGAGGAGTGATACGGAGTCGTGCTCGATGTCTACATAGTCCGCGCCCAGATCAATGGCCGCGTGCAGCGGGCGCAGCCGGTCGGTCTCCGAGCCGGTGAAGCGCCCACCCTCGCGCTCCGGGCGGTTGGTCACGATGACCGGGCAGGGCCGGCCGGCGAGCAGGCGCGGGAGATCGTACTCCGCCATGAAGTCGAGCCGCAACTCGGCGATGTCGGCCACGTCGGCGACTTCCGCGAGGGCGGCGAGGGCCTTCTCCGTGGCACGCACGCCGAGCGACACGCCGATCATGCGTTGCTTGCTCATGCAGGTGCTCGGTGTGCCCGGCGCCTCAACTGTAGCGGTCGAACAGCTGCTCCAACTGTTCGTGGCGCTCGGATTGGCTCGGTGGATCGGCATTCATGTGGTCTTCGAAGGTGGTGGCCTCGCGCTGGTGGAACAAGCCGAGATAGAGCGGGTCTTGGCTGATGGCACGCTCCATCGCGGCCGGCAAGCTGGACGGATCGTGGTCGCTCGGCAGAGTCTCGGTCTGTTCCTTGTAGTACTTGAAGGTGTTGACCTTGTTGAACACCACGCAGGGGCTGTAGACATCAATGAAGGCGAAGCCCTTGTGGTTCATCCCGGCGACGATCAAGTCGGCGAGCTTCTGCGGGTCGGCGGAGAAGCCGCGGGCGACAAAGGTCGCACCAGAGGCCAGCGCGAGCAGCATCGGGTTCAGCGCCTGCTCCGGATTGCCGTGGGGTGTCGAAAGCGTGACAAACCCGGTGCCGCTGGTGGGCGACGTTTGGCCCTTGGTGAGGCCATACGTCGCGTTATCCATCACGACGTAGCAGAGATCAACGTTGCGTCGCATCGCGTGGACGAAATGCCCGGCGCCGATGGCAAAGGCGTCGCCGTCGCCGCCGAAGACGAGCGTCTTCAGGTCGGGTCGAGCCAGCCGTACTCCAGTGGCAATGGGCATGGTGCGGCCGTGGATGCCGTGAAAGCCGTAAGCGTTGATGAAATACGGGATGCGGCTGGAGCAGCCGATCCCCGAGACGCATACGACCTGGTGCGGCGCAATGCCCTGGGTGCGGAGTGCTCGGTACACGGAGTTGAGCACACCGAAGTCGCCGCAGCCGGGACACCACGTCGGCTTCTCGTCGCTCTTGTAGACATCCGGGCTGCGTTGCCGGCGTTGCGGCCGACGGCGTGTGATTGTCCGACTAGACACGCTGTACCTCCTCCGCGTGCGCCGGCACGGCCGACTCGGCCGCGCCGTTGTGCGCCGCTGCGATGATGTCTTTGATCTGATCCACAAGGAAATCCACGCGCATGGGTTGCCCCCGATAGACGTTGATGCGGTGGATGTGGCGGGGGAACTGGGCGAGCAGCAGGTTGGCAAACTGCCCGCTGTAGTTCACCTCCGGCACGATGACGATCCGCTTTTCGGCCATGAAGTCTGCCAACTGGTGGTGCGGGAGCGGGTGGACCATGCGCGGCACCAGCAGATCGGCCTGGACGCCGTCGCTGGTCAGACGATCCAGCGCCTCGATGGCTGTGCCGGCCGTGGACCCCCAGGTCACGATCCCTACATCCGCTGCCGGGTCACCGTAGCGCACCGGCTCCGGAGCGTCGGTGACGGAACGCTCCAACTTGCGGAAGCGTTTCTGCGTCATCAGCATGTGGGTTTGCTGGTCCCACCGGCCGCGACCCTTCTCGTTGTGCTCCAAGCCCATCGCCACGTACTGCCCGCCGGGCGTGCCCGGTAGCGACATGGGCGATACGCCGGAGTCGGTGAGCTTATAGGGCAGATAGCCGCTGTCGTCTAGCTCCTCCGGCAGCGGAATCTGATCGGTCGCTTGGCCGTTGGCGCCGTTGGCCGACCAGGTTTCGCGCTCGGTGAGCTTCACCCGCGACAGATCGGGACGCCCGATACTCTCCGTGCGGACCGCGACGACGGTATCGGTCATCAGGATGACGGGCATTTGGTACTTCTCGCTCAGGTTGAACGCCGCGATGGCGAGCCAGAAGCAGTCCTCGACCGAGGTGGCCGCCAGCACGATGCGCGGCACCTCGCCGTGCCCACCAAGCGCGGTGAGGTTGAGGTCGGCTTGCTCATGGCGGGTGGGCATACCGGTCGAAGGCCCGACGCGCTGCGCGTCCACGATGACGGCGGGTAGCTCGGCCATGGTCGCCAGCCCCAGCGCCTCGACCATCAGCGAGAGGCCGGGACCGCTGGTCGTAGTCATCGCTCGCGCCCCGGCGTAGGAAGCGCCGAGCAGCATGTTGACCGCGGCGATCTCGTCCTCGGCTTGGACGACGTGGCCGCCCTGCTGGGGCAGCCAGGCCGCCAGGTACTCCATCACGTCGGAAGCGGGGGTGATCGGGTAGCCGGCAAAGAACTGCACGCCACCGGCAATCGCGCCGAGGCCCGTGGCTTGGTTGCCGGAGACGTGGATGGTGTTCTGCATCTCATCGGCCGGCGCGAGGACAAAAGGCGCGGCCCCGTTGACTTGCTCGTGTACATAGGCGATGCCGGCGTCAAGCGCCTTGTAGTTCGTCTCGACGACCGCCTCGCCTTTCCGCAGCCACAGCTTGCGGATGACCTGCTTGAGGTGATCCGTCTCCAACCCGAATAGTGTCGCCAGCCCCCCGACGGCGACCACGTTCTTGACAATGGGCATCCGTAGCTCTTTGGCCGCGATGCTGCCCATCGGGAAGGCCAGCGTTTGGAAGTGGCTCGCCTGGTCCGGGTCGAGGGTCACGCGGTCGGGGTCATAGATCAACATGCCGCCGTCGCGTAGCTCGGCGATGTAGGCGTCATAGGCCTCTTGGTTGAAGGCCAGCAGCACGTCGGGGGCGTCACCGCGGGTATAGATCGGGTGAGTGCTGAGACGTATCTGGAAGAATGAGACGCCACCCTTGATTTCCGCCGGTGGCGAGAAGTCGGTGATGATCCGATACCCGGCCCTGGCGGCAGCCTGGATGATAAGCTCGCCCGGGCTTTTGATCCCCTCGCCAGCCTCGCCGGCGAAGCGAATGACGAGATCGCTTCGTCGGGCGGCCCCGGCGCCGTCGGTCTGTGCCCCACTCATGTTCTTGTGCTCCTCCTCGATGAACGGCGTGCTGCCGGTCGTCAATGCGCTGACGCCGCCCGCGCCGGTCCGTTCTCAGCCTCTGGTTTCCCCATTAGTCGGCCCGGCTGCGACGCCGGTCTGGACAACCTGCTGCCTGGCGTCCCAATGCCGAGCGGTCCGGGCAGACACGTGCGGGTATGGACGGGTATCCTTGCGCTCGCTCGTTTGCTGGGGCGTATAGCCCAGCCGGGCCGAGATACGCTCGGCGGTGTCCTTGATCAATCGCGCCGCCGTTTCCAACTGCTCCGGGTGCAGGCGGAAGGTTGGTCCCGAGATGGTGATGCTGGCGACGATCTCCCGGTGATAGTCGTAGACCGGCGCCCCTACGGCAGTGAGGCCCGGCTCGTACTCCTCGGAGACGATGACGTAGCCGCACGCGAGCATCTCTTGCAGCTCGCGCCGCAGCTGCTCTGGGGAGACTACCGTCCGTTCGGTATAGGCCGGGAGTGGCTGCCGTAGCCAACGCTCAAGCTGCTCTGCCGACAACGATGCCAGCAGCGGTTTGCCACCGGCGGACGCATGGAGCGGCAAGCGGCGGCCGATCCAGCCGAGGTCCTTGACGGGATGCGGCCCAGGCACCTGGTCTATATTGACGGCTTCATCCCCGTCGAGGACCGACAGCGTGGCCGTTTCCTCGGACTGTGCGGCGAGGTTGACGAGATAGGGCCGCGCGGCCGAGCTGAGATCGAGCTGCGTGACCGCCAGACCGGCGAGGGAGGCGAGTTGGAGACCGAGCCGGTAGCGCCGCGTGTCGGAGACCTGCTCGACGAAGCCGCCACGTTCGAGCGTGCCGAGCAGCCGCGAGACCGTGCTCTTGTGAAGACCGAGCCGCTTGCTGGCCTCGGTCACGCCAAGCTCAGGCCCGCTGAGTCCGAATTCCTTGAGCAGGAGGATTGCCCGCTCGACGGACTGAATACTGCCGGAGGGGCTACGTCGGGGACGAAGCTCGACTTCGGCATTTCCGTCGGAGACTGTCTCGGTTTGCACCGTCAGGTCCACCCTTGCACCAGGCGCATTGTTGCGTAAGAAGCAACACCGTTTCGTATAGTAGCTATTAGAGTAAAGTCTACTCTGGCGGCTCGCTGCGTGTCAAGGTATCCAGGGCAGGCATTGCATTGATATGCCGCCATTCCGTCATTCCGGTCCCCCTATGGTCCCCGGCGGAGCGGGGGACGGTCTCTTCCCTCCCCTGGAGCTGGCTCCGGGAGAGGGCTAGAGTGGGGGGCGGCTCAATGGCGTTGCGCCGTGTGGTCGTTGGCGGTCGTGGATGCTGTGGGGTGCATCGAGTGGACTGGTGGCAAATCCGGCGTGTCCTCGGTGGCCGCCTTGCTGTGCTCCCACTCGCCGACCTCACCATCCTCGTCTTCGTCGGGTGATCCGGCGGCCAACCACGCGGACACAGCAGCACCGCCGACAACCAAGATGCCGATGAGCGCCAGCAGCCCATAGTCAATGATGAGGTCCGCCGTGCCCGTAATGCCGAAGTGTGCGCTTGCAGACATGGGCGCGAGGGCGGCGACGCCCCCCCCGACCATACTGGCGAGTCTCGCCAGCCAACGACGTGCCCGGTGTTGTCGCATCCCCAGATTCTACGAGCCGGTGGCGTTGCCTGTCGAGGTCGCAGAAGCTGGCGAGAGTAGGTGCCTCCGACCCAGGCGGTATGATAATGCCTGCGCGGCGCCGTAGTGCTGTATCCGCAGTCGGTGCCGGTGAGGAGGACGCATGGCCGGGTATCGAGTTGTTGCCGCTGCTGATCTGGAGCATCTGGCACAGGCGATCTTTGCCAGCGCGGGTACGCCTGACGCTATCGCGCACCACGTGGCGCGGCATTTAGTCCGCGCCAATCTGTCCGGCCATGATTCGCACGGCGTGCTGCGTATTCCCCAATACGTGCAGTTCATTGACGAGGGGATGATCCGTCCGGCAGCGGAGCCGCGGGTCTTGCGGGAGCATGGGGCAACGGCGTTGCTCAGTGCCGAGCGAGGCTTTGGGCAATACTCCACGTCGGTAGCCCTCGACCTGGCCATCGGTAAGGCTGAGGAGTTCGGGGTTGGCCTAGTGACGGTCCGGCAAGGCAATCATATCGGTCGGGCCGGTGAGTACACGGAGGAGGCGGCGCGGCGCGGCTTTGCGGCGCAGGTCTTCGGTGGGACGGCCGGCGCCAGGGTGCGACCGGCGGCGCCGTTCGGGGCGGCGGGGACGGCTTTTGGCACCAACCCGTTCTCGGTTGGCGTGCCGACGAGCGGGGCCGATCCGGTGCTCATTGACTTCGCCACGACGGTCCTGGCGGAAGGGAAACTGCGGATCTAT
>JAJDZR010000061.1 GCA_022824545.1 Chloroflexota bacterium
CGCGGTTTACGGAGCTGGTGCAGTTGTACAATAATACCCCCCGCAAGTGTCTGGACTACCAGACCCCGGCGGAAATCTTCTGGCAGGAACTGTTGCACTTCAAATGTGAATCCACCTTCCCGCTTGCGCGGGAATGACGGATCCAGGCTATGTTCAGCGCAATGATGGGCAAGACGGCAGGAATGGCGGGAGGCGGTGTATCCTGAGCGGTAGATGGTGAGGAGGAATAGTGATGGCCACGGAAATACGACCGGTCTCGCTGCCGGAAGACTACCTGGACCTTTTCGAGAAGCGGAGCTTCGCCCACCTGGCAACACTCATGCCCAGCGGCTCGCCCCAGGTGACGCCGGTGTGGGTGGACTACGACGGAACCCACGTGCTGGTCAACTCGGCACGCGGGCGGCAAAAGGACCGCAACATGCGAAACCGGCCCCAGGTTGCGCTCTGCATTGCCGATCCCGACAACCCGTATCGCTATCTCGCCGTGCGTGGTACCGTCGTCGCGGTGACGGAAGAGGGCGCTACGGAGCATATTGACCAACTGGCCGGGCGCTATACCGGGCGGGCGCGCTACGTGGGGCCGCCCGGGACGCGGGTGCTCTATAAAGTCCGCCCGGAGCGCGTCTCGACGATGGGCTGACCACACGCACGCCAGGCGACCGGCAGCATACTAGCGCTATCCGCTATCCTTAACGAGGATCGCAGCGGTACGCGAACGCGCCGTGCCTCCTGCGCTGAGAGGTCATGTCCTGCTAGACCGATGCCGCACATCACGAGTAACGGCGCACTGCCCTGCACACCAAAGCTAACACTACCGAGAAAGAAGAGAGCGTAAGCGATGAGAGTTATCCTGGTTGAGCCGGTGGCGGATTTGGGCCGGGCGGGCGATGTCAAGGAGGTCGCAGCGGGCTATGCGCGCAACTTCCTGCTTCCCCGTGGCCTCGCCGTGCCGGGCACGCGGCATCAGATGAAGCGGCTGCAACGGCTGCGTGGCGAGGCCGAGGCCGCTGCCGAGCGCGAGGCCGCCGCGGCCCGCAGCCTGGCCCAACGACTGCGTGAGCTGACCGTCACCATCCCGGCCCAGATCGGCGAAGGCGGCCGCCTGCACGGCAGCGTGACCTCCCCACAGATCGCCGCCGCACTCGAAGAGCAGCATCAAATTCGGATTGATCGCCGGGACGTGGTGCTCCGCGAGCCGCTGCGCCACCTGGGCAGCCACCAGGTCACCCTGCGCTTGCCGGCGCGGGAGACGGGTATTGTCAACGTGGAGGTCGTGCCGGAAGTGGAGGAAGAGCCGGAGGCGGAAGCAACCGAGGAGCCGGCAGTAGAAGCGGCTGAGGAACCGGTAGCGGAGTCGGAGGCAGCGGCCACGGCAGAGGCCGACACCGCCCAACCCGAACCGGCACTGGCAGCCGAGGCGGCCGTAGAAGCCTCGTGAACTGGGGTTGGACCTAACCCTCTGCCGGACCAAAGCCGCACGGGGCCCGGCCCAGGCGTGGCCCCCGGTCCGGGCGCTACACCCCCTCTCCAAAGGTTGGAGAGGGGGCCAGGGGGTGAGGCGTAAGCCCCAACCTCCTACCCTCACTGCCGCTATAATCCATCCCCGGCTGCCAAGCGTTATGATTCTGCTATGGCAGTAAATGGAGCAACGGCCGACAGAGCAGTTGTTGAGCGACCGGATACCGAGGAACGGCTGCCGCCGCAGAATATCGAGGCCGAGCAGTCGGTCCTCGGGAGTATTCTGATTGACCGCGACGCCATCACGCGCGTCGCCTCCTTCCTCCAGCCCCCAGACTTCTATCGGCAGCAACACCGGACCATTTACAGCGCGGCACTGGACCTTTTCGAGCGCCGCGAGCCAGCGGACCTCGTCACGCTCACCGACGAGCTGCAACGTCGTGAGCGGCTGGATGAGGTCGGCGGCGCGGCCTATCTGTCATCCTTGACCGCCCTCGTGCCGACCGCGGTGCATGTCGAGTATTACGGCCGCATCGTCGAACGCTGTGCGATGCTCCGGCGCTTGATCCAAGCCTCCGGGCAAATTGCGGCGCTGGCCTACGGCTCGGCCGATGCCGAGGAGGCGGTGGACCAGGCGGAAGCGATCCTCTTCCAGCTCACGCACCGCCGCCGCTTTCAAGAGTTCCTGCCCCTCAAGACCATCCTGGAAGAATACTTCGACCAGATAGATTCCATCTCCCAACACCGCGGTCAGACGCTGGGCGTGCCGACCGGCTTCCGCGACCTCGATGCCTTGACCGGCGGACTCCAGCGGTCCGATCTCGTCATCGTGGCGGCGCGGCCGTCCATGGGCAAGACCAGTCTGGCGCTGAATATCGCCCAGAACGCCGCGGCACCGCCGCACAACGTCCCGGTCGCCGTCTTCTCCCTGGAGATGTCCAAGGAGCAGTTGGTGCAGCGGTTGATCTGCACAGAGGCCCGGATCGACTCGCATCGCCTGCGCCGCGGTGTCATTGACGATGAGGAGCTACAGCAGATCGCTAAGGCCATCGGTCGTCTCTCCGAGGTGCCGGTCTACATTGACGACACGGCCGGCATCCCGATCATGGAGCTACGCACGAAAGCGCGGCGCTTGCAGGCCGAACACAATATCGGCCTAATTCTGGTTGATTACCTCCAGCTGATGCAGGGGCAGGGGCGCTACATGGAGAACCGCGTGCAGGAAGTCTCCGAGATTACTCGCTCGCTCAAGGGCCTCGCCCGCGAGCTGAACATCCCCATCGTGGCCATGTCGCAGCTTTCGCGCGCCGTAGAGCAGCGCCCATCGCACATCCCGATGCTGTCCGACCTGCGCGAGAGCGGTTCCATCGAGCAGGATGCCGACGTGGTAATGTTCATTTATCGTGAAGACTACTACGACAAGGACACCCCCAAGAAAGACGTGGCCGACATTCTGGTCGCCAAGCACCGCAACGGTCCCACCGGCGACATCCAGCTCCGCTTCTTCGGCCAGCAAACCCGCTTCGTTGACCTCGAAACCCGCCAGCAAGCCTACTCGTAGGCCGCTTCTCTCCAGGGAAGTGGAGTCACGGCAGCGACCGGCTGCCGCATTGCCCATCGCTATCACTCGGCGCTGGACAGGAGTGCGGCGTGTCGGATAATGGGGCGCCGGTGATCGAGGCGCACGGTCTCGCGCGACGGTACGGCCGGACCGTTGCGCTGCGCCCGCTGACGTTCGCGGCTCGTGCCGGCGAGCGTATCGGCGTCGTCGGACCGAACGGTGCGGGCAAATCCACCCTCCTGAACCTGCTCGGTCGGCAGCTACGCCCGACGCACGGCTCGCTGGCGCTCTTCGGCCGGCCCATCGGTCGCGCGGACCAGAACACACGCGCCGAGATCGGCTACGTGGGGCACCGAACCTGGCTGTACGACGAGCTGACGCCGCTTGAGAACCTGACCTTCTTCCGGCGCCTGTACGGGCTGCCCCAAGACGCGAGCACCGTGACGGCAGCGGTGGAGCGAGTAGGGCTAGGCAGTGCAGCGACAACACCGGTCAGCCAACTGTCGCGCGGCCAGCAGCAGCGCCTGGCACTGGCCCGTGCCACGCTGCACCGGCCGCGCTTGCTCCTGCTCGACGAGCCGGATGCATCGCTCGATCCGTTGGCTATCGCCGGCCTGCCGGCGCTGCTCGGCCTCGACGCCGGGCAGCCACACCCGGAGGACGGTTGGCGTCCGACCATCATGCTGGCCACTCACGATCTCGACCTGGCACTGCATTTCTGCCAGCGTCTCATTGTGCTGGTAGCGGGACGTTGCGTGCTGGACGCAGCCACGGACACGCTCACGGCGGCGCGCCTGCGTGCGCTGTATGCCGGGGGGGAGAGGGAGGGGAGAGGCCCTCCATCCACTGTGGCCCCCACCCTAGCCCTCCCCCGTGCTGAGGCACAGGGGAGGGAACACACGCCTCTCCCACCTGCCCCTTGTGGAGAGTGGGAAGGGGAGATTCCGCCGGAGGCGGGTGAGGGTGGGACCGCTACTCCGCGGCCGACGGGCTGGGGGACGCTGACCGCCATCATCGGCAAAGACCTGCGGATCGAAGGACGACGGCGCGACAACGTGGCGGCGGCGGCGATGTATGCCATCGTCTGCCTGTTGATCTTCAACTTTGCTCTCGATGCGCCGGGCACGGACGCCACGCACTTGGTCCCCGGCTTGATCTGGGTCACGATCACCTACGGCGCCACGGTGGGCTTTGGGCGCACCTTTGCCCAGGAGCACGAGCAGGGCAATCTCGATGCGCTGCTCGCCGCGCCGCTGGATCGCTCGATCCTGTACGCGGCCAAGCTGCTCGGCAACCTCGCGCTGACCGCCGTCCTGATCGTCCTGACGGTCGCGCTCACCACCGTCTTCTTCACGGTCGCGTTCGACCCGCTGGCTCTGCTCCTGTCGTTGGTCCTGGGTACGCTGGGCCTCGCGGCAGCCGGGACGCTGCTCAGTGCGTTGGCCGCCCAGACCCGCGCCCGTGAGGTGCTGCTGCCCGTGCTGCTATTCCCAATCACCGTCCCGGCGCTCCTCGCGGCCGTTCACAGCACGGCGGCGGCGCTCCAGGGGCGGATGGCGTGGGGCGGCGCCGGCGATGCCCCCTGGCTCCATCTCCTGATTGCTTTCGATCTCATCTACGTCGTGTTATCCTGGTTAGTGTTCGAGTTCGCGCTTGAGGAGTGACCCGGTGGCGTTCGTGTTTGCCGGCTATGCGGTGGTTGTGGTGGGGCTAGGTGTCTATCTGCTCTGGCTGGCGCAGCGGCAGCGTGACGTCGCCGCCGAGTTGGCGACCCTCGAAGCGGAAATCGCCATGCGCCAAGAGGCAGCCACCACCGCCGAGGAGACGCCAACATAGTGTCGGCCGCCGATCCTTCCCCCCCACCCGCAGCCGGCTCCGCGCAGCCGCCGGCCGCGCTCGCCCCACGAGCGTCGCTGGCGTTTTGGCTCACGGTCGGGGGCGTCGTCCTGCTGCTGGCCCTACTCGGCTACGCGATGATCCGAGCCAGTGACCGCGAGGCGACGACCTTCGCCGTGCAGTCGGCGCTACGGAACATCCCGGTCACGGTGCGGCCGGCCCCGGACTTCACGCTACCGCTGTTCGACGGCACGTCGCTTCGGCTCGCCGACCTGCGCGGCCGCCCGGTGCTGGTGGACTTCTGGGCCTCGTGGTGTGTGCCCTGCCGCGAAGAGGCCGCGACTCTGGAGCAGGTGTGGCAAGCGTACCGCGCGACCGACTTGCTCTTTATCGGCGTGGGTGTGCAGGATCGTGAGGCCGCAGCACGGGCCTTCCTGGACGAATTCGCAATTACCTACCCCAACGGCCGCGATACCGACGGCAAAATCTCGATTGACTACGGCCTGATGGGGGTCCCGGAGAAGTTCCTGATTAATCGGCAGGGTCAGATCGTGCGTAAGCTGGTCGGGCCGGTACCGGCGGCGGTGCTCACGGACCTGCTCGATGCACTGATCCGCGGCGACTACGAGTAAGGCGCGGCCTCCACACGTAGGGGCGTCCCTTGTGAGCGCCCTGTCTCTGGGGGTTGGTGCGGGCAACCACAAGGGTTGCCCCTACAGAGGCCACCCGGCACACCAATACAAACGCCCGCCCAGCAAGGCTGGACAGGCGCTCTTCGTGAGCCGACGTATTGCGGGGCTACCACCGACCCCGTTAGCCGACGGTGCTGGCCGCTGCCGGAGAGTGGCTGGCCGGCACCCGGCGGGAGTGGGGTGGCCCCGGAGTTCGGTCTATCGGTTAGCCGCCCAAGACGGCCAGGATGTCGCGCTCGCTGAGGATGAGCAGGTCCTCACCCTCGTGCTTCACCTCGGTACCGGCATACTTCGCGTAGAGGATATTCTGACCTGCCTCTACTTCGAGGGCTACCCGCTCGCCGCTGTCGAGCACCCGCCCGGAGCCGACCGCAATGATGACCCCTTCCTGGGGCTTCTCCTTTGCGGTATCGGGAAGCACAATCCCGCTCTTGGTGGTCTCCTCACCCGACTCCGGGCGGACGATTACCTTATCACCAAGCGGACGTAGCGTCACTGCCATAGCTGCTCTGCCTCCTTCGATTAATCCTGTTAGGGTCTATCCTCGGCGTGGCGTGTACAAACGCCACCACCGCCTACGCTCAACGCCGCTCTCTACTGCGGTTCGTTGACACACGCCCCCATTGTAGCACCTCTTAGCACTCGCCGCCAACGAGTGCTAACGGCCGGGCGGGCGAGGGGAGGGAAGACCGGAGCACGCCACGGGCAACCCTCAGAGAATCTGGGAGAGGAAGGTCTTGGTCCGCTCCTGCCGCGGGTTGTTGAGGAGCTGTTGCGGAGCGCCGGCCTCGACGATGTTGCCCTCGTCGAACATGACCATCCGGTCGGAGACCTCGGCGGCAAACCCCATTTCGTGGCTCACGACGACCATCGTCATCCCGGAGGAGGCCAGCTCGCGCATAGCGTCGAGCACTTCCTTAATCATCTCCGGGTCCAGGGCCGAGGTCGGCTCGTCGAACAGCATGACCTTGGGCTGCATCGCCAAGGCACGCGCAATGGCGACCCGCTGCTGCTGCCCGCCGGAGATTTCGGCCGGATACTTGCCGGCTTGCTCCGGGATACCCACCCGCTCCAGTAGGCTCATCGCCACTTCCTCAGCACGGGAGGCCGGCCACTTCCTGACCCGCATGGGGGCCAGCGTAATGTTCTGGAGCACGGTCAGGTGGGGGAAGAGGTTGAAGGATTGAAAGACCATCCCGACTTCGCTGCGAATCGCTTCGATGTTGCGGATGTCGTGGGTCAGCGCGATGCCGTCTACGATGATATCGCCGCGCTGGTGTTCTTCCAGGCGGTTGATCGCGCGGATGAAGGTGGACTTGCCCGACCCCGAGGGGCCGAAAATGACGACCACCTCCCCCTTTTTCACGGTCATGGTGACGCCCCGCAGGACGTGGAAGGACCCAAACCACTTGTGTACGTCGCGGCAGATAATCATGTCGTCGTCTGCTTGCATCGCAATCCCCTTGCCTTAGCGGGTCCCTATGCCGAGCGTGGACTCCAGCCGGCGGCTCGCGTAGGACATGCCGAAGGTAAACACCCAGAATACCGCCGCCAAGAACACGTACACCTCGCGCTGCGAGAGCAGCCACTCCGGGTTGGCCGACAGGATGTTCCGGCCAATACCGACAATATCGTGCAGTCCGACGATGACGACCAGGCTGGTGTCCTTGAAGAGGCCGATGAACTGGCCCACGATGGCAGGAATCACGGCCCGCAGCGCTTGCGGCATGACGATGAAGGTCGTCGTGTTTACACCGCCAAGCCCTAACGCCTTGGCGGCCTCGATCTGGCCCGTCGGCACCGACTGTAGCCCCGCGCGGACGTTCTCGGCCGTGTACGCGGCACTGAAGATGGTGATAGCCAGGAAAGCGCGTGTGATGCGGTCAATGGGCAGATTTTCGGGAAGAATGAGCGGGAGAATCACTTGACCCATAAAGAGGAGTGTCACCAGCGGCACGCCGCGAACTCCTTCGATGAATATGGTGCATAGCACGCTCAGGACGGGAAGGTTGCTACGGCGGCCCAGAGCCAACAGCACGCCCAGCGGGAAGGAGGCCACAATACCCAAGACGGCCAAGAGGAAGGTCAGCAGCAACCCGCCCCAAGCGTTCGTCTCGACGAGGGGTAGCCAACTGACGCCCTCGAACCCGCGCAGCAGCACGAGGATGGCGGCGAAAGACAGCACCCAGGCCAGCACGAGCCAGCGTGTCTGCAGTGAGCGCCCTCGAAACAGGTAATACCCGACGACGACGGCCACCGAGACAGCCACAAGCTGGTTGCAAGCCGCGATGGACACGATACCCAAGGATAAAACGATCTCCGAGAAAAGGAATACCAGCGCCGCGAGGCCGAACCCAATGGCGATGGTGCGAGCAAACATACTCATCACGCTGCTGGCCCCGGTACCCCAGGCGACCCCGAACAGGAAGGCAAGCCACACGACACCCAGGCTGACGCGCCACACCTGCTCCGGGGGATATTGGCCCACGGAAAAGAGCTTCAGGTTTTCGGTGATGACGCTCCAGTCGGCATCCAGGAAGATCCAGCCCAGACCCGTCCACAAAGCGAGGCCGATCAAGCCGAAGGCCAGTACCGAGAGCAACGTGTTGTACCAGGTGCTCAGGAGGTTGCCGCGCACCCAGCCCAGCACCCCTACACTGGTCCTCGGCGGATCGAGGACGGCCGTTGCGGTACTCACGCTAACGCTCCTCAAACCGCACGCGGCGGTTATAGATGTTCCCGATCAGGGCATAGGTCAGGCTCATCGCTAAGTAGGAGATCATCAGCAGCAGGAAGATGGGCACGGCGCGACCGGCCTGGTTGACCATGATTCTGCCCACACTGAACAGATCCGGGTAGCCGATAGCAATAGCCAGGCTGGAGTTCTTGGTGAGGTTGAGATACTGGCTAATCAGCGGCGGGATGATGACGCGCAGCGCCTGGGGGAAAACCACGAACCGGAGCGTTTGCAGGGCGGTCAACCCGAGCGCCCTGGAGGCCTCGGTCTGCCCGCGCCGCACCGAGTTAATCCCGCCCCGGACGACCTCCGCGATGAACGCGGCCGTGTAGACGACCAGCCCGATCAGCAGGGACGCGAACTCCGGGGTCAGGCGCAGCCCGCCCTCGTAGTTGAAGCGGCCCAGCTCCGGAGCATTGCGCATTAAGGGACTGTCCGGCATGAGTATCCACGCCAGGACCGGGACCACCACTACGATAGCGACGGCTACCGATAACGGGTAGGTAGACCTACCGACACGCGACTCGACGCGCGACAGGACGACGGCCACGACCACGGCTACCACCACAGCGACCAACAGGAGCACCAGCCACGGAACAAAAGCAGCCGTGGGATCGCCCCATATCATGTAGATGCCCCGGTTATTGAGGATGATCGGACCGGGCCATTGGATACTCTCCTGCACGCTCGGCAGGAGCTGGAAGACGCCGAAGTACCAGAAGAAGAGCTGGACCAGGAGTGGAACGTTCCGGAAGATCTCGACGTACACTATGGCGATCCGGCGCACCAGCCAGTTGGTGGATACGCCACAGACACCGATAAAGATGCCGAGGATGGTGGCCAGGATGACCCCCGAGATGGCCACCTTGAGCGTGTTCAGTATCCCGACACCAAAAGCATACAGAAAGGTGTCGGACTCCTCGTACTCGATGACCGACTCCGCGATGGGGAATCCGGCCTCCTCCCGCAGGAAGTCGAAACCTAAGGAGAAGCCGCGCTCATTGGCGGCGGCCACCACCTGCGTGAAAATGAAGAGAACAAGACCGACAACGAGCACCGCGGAGACGATCTGCGTGAGGGCGCGGAGCACGCGCACGTCGCGCCAGAGGGGGATATCGCCAAAGGAGAGCATCAGGGGAAAACGCTTACCACTCACGTATAGCCACCCCCAACCGCAGTCATTCCGGGAACTTCCCCGCCGTGACTAGCACAGCGGCGGCCGCACAGAGCAGTGCCATGCGCGGCTAGCGTAATGGGAATGCTCCCCGCAGCCGCACCACTACCATCAATACAACAGTCCTGTCCGGGCAAGGCCTACGAGCATTTTTCGTAGGCTCACCCGGACAGGATATACGTCAGCCGGTGGAACGCGCCACCGCATCCGTCGTGCCGCTAGCGCAGCGGCGGGGCGTAGATCAACCCGCCCTTGGTCCACAGCTCGTTGATGCCCCGCGGCAGGCCCAGGCCCTCCGCCCCCAGATAGCGCTCGTAGATCTCGCCGTAGTTGCCGACGGCCTTGAGCACATCCACGGCGAAGGTCTTCTTGAGACCCAAGTCGGATTGGCCGAACTCGCCTTCCGTGCCCAGCATCCGCCGGATCTGGATGTTCTCGTGGTTCACCATCTGATCAACGTTGGCCATCGTGACCCCGAACGCCTCCGCGTTGATCAAGACGTACAGCACCGTCTTCACCAAGTCCAGCCACTGGTCGTCGCCGTGCGGCACGACCGTCGTCAGCGGCTCCTCGGAGATCGTTTCGGGGAGCACAACATGGTCATCGGGGTTCTGCAGCCCACTCCTGAGGGCCGCCAACTGCGACCTGTCGTTCGTGAAAGCATCGCAGCGACCCTGCTCGTAGGCGCTGACCACGGCCGCCGTGTTCTCGAAGACGACGGCTTCCAACTCCATGCTGTTCTGCCGGAAGTAGTCCGCCAGGTTCAGCTCGGTCGTCGTCCCGCTCGTCACGCAGACGGAGGTGCCACCCAGCTTCAGGGCGCTGTCAATGTTCTTGTCTTTGCGGACCATGAAGCCCTGGCCATCGTAGAAGGTCACGACGGTGTAGTTGCCCCACTGCGAATCGCGCGTGGTGGTCCACGTCACCGTGCGAGCCAGCATGTCTACGTCGCCTGACTGGATGGTGGGACCGCGCTCGGCGGCCGAGATGGGAATGACCTCCAAGGCATCGCCATTGCCGAAGATAGCCGCGGCTACCGCCCGGCACAGGTCAATGTCAAACCCGATATTGCGGCCACTGGAGTCCAGGAAGCCGTAGCCGGGGACGTCGGTCCGGCTCGCGCACACGAGCCGCCCGCGGGCCATCACGGTCTCCAGCCGACTGGTGGCCGCCGCCGGCTGCGCGGAAATCTGCGCCTGCAACTGCGCGATCTGGGAATCCTTGCTGGCCAACTGCTCTTCCAGTGCAGCCACGTCTGCGTGAGGTTCCTCTTCGTGGTCATCACTGCCCACCAGATCGCACCCCAGTAGGACGAATGCGAGAGCAGCGATGAGCATCAAGCGGATACTGTGTTTCAACACGGTCGTCTCTCCTTCTCTCCTAACCCCATATGGATACTGCGGCCGATGAACTAATCTTCACTCGGTCTCGCGGGCGGCCGCTCAAGAACGCCTTGATTGTAGTAGAGCAACAATCCCCAGTGCAACCCATGCCGGCAGCGACACGACCACCACGTAGACCAGCACGAACGGCCCAAACAAGCCGCCCAGAATGAACGCCAGCACGGACAACGGGGCCAACACGATGGCGCAGACATACGCCGGCAACTGCACGCGGCGATGCAGGAGCAGGACAGCCAGCGTCAGTGGGATACCACTCGGCCACCCGAGGATCACCAGCTGCACGAACGACATGGCATCCATCGTGACCATGCCCTCGAAGCCGAAGCGCAGCAGCGATACGACCAGCACCGCGACCGGCAGCCAGAGCGCGAACAAGATCGCGCGAACCAGCACCCTAGCAAACCCTGATGTGCCCATGAATGCCCCCTTTCCTAGAACATAGTGCTGGGATCATGCTTGTCAGGCCGGCGTCGGTGCGTGGCAGTGTAGCAAGCGCAATGACCGCCGGCAAAACGCCGGTGTTTGAATTGGCCGCGGTATCCTGAGTTCCAAAGCCCCCGACTCCGCTACCACCCCCGTCCATTGTAGGGGTTCCGAGCAAGCGGGTCACATGGGCCCAGTTGACACCCTAGCGCACCCAGCCTATGCTCGACTCGTATCCACTCGGGTACTACCATGACCCGTGTGGAATCGAGTGATCGTTGAGAGGAGGCCGTCATGTACCTGGGAACGCAGTTTCGAGCACGCCACGAAACGGACATCAGGCAGCTTGTGCAGTTGGGTGTGGAGCACGTAGACGTAACGCCCGAGGAGCACTGGACCGAGTGGACGGTAGACCTGCTGGCATCAATTCGGGAGCAGTATGCGAAGTATGGCGTTACCGTGGAGTCCATGCATATCCCCCTCGGCTCCAGAGATGCGTTCCATAACGGCATGCCGCATGTATTCTTGGGCCCCAGCGACGAACGGGAGCGGGAGCTGGACGGTCTCTGCGAGATCATCCGCATGGCGTCCGAGGTTGGTCTCAGGGCGCTGCTCTACAACATCACCATCCTGGGACACCTGCGGACCGGGCCACGGTACGGCCGCGGCGGCGCGCGGCTGTCGTCCTTCAACTACGCTGACCTGGACCAGTCCTTGCCGGAGTTTGAGGGCGGCGCAGCGGACGCCGACACGATGTGGGAGCGGATCGAGCACTTCCTGGCGCGCGTCGTTCCCGTGGCGAGCGAGTACAAGGTACAGCTGGCCTGT
The DNA here is from genome assembly GCA_022824545.1 of Chloroflexota bacterium. GTDB lineage: Bacteria > Chloroflexota > UBA11872 > UBA12225 > JAJDUF01 > JAJDUF01. Next base: position 12,113 of record JAJDZR010000061.1, read on the forward strand.
CACCCGCAGGACCCCGGCATCAAGGACTACGAGTACCGGGGTGTGGCGCGCGTCATGGGCACGGTGGCAGGACTGAAGAAGCTCGTCGCCATGCACGAGAGTCCCTATCACGGCCTCAACTTCTGCCAGGGTACCGTCTCAGAGATGCTCGAAAGGCCGGGTGAGGAGATCTATGACGTGATCCGCTACTTCGGCAGTCGCAAGAAGATCTTCAACGTACACTTCCGCAACATCAAGGGCGGAGTCCTGGACTTCGTGGAAGTCTTCCCCGATGAGGGCGACGTGGACATGCTGCGGGCCGTCCGCACCTACAAGGAGGTTGGCTACCCGTACATGCTCATGCCGGACCATGTCCCAGGTATAGACGGGGAAGAGGCTGGGCAGGTGGGGTTCGCCTACTGCTACGGGTACATCCACGCCATGATCCAGGCGGCGAATGAAGTGACGACGAGTTGATGGGCATTGCAACCCGCAATGGTCAAGTGCCCAGGATGAACCGCAGCGTGGCGGTCCTCGATCTTGCCCGGTTTGGTATGGCGCGGCGCTCAGGCCATCGCCTGCTGCTCTAGCTCCAGGTCCGCCTCGACCATCAGCTTGACCAAGCCCTCGAACGTCACCTCGGGCTGCCAATCCAGGCAGCGTCGCGCCTTGGACGGGTCGCCCACGAGGAGGTCCACGTCCGCCGGTCGGAGCAGCGCCTTGTCCACCTTCACGTAGCGGCGCCAGTCGTCAATGCCGACGTGCCGAAAGGCCAGTTCGCAGAACTCGGCCACACTATGCGTCTCTCCCGTGGCAATCACGTAGTCGTCGGGAGTATCCTGCTGGAGCATCAGCCACATCGCCCGCACGTAGTCTCCCGCGTAGCCCCAGTCGCGCTGCGAATCGAGGTTGCCGAGCCGTAGCTCCTGCTGGTGGCCAAGCTCGATGCGCGCTACGGCCTGGGTGATCTTGCGGGTGACGAACTCGCCGCCCCGCCGTGGCCCTTCGTGGTTGAAGAGGATGCCGGAGCAGGCAAAGAGGTCGTAGCTCTCCCGATAGTTCACCGTGATCCAGTGGCCGTACACCTTGGCCGCCCCGTAGGGACTGCGCGGATAGAACGGCGTCCGCTCGGTCTGCGGCACCTCTTGCACCTTGCCGAACATCTCGCTGCTCGATGCTTGGTAGAAGCGGATCGGCCAGTCGGCCAAACGCACGGCTTCGAGTAGCTTGGTGACGCCGAGGGCAGTGTATTCGCCGGTGAGCACCGGCTGCGTAAACGAGGTGGGGACGAAGGACATCGCGGCCAGGTTGTAGATTTCGTCGGGCCGCGCCTGCCGAATGGCCTTAATCAGCGAGAGCTGATCCAGCAAATCGCCATCCAGCAACTCCACGTCGTCGAGCAGGTGCCGGATGCGGGCATCGGTGACGACACTCGTGCGCCGCTTCAGGCCATAGACCTGGTAGCCCTTCTCCAGCAAGAACTCGGCGAGGTGGCTCCCGTCCTGTCCCGTAATACCAGTGATGAGCGCAGTGGGCATAAACCAGTCCTCCCATTGGCCGGTGTGCCGCGCACCCGGCGCCGACGAGCGTGGTTAAGCGTGGTTATGTGGTTAAGTGATTAAACGGGAAAGTCAGGCCGGCGTAAGCCTTTCGGGTCCGAAAAGGCCCCCCTATGGCCCCCCCGCTGCGGCGGGGGGACGGCGTGTTCTCTCCTCTGTCCCGACGGGGGAGGGTTGGGGTCTGACCCATACCCACTTTGCCTACCCTGGTCGTGGCAGCGCTGCCGCTGGGAAGCGCTGGAAGCGCGTGAGGAACTCTAGGGCAAAGGTGAGCAGGCTGACCGTGCCATGCGCCTGGATTGCGCGTCGCCAGCCCGCCCAGGTGACGACGCCCCGGCGCAGGGCGCCGATCTCGGGCAAGGCCAGCAGGGCCAACCAGGCCAACGCCAGGGTCAGGCCCAGCAGCAGCCGGTTCAGGCGGGCGGGGCAACTCAGGGCCACCCGGTCCAGGCCAAACCGCGACTTGGCATCCTTGAAGGTCGCTTCCAGCCAGGTGCGCTGGGCGTACCAGGCGGTCGCGGCGCCGGGCCGGGGCAGGCTGGTAGCGAGATACCAGGGGGCGGCGGGCCCCGGGCGGTGCCGGCGCCGCCGCGTGCGGGCGCGGGCGCGCCCTTCGCGCCAGCAGCACACCACGTTGACGAGCAAGGGCTGGTAGCGGCGATCCACGCCGTACTGCACCTGGGGATGCCACCGCACTTCCCCCCGGCGCAAGCGCTCGCGGCCCAGGAACCAGCGGGTGCCATCCGGCTCGGTCAGCGAGACCCCGCGGCGCAGCCGGAGCACGTAGTCCACGTCCTGCTGCTGCAACCAAGCCAACAGCCAGGCATTGCCAAAGCCGCGGTCGGCCAGCACCACCGGGCGCACGCCTGGGGGCAAGGCCGCGAAGACGGTCGCCAGGGCCGCGCGCTCCAGCCGGCGCTGATCGACCGGCGGGGGCAAGTGGTCGCGGTCGTAGGCCACCTGGAGCAACGGCACCGTCCGCCCCCGGCGCGGCACCGCAATGGTCAGCACTTGATAGCGCACGGCGGGTTTGCCTGGGGCTGGGGGCGCGTCGAACATCGTCCCGTCTACCGCCAGCCCCAGCCAGCGGCCCTGCAGCGCCCGGCGACTGCGCCGGTTGGGACCGCTCGCGCCCCCTGTCAACAGGTGGCAGACCAGGGGCGTGAGGCACGCCGCCTGCACCGCCAGCGGGTCTCCCCGCGGATTGTCGAGGAAGCGCCAAAGCCGCTTGATCCGATGGTGCAGCCCATGTTTGGGCCCCGGCCCCGGGCGCGGTGGGGGCAGTGGATAGGCCCGCGCCAACCGGGCCAGGGTCAAGGTGCGCTGGGCCAGGATCGCACTGACCAACAACGCCAAGTTGGTCACTTGGGTCGCCCGTAACCAGGCGCCGGTCGTCGCGGTGAGTGGCGCGTGGATCCTCGTGTACCATGACATCAGGAAGCCTCCAGGCGGATGGGATGTGGTACAACCATCTTACCTCGGAGGCTTCTTCCTTCCCGCTCGTAAGTGGGTATGGGTCAGAGGGCCAGGGTGGGGGCCAATCAGCAACGCGCCGGCAAGTGTAGCACGGGTAGCTACTAGCTATCAGCCATCAGCCGGCAGCCGGGTGCGGACAAGCTCGTAGAGCAACACGCCGGCGGCCACTCCCACGTTCAAGGACGACTGACCGGGCGCCATCGGGATGCGGACCCGGTCCGTACAGGCGGCGAGGATCGCGGGCCGAATCCCGGCGCTCTCGTTGCCGACCACCAGTGCGACCGGCGGTCGGAGCGCGAGACTATACAGGTCCGCCGACGCTTCTACCGTCGCGCCGACCAGTGCAAAGCCGGCCGTCTTCAGCCGGTGGAAGAAACCGGGCGGGTCGTCGCAAATGTAGAGCGGCAGCCGCCCCATGGCGCCCCGCGCGGCTCGCACGCAATGCTTGTGAAAGGGGCTGGCGCTATCCGCTCCCAGCAGCACCACCGCTTCAACCCCGGCCGCGTCGGCCGTGCGTAAGACCATGCCGAGATTCGCCGGGTTGGCGACACAATCGGCAATCAGCAGCACGGCGGAGGGCGAGCAGTGCAGCTGCGCGGCGTCGCGCACGTCCACATGCACGGCTGCGACCACCCACGGCAAAGGCCGCGTGGCCGTCACCGTCCCCATGATGCCCTTACTGACCCGCTGATGAGCAACGTGCTCTCCCGCGGCCTGCTCCAGGATGGCCGGCCCCTCCGGCTGGGCCAGCAACTCCTCGGTATACAAGAGGCCCAATACAGGCAATCCGTCGGCGAGTGCCCGCCGCACCAGCAGCGGCTCCTCAATGCTCAAGCACTGCCGCTCGGAGCGGCCCTTGATGGTCAGCAGGTCCCGGAAGGAAGCGACGGCCGGGTCACGGCGCTTCCGGCGGGGCCGCGGCGCGGCGGGCACCTGCTCGCGCCAGTCTAACGCCGCGGCGTCTGCCTGGTGCTGGTCACGGGGAGCACGCGCAGCGGAGGCGGCCGACGCGATGCGGCCGCTGCCGCGCTTGATCCCCCGGTAGGCTGTTTGGCCGGGCAGGGCATCACCGTCCAGCAGCTCTGCCAGCGTCGGGAGCATCCACGCCGCCGCGTAGGACAAATGGCCGACCAGGCCGCGCGGAAACGCCAGCAACAGCTCACGCAGGGCACGCTCGTTCGCGGCCGCGATGCTCGCCCGGAGATCGGCATCAGCAGTGGCCGCCGGCGCGAGAATCAGCACTCCTTCCAGCTCGGTCCAGCCGGTGGCAAACACGCGGTAGGACCGGCGCCACCGACCGGTCCGGCGGTACTCGGCATAGGCGGCGGCGAGACCGGCATCAAGCGCGCTGCTCTCCGGCCGGGCACACAACTGCTCCGGCAGCGCCGGGTCGGCGAGCAGGCGCTCGGCCTGCCGGACGAACGCCAGCACCGCAGCGTAGTCGGTCGTCTCCGTAGCCATCGTGCCCAGTGTAGTGTAGCCCCCAGCCGTCATTCCCACGCACGCGGGAAGGTGGATTCACATTTGAAGTGCAACAGTTCCTGCCAGAAGATTTCCGCCGGGGTCTGGTAGTCCAGACACTTGCGGGGGGTATTATTGTACAACTGCACCAGCTCCGTAAACCGCGCCGTCGAGACCGT
>JAJDZR010000034.1 GCA_022824545.1 Chloroflexota bacterium
CGCGGTTTACGGAGCTGGTGCAGTTGTACAATAATACCCCCCGCAAGTGTCTGGACTACCAGACCCCGGCGGAAATCTTCTGGCAGGAACTGTTGCACTTCAAATGTGAATCCACCTTCCCGCTTGCGCGGGAATGACGGACTGAGACGGTGGGGATGACGGGTGGGGGCGCCGTGGGGGCAGACCTCACCCCCCGGCCCCCTCTCCAACATTTGGAGAGGGGGTGTAGCGCTCGGACCGGGGCGACGAATGGCCCTGGATGGCAACTTTCGCGGCAATGGCAGGCGGCTGGGCGCGATGAATCACGCCCCTACAAAAACCTACCCTTGTCAGGCCTATGTTCCCCCCGCTGCGGCGGGGGGATGGGTGTGGCGTACTGCGTCGCTACGGCAACTGGATTGCGGCTTTCGCCGCAATGACGGGCTGAGGAGAGCTGAGGGTAGAATGAGGCGGGGGTTGAAACCTTTTGGGGTGGGGGCGGTCTAAGGGGCAGAGACCGGAGCGGCCGCGGGGGCCGCTGGCGGTGAAGCCGAGGTGGAGAGAGCGGTGGGGCAGCAAGGCGGAGGCGCGGACAGGGTAGCGGCGATTGCGCCGGGGGCGGATGAGGCCGACCTGGTCCGGCGCAGTCAGGGCGGGGACCAGCAAGCCTTTGCGGTGCTGGTGAAGGCCTATCAGGGGACGGCCTACGCGCTGGCCTTGCGCCTGTTGCGAAATCCTGACGACGCCGCCGATATGGCCCAAGAGGCATTCATCCGCGCGTGGCAGGCGCTGCCGCGGTTTCGCGGACGGTCGCGCTTCGGTACGTGGCTGTATCGGATTGTCTACAACCTGAGTCTGAACCGGCAGGACGCGCTGCGGCGGCAGGGGCCGCGGGTGGCGGACGGTGAATCGGTGGCGGCGGCGCTGCCGGCGCGGGAAGGCGATCCGGTCCGCACGGCCGAGGCGGGGGAGCTGCGGGAGTGGCTCTGGCACCAAGTGGACTTGCTGCCGGAACGCTACCGGGCGGTGCTGGTGTTGTATTATTTGCGCGAGCTGTCCTACGACGAGATTGCGGAGATACTGGAGCTGCCGCTGGGGACGGTGAAGACGCATCTCTTCCGGGCCAAGGCGGAGCTTAAGCAGCGGCTCGAACAGCAGTGGCCAGGGCGGCCGGCGGTTGATGTGCCTACCGGTCCCGAGGACGAACCGCCTGCACGGGCGCACGTCCGGCTGGACCGACCAGTGATGCTAGACGGGAGCGGGATGCGATGCGCTTGGGTGCCTTGATCTGTGCGTTCACCCGCCGACGCTTGCCGGGGTTGGCCGCGCGGGCGGCTGCGGCCGGTGAGACGGCGCCACCGCGGCACGTGCGGCAGTGCGCGGACTGCCAGCGGGAGTGGGCACGCTGGCTGAGTATCGAGCAGGCGTTGTGGGCCGGCCCGGAGCAGGCGCAGGCACCGGACCTGGTGCCGGGGATTATCGGCGCGCTGCCGGCGCAAGAGGCAGCGCTGCCGCCGGCACAGCACAACGGGGTGGCGCAGTGGTGGCCGTTGGCGGCGGGGCTGGCGATCCTGCCGGCGTTGTTCATCGGCAGTGGGAACGCGACGGTGCTGCTGGTGGCGGTGGTGGACTGGCTGATCGGTGCTGCCGGCTCGGCCTGGGCGGCGCCGTTCTTGGATCTGCTGGGGCTGGTCGGTGGCCAGACGGTCCTGCTGGATTGGCTGCTGCCGCTGCTCGAACACACCGCGCGGACCGCCGAGATGCTGGTGCCGGCGTTGATTGCGCTGATTGTGCTCAAGCCACTGCTGCAACGGGTGGCGGCGACGGCGTAGGTGGACGGGCGCCTCACCCCCCGACCCCCACCCTAGCCCTCCCCCGTGCTGACGCACAGGGGAGGGAACGCACTGTCCCGTCGCCGCCGCGGCACCAACAACAGTTCTGTCCCCCTGCCACAGCGGGGGGACCTATAGGGGGGCTAGAGACTGACGGGCGCTCAGGTCTCTGCCGACGGTTCTGCCGGTTCTTCTTCTTGTAGCTGGGCTAGGGCTGTCGTGATGTCTGTGTCGGTGGCGGCGAGCCATTCGCTGCTACGGGCTTCTAGCGCGGTGAGCACCTGCCGGTTGGTCTGCCGTTGCTGGTGGAGTTGACGCGCGGCCGCGGTGACGCGCTCCCGGTGGCTGGCGGCCAGCGAGCCATGCTTGCGGCGCACGATGCCGGCGAACTCGCCGGTTTCGACCTCGAGGCCGGCTTGCTCGGCGCAGCGGAGCCAGGCGCGGAAGCCGACGGGACAGCGCAAAACTTCCTTTTCGCGGTCCCATTGTGGGCGGCGCTGCTCGACGGCGCGGGCCAGCGCGCTGAGGAGCGCCGCGGCGGCGGTGGGCCGCACGCGGCGGACGAGGCGATCGAGCGCCGGCGTGGCGTCCCACGCGGCCGGGAGCTGGGCGAGGACGGGGCGGTAGAAGGTACGCAGGGCACCATAGAGGCCGGCGCCCAGCCGCCAGTAGCGCTCGGCCACCGTCAGCTCGGCCGCGGCCAGGCGCTGCCTATCGAGCGCCGCCAGTTGCCCGGCCTCGGACCAGCCTTCGAGTGTGCCCAGCATGGTTGCCGGTGCTACCGGTTCGAGGTGCGCCAAGAGCTGAAAGCCGTCGTTGCGGGAGCGCGTGGCCGGGGCGCCGCGCGGCAGCCGGGGGAGCCGGACACCGGGGCGGACGTTGGCGAGCAGCGTGTGGAGCCAGCGATTGAAGGCGCTGTCCGGCGCGATGAAGATGCCTTCCGGGACGATGGTGCTGCCAACGTTGCCAGCCATCAGCACGGTCAGCGCTTCGCGGTAGGCGGCGGAGGGAGCTTGGGCGAGGATGGCCGCGGCGACGTCGGGCACTTCGCTGGCGATGCGCGGCAGGTTGCCGGCCAGCCGCGCCGCCGACACCTGCTGCGGGTTGGCGGTGTCGAGCGACGCCTTGAAATCGGCGGCCTGGATAACCAGCCGGCCGCTGCGCCCTAATGTGCCGAGCAGCAAGAGGTCCGGGGCCGATACGCCGGCGGCGTGGAGGGCGGGGCCGGCGTCGGGGCCGGCGTCGACGCTGATGAGGTGGGTGATGGTGGCGGTGCGACCGGCGCCGAGCGGGACGGACCAGGGCAGGCGCTTTTCCAGCAGGGTGAGGCCCAGCTCCTCCCAGCGGCGGCCGATGAGGGCAGAGGCCTCGCCCCAGGCACCGATGAGGCGCGAATACTCCTCTGCTTGGACGCTGGTGCCTGGGAAGTCGGCGATAGTGAGGAAGCGGGGCGGTAACGGCAACGTCGGCTTGGAGGGGCTAGGGCCGCGTGCTTTGCCGGATGGTGACGGTTTTTGTCGCACGACACTTCTCGGGGCAACAGTGAGTATGGAGGCGCCGGGCACGTCCGGGGTGAGGATACCATTGCGCGCGCCTGGACAGGTGGTCACGGTGGCGTTAGCATGGGCTTTGACCTAACCCCCGGCCCCTTCCCTCGCAGGGAATGGGGGTATGGTGGGGTACCGGCCCCCCTGTGCCCCCCCGCTATGCGGGGGGACGGGTACGAGCGGGAGTACATACCACGAGCCCACGAGCAACGCAGAGGCCCCCCGACTACGCAGGGGGCGGGCGCAGCGTGCTGCGCCCCTACAGGTTGGGCCACGCCGGCCAGGGGCGGTGAGGAGGAGTGGCTGATGGTGGAGCGCGTGCGGGTGGGGCTGATTGGGTGTGGGACGGTGGCGACGGAGCGCGTCGAACGCGCCTATCCGGCCTTGCATGAGCTAGGGGAGGTCGTGGCGACGTGCGATCCGGTGCGGGAGCGGGCGGAGGCGCTGGCGGGCCATGCCCGGCGGTCCGGCGCCGAGTGTCGCGTGTATACGGCGCTCGACGAACTGCTGGGCGATCCGCGGGTTGATGCCGTAGACATCTGCACGCCGCACCCGTATCACGCGGAGCCGGCCATCGCGGCTGCGAGTGCGGGCAAGCACGTGCTGGTCGAGAAGCCGATGGCGACGACGCTGGACGACGGGCGGCGGATGCTGGCTGCGGCCGAGCGTGCCGGGGTGATCCTGTGTGTCAATGAGCAGCTACGGGTGCAGGAGCCGGTGGTGCGGGCGCGGGATATGATCGCGGCCGGCGAGATCGGCACGCCAGCGGTGGTGCGGGCGCATCGGATCGGGTATTTGGAAGAGCGCTGGATGGTGCGCGGCTGGCGCCAAGACGCGGCGCAGGCCGGTGGGGGGATGCTGCTGGACCAGGGGCCACATTATTTCGCCATGCTGCGCGTGCTGGCGGGACCGGTGGCCGGCGAAGTGACGCACGTGTCGGCGCTGGCCGGGACGGTGCGCGAGGATTGGCGTGCCGAGGATACGGCCGTGGTGGTGCTGCGCTTCGAGTCGGGTTTGTTGGGTGAGGCGCTGTACTGCTGGGCGACGCGGACGCCGGAGCGGGGGGCGGTCGGCTCGGCCTACGGCACGCGAGGCAGTCTGGACATCATCTCGGCGGAGGGTGGCCTGATTTTGCACCGCGGCGATCTGCCCGGCGGGCGGCAGGTGATGATCCCCGACGACGGCTATGACCATAGCTACAACATGAGCATTGCCGACTTCCTGCGGGCGGTGCGTGGGGAGCAAGAAGCCGTCAGCACGGGCACAGAGGGCCTGCGGGACCTGGCGGTGGTCGAGGCGTGCTATCGCTCGTGGCGGTCGGGGCAGGTCGAGCGGGTCGAGGATGTCGAGTAGGGAAGGGGCGGTCAGGTGCGGGCCGTCGGGAAGGATGGGGTGACAGATGAGTCGGGCCTGGATTTGGGACGTTTTCGATAAATTGGACTGGTGCCGGCGGACGCGGTCGGATATGACGGCGGCGGAGCAGGAGTTCGTGGAGGCGACGGCGCTGGACAAGGACGGGAACTGGGGACAGGACCTCGGGCGGATGAAAGCACTCCTGGCCGAGCACCCCTCTATCATCGAGAGGGCCGGCGCGGTGGCCCTGTCTACTGCGATCCGCTCCAGAGAGCCGGACGAGTCGAGCTCCGAGGTGGTCCGGTTCTTGGTTGAGAACGGCGCCCGGTTCGAGTACCCAAAGGATAGCTTCAGTCCAGTGCATGAAGGGGCTTGGAGCACGGCGCACGGGCAGTTGGGCATCGAAAGGTTTCGCATTATCTTCGAGGCGGGACTGGCCGATGCTGCCCAGGTCGGCATCGAGCCACCACACAACGGCCTGACTTCCGGGCACCGGTCGCTGCTGCACATCGTGGCCATGTTCGGCCACCCGGCGCTGACCGAGCTGCTGCTCGCGCATGGGGCGGCCAAGGCCATGGAGGTGCGGCTGAACGGAAACGCCGATACGGCGCTCCAGCGGGCCGCGCACGCGGGACTCTGGCGGGACCGGCGGCGAGAAGTCGCTGAGATACTGCTGGCGCACGGGGCACACTACGACGTGTTCTCGGCGTGTGCCCTCGACGACGAGGTACGGCTGCGGGCCTTGCTGGCGGAGGACCCGGCTGCCGTGGGTGCCCGGCACTCCGACCGGACGACGCCGCTCCACTGGGCCGCGGCTGCCGGCGCCGGAACATGCGCCGAGGTACTGCTGGCCGGCGGCGCGGACGTCGGGGCGCTCAACTCCGGCAAGAAGACCCCGCTGCATAAGGCCGCCGAGCCGCACGGCACCGCGCCCGCCGATTGGACGTTTCCGCCAATAGAGCGGGTCATCGCGCTGCTGGTGCGAAACGATGCCAACGTCAACGCGCAGGACAACAAGGGGCGTACACCGCTGCACCTCGCCACCTACGGGGGATCTGCCGCGGTGGCTGAACAACTGATGGCGCTCGGCGCCGACACGACGGTCAAGAACAAGCGGGGCAAGACGACGTTCGAGGTCGCCAGGATGGACTGCCTGTACCTCAAGCCGGGAAGCTCTGGAGCCAAGAGAACGACCACACGGCGGCGGTAGGGTTGGCTGGAGGGCGGCCGATGACGGCTGGCGCTCTTGCCGGGAGGAATTCAATGGCAGACGAAACGCAATTGCGGGCCGGCGTTGCGCCGGTGACGATCACGCCGGACCGGCCGCTACTGCTGGAGGGCTATGGCTCGCGGCAGGGGCCGGCGACGGGCACGCTCGACGAGGTGGAGGCGCAGGCGCTCGTCCTGGACGATGGGAGTACGCGCGCGGCCATCGTCGCTGCGGACCTGTGCGGTTTCGAGGCGGGATCGGCCGAGCGGATACGGGTGGCGGCGCAGGCCAGTGGCGTGCCCGGCGAGAACATCATGATTACGTACTCGCACTCCCACTCGGCGCCGCTGGTGACGCCGTTTGCGGCGGAGGTAGTTGACGGCGAGTACCTGGCATGGATGGAGCGGACGATTGCGGAGGCGATCATCACTGCGAGCCGGCGGCTGGCGCCGGTCACGCTGGGCGTGGGCACGGGCGAGGTCAACTTCACCGTCAACCGGCGGGTACGGACCGCCGCGGGCACGGTGATGCGCGCGAACCCGGAGGGGCTGGTGGATCGCCGCGTGCGGGTGCTGCGCCTGGACCCGGCGGACGCGCCGGCGGCGCCGGGTACGCTCGGCGGCACGCCGTTACCGTCGGCCGATCCGGTCGCTATTTTGTTTTCTTATGCGACGCACCCCGGCGTGCTGCGCGACGAGAGCTATCTGTATAGCGGCGAGTATCCGGGCGCGGCGCGGCGCGCGGCCGCAGCCATGTACAGCGCGAACGGCGGGGGTGCCGGCCCGCCGGCGATGTTCCTGCCGGCGTGCTTCGGCAATCTGCGGCCGCACCTGCTGGCACCCGATGGCGGCTTTCGCTCCGGTACACAGCACGAGTTGACCGTGTTAGGGCGAATGCTGGGGAGCGAGGTCGTGCAGGTTGCCGAGCGCATCGTTGCGGCGCCGGTGAGCACCATCGCCATGGGGCGGCGGATGGTGTGTCTGCCGTATAGCCACGTTCCCGACGCAGCCGAACTGCGGGCGGCACTGTCCGGGCCGAAGGGATTCTGGGCAGAGACGCTGCTGGATCAGATGGCACGCGGTGAGCGGCTGCCGGAGTCCGAGCTGGCGGAGGTGCAGTTGCTGCGCGTGGGGCGGCACTGGCTCGTGGCCTTGCCCGGCGAGACGACGCTGGAGATCGGTCTTTCGATTGAGCGCGGACTGGTCGAGCGCGGGCTGGCCGACCCGGCGCGAGGGGATATGACGCTGGCGGTGGGCTACGCGAACGGCTACGTGGGCTATTTGTGCGCGGCCAGTATCATCACCGAGGGCGGCTACGAGCCGGCGACGTCGTTCTACGAGTACCTGCGGCCGGGACCGTTCGGACCGGAGGTCGAGCCGGCGCTGGTCAATGGCGCCTTGGAGGTGGCCGAGGAGCTTGGTCCGGCGGAGGCGGAGGCGTAAAGCAGGAGCGGACGGCCCCCCTATGGTCCCTTGATAGGGGCAGGGTTTTCCTGCTGCGGGCAAAAGCGCCGGCCGCGTCCCCTGCGGTGCCAGGTGCGTGTACTATAATTTCCCGTA
>JAJDZR010000281.1 GCA_022824545.1 Chloroflexota bacterium
CATCCCCTTGGCAGAGCTGGCAGCGTACTCGCCAGTGATTCGATCAGCGGATTCAGGCGATGCGGCGATCTAGCCGGCACACCAACGCCGGCAAGGCGCTCTGGTCAGGATGGTGACGCGGTGGTACGCTCGACATACCCCGCTCGCCGGCCGGTCCGCCGGCCGATGCCCGCGATAGGTTGGTGACGCATTAGCATTGCCGTTTCCGAGGAGCGTAGCAAGCCGCTGAAGCGAGTTCCGCGCGTCCGCGGCGTAGACTGGCGGCAATCCTTCCGCGCCCTGCGGAACCGGCACTTCCGCCGCCTGTGGCTGGCCATGCTGCCATCCATGCTGGCCTGGCGCATGGCGGACATCGCGATCGGGTACCTCGTCTTCGAGCTGACCGGCTCCGCGACCATGCTGGGTGTCATGGGCCTCGCTCTCGCCCTGCCCGTGGTGAGCTTTGCCCTGCTGGGCGGGGTGGTCGCGGACCGGATCGCCCGTCGGACCTTGCTCGCGCTGACTCAGGGCGGATTGGCCTTGGTCGGTGGCATATTGGCCTTGCTGGTGCTGACCGGGATCGTGCAGGTGTGGCACCTCTTTGCCTTTGCGGTCCTCCAAGGTGCGCTCTTCGCGTTCAACGTCCCGGCCCGGCAGTCATTCTTGACGGAGCTGGTACACAAAGACGATCTGGTGAACGCGCTGGCCCTCCGCAGCTTCGGCATGAACGCCAGCCGCGTTGCGGGTCCGGCCCTGGCCGGGCTGCTGATCGGCTTGCCGACCGTGGGGATCGGTGGAATCTGTCTGCTGATGGCAGTAGGGTACGCCGTGGTGGTGTTCAGCGTGATCGGTTTGCCCTACAGCCCACCGGCACCGACAAAAGCCTCGGCCCGACAGCAGGCTATCGCCGGGCTGCGCTACGTGTGGTCTACGCCGTCCCTGCGGACGCTGGTTATCATCGCCACACTGATCTTGTGCGTGGCGGCCTCCCATCAGCGGTTGCTGCCGGTGTTCGCCCTGCGCGTGTTCGATTCCGGTCCGGAGGGGCTGGGGTTCATGGCGGCTGCCGAAGGAATTGGCGCTCTGGTCGGCACCGGGATTATTGCCGCGCTGAGCGGCGCTCGTGCTCTCGGACGACTGCTACTCGTCTTGGGCGCGCTGCTCGGTGCAGCATTGACCGGCTTTGCGCTGGCCCCGGCATTCCTGCTGGCTACGGCGCTGCTCGTGCTCGTCGGGGTCGCCTATGCGGGACTCCAAACGCTGTACAGCGCGTTGCTGCTGCGCCAGGCGGATCGGGCCATGTCGGGGCGGGTGATGAGTATCTGGCTGGTCACGATGGGGCTGACGCCCCTTTCGGCGCTCCCGGGGGGTGCGTTGGCCGACCTGATGGGTGCCCGGCTGATGATGGCGGGGACCGGCGTGCTCGTGGTGCTGCTGGTACTCGCCTTCGCGCTGTTCAGCCCGACCGTGCGGCGCTTGGCCTAACGTCCGGCGTACCTCATCCCCCCGGACTCCTAGTCTCCTCGATTCGCAGGGGGGCAGGGGACTGCGCCGCGATGGCTGGCTCGTGCCTACCCGTGTCAGAGCAGCGTTGCGATGGTTCCGGTGAGGGGAGTAGATTGAAGGAAGGGGGCGGTGGCGGGGCTTTGCTAGAATGCTGACTAGAGTGTCGCGCCCCGCACCTATCCCTTCAACGCAGCATTTGGGTGAAGGGACGCGCGGCGGCGGCGAGCGTTATCGGTGGGCAAAGAGGTACTTATCGTCGGCCGGGTGCTGCACGTCATCACCTCCCTCCACCGCGGTGGGGCACAGCGTCATCTGCACATCCTGATGGCCGGCCAGCGCGCCGCGGGCTGGAGCGTTGACCTTGCCTACCTCAAGGACCCTTATCTCGTTAATCAATTCCAGAGCGTGGCCGGGCGCGTGATTGACCTGCGCGCCCAGGCGACGGTCAGTCCCTTGGTGATCCCGCGCCTCATCCGACTGATTCGCGCCGGGCAGTATGACGTGATCCATACCCATCTGCTCAAAGCCGATGCCTATGGTGCCGTCGCGGCGCGCCTGGCCGGCGGGGCGGTCCTGATCTCGTCGAAACATAATGACGAGGCCGTGCTGCGCCGACCGCTCGTCGGGACGATCCACGGCCGGTTGGCCCGGCTGACCGACCGCGTAATCGTGCTCTCGGAGCACGTCGGTCGTTATATGCGTGATCGTGGTCACGTCCCGTCCGGGCGTCTCCGCCGCGTCTACTACGGTATCACTCCCGACGCCGGAGCAGCACCAGCGGCGGCGCGCGCGGCGATCCGCGCCGAATTCGGCGTGCCGGCGCAGGCACCGCTGCTGCTCACGATTGGGCGCTTGGACCCGCAGAAGGGGCACCTCGATCTGCTCGCCGCGCTGCGGCAGGTGGTAGCGGCGCTGCCGACCGTCCAACTCATCGTCGCCGGGGCACCGCAACAGGCATCCGCGGCCTACGAGCAATCTCTCCGTGCAGCGGCCGCCGCGCCGGAGTTGGCGGCGCGTGTTCACTGGGCCGGGCATCGCGACGACGTCCCGGCGCTCCTGGCCGCCTGTGACATCGTGGTGCAGCCATCGCATTGGGAGGGGTTCGGTTTGGTGCTCGTAGAAGCCATGGCCGCGCAACGGCCGGTGGTGGCGACAGCAGTTAGCGCCATTCCGGAGGTCGTCCGCGACGGCGAGACGGGCCTGCTCGTGCCGCCCCACGATCCGCACGCCCTCGCCCGTGTGCTGCTCCAGCTCTGCGGCGATCCGGAGCGGCGGGCGCGGCTGGGAGCGGCGGGAGCCGCTCGCGTGCAAGCCCACTTCACGGCCGAGCGCATGGTACACGAAACGCTCGCGGTATATGCCGAGGCGAGGGCGTCGTGAGCACCTCCGGCGGCCGGCGACCACGAGTGTTGCAGGTGATGGAGGCGACCATCGGTGGCACGAAACGCCACCTCACGGAGCTGAGTATCGGGCTTCACCGTGCCGGCTGTCAGGTCGAGGTAGCCTGCCCGCCGGTGCGGGCCGAGGCGTTCGGGGACACCTCTTTCGCCAGCGACGTAGCGGGTGCCGGCATACCGGTCCACCCGATCCCAATGCGCCGGGCCGTCTCGCCTGGGGCGGACCTGCTGGCGACGCTGCGTCTGGCCCGCCTGATGCGCCGCGGCCACTACGACATCGTCCACTGCCACAGTTCGAAGGCCGGGGTGATCGGTCGGGTTGCGGCTCGCCTCGCCGGCGTGCCGCGCGTCTGCTACACGCCGCACGGATTTTCGTATCTGATCCCCGGAGCGAGTAGCCGACGCTGGCTCTACCTGACCATCGAGCGTGTCTTGGGCCGATTCACGGACCGGCTCATTGCCGTCTCGCCATCGGAAGGGACGGAGGCCGTCCGGCGCGGGATTGTGCCGGCGGACCACGTCGCCGTGATCGAGAACGGCCTCGATCCGGACGAGCTACCGGGGCCGGCAGAGCGCGCCAAAGTCCGCGCCGAATACGGCTGGGAAGATGATGCCTTGGTCGTCGGGACCGTCGCTCGTCAGATGGCGCAGAAGGACCCGTTCACCTGGCTCCGTACCGCTGCCGACGTGGCCCGGACACATGACAAGGTACGTTTCGTCTGGGTCAACGGCGGCGAGCTATTGGCGGCGAGTAAACGACTGGCGCAGACGCTGGGCCTGGGTGAGCGGATGACGTTCCTGCCTTACGTGCCGAATGCGTCGCGGCTGATGGTCGGCTTCGACATACTGATGCTGTCGTCACGCTTCGAGGGATTGTCCTACGTGGTGCTGGAAGCCATGGGTCTCGGCAAGCCGGTTGTCGCTACGGACGTGCTCGGCACGCGGGACGTGATCGAACACGGCAAGAATGGGCTACTCGCCCCGCCGGGGGAGCCGCAGGCGCTGGCGGCTCGGCTGCGAGCAGTGTTGGATCAACCGGATCGCGGCGCCGCGCTGGGCGCCCGTGCTCGTGTCACCATCGCGGCGAGGTTCACCAAGGAGCGGATGGTTACCCGCACTCGTGCGTTGTACGAGCAGTTGCTACAATGCGAGTGACGTGCGAGGCAGAGGGTCGAGCAGTACGGACGGCTGACCATGTTGGGGCACATCGCCAACCGCTATCTTGGCGTACTGGTGCTTGCCGATGCCGGGCTGACGGCTCTGGCACTGTGGTTGGCGGACGAAGCGCGACACCGGCTGCCTTTCGGCTCCCCCGTTGCTCCCGGCTACTTTCTGGAGTGGCCCATTTACCTGGCCGCGGTGCTGATCTGGCCGTTCTTCCTGCGCCTGCTCGGCGCCTACGACCCGCGCCGGATGCGCGGGTTCGGCGACGAGGTGCGGGCCATTGTGCCGGCCGTGATTATCGCCACGGCCCTGCTCCCGGCGTTCTTCTTCGCGTTCAAGTTCCAGTTCATCTCGCGCCTGCTGGTCGGCTATTTCTTCCTGCTCAATCTCCTCTTCTTGCTTAACCTCCGCGTGGTCGGCCGCCTCTTACTCAATGCCCTCACCTCATCGGGAGTAGCGACCCGACGCTTGCTCGTGGTCGGAGCCGGACCGGTGGGGCGGGAAGTAGTGCGCCTCGTACAGGAGAACGCCTGGACCGGGCTGCGCGTCGCCGGTTTCGTGGACGACGATCCGGCCAAGGCGCACAGTACCGTCGCCGGTCATCCGGTGCTGGGCACGACCGACGATATTGTCGAGCTCGTGGAGTCGGAGCAGGCCGACGAGATCATCATTGCGCTGCCGGGGCGTGCCCATGAGCGGATTCTGCGGGTAGCGTTGGCGCTGGCAGCGGCGCCCGTGCGGGTGCGGATTGTGCCCGACCTGTTCGAGATTGTGTCGGTGCGGGCGCGTGTCGAGGACTTCTGGGGTATTCCCCTCATCGGTCTCCGCGACCCGGTCATCAGCGGCTTTGATCGGGCCGTGAAGCGGACGTTCGATCTGGTGCTGACGCTCATCGCGCTGCCGCTGCTGCTCCCGGCCATCGCCGTGATCGCCGTCATTATTCGGCTGTTCTCAAGCGGCCCTATTCTGGTGCGCTTGGAGCGCGTTGGCGAGAATGGCCGGCTGTTCTCGATGTGGAAGTTCCGGACGATGACGATGGGCGCCGAGCGCGACCGCCGCTACAAACAGTCCAAAGATCCGCGGGTGACACCCGTAGGGCGGTGGCTGCGGCGCTGGAGCCTCGACGAGCTCCCGAACCTGTTCAACGTGCTACGCGGCGAGATGAGTCTAGTCGGCCCACGGCCGGAGCAACCGTGGATCGTCGAGCGATACGAGCCGTGGCAGCGCCAGCGGCTGGCGGTGCTACCCGGTATCACCGGCTGGTGGCAGGTGAACGGGCGCAGCGACAATCCGCTGCATCTGAACGTCGAATATGATCTCTTCTACATCCAGAACTACTCACCACTGCTGGACCTGAAGATTCTGTGGAAAACGGTGTGGGTAGTCCTGCGTGGCCAAGGCGCTTACTAGCGGGGACAGGCTCACCCCCGGCCCCGCTCCACTAATGAAAGTTGACAACTTGATTAGGTAGCGGGATGTAGCCCCCCTATGGTCCCTCACCCTGGTAGCGCAGTCCGGGGGAGCGCGAGGGGTACAGATTCCCGCGGGCGCGGGAATGACGGGGGAGAGGGGAGGGGTATGCTCAACGCAATGACGGAGCAGCAGCTATAGCACCGAGCGGCTCACGCATCAACTGCTTCCGCCGCGCTTAAGGCAGCCGGGCTTACGGAGTACCCGGTGGTGAGGGGTAGCTCGACGATCATCTCGGTGAACTGGCCGGGTGCGGAGTCGACGCGGATGGTGCCGCCGTGCTGGCGCACGATGTCGCTGGTGATCGCCAGGCCGAGGCCGGTGCCGCGGTCGGTGGGCTTGGTGGTGAAGAAGGGGTTGAAGATTTTCTCGGCAATATCGGGCGGGATGCCGTCGCCGTTGTCGCGGATGCGGATTTCGGCGTGGTCCGGGGTGCGGCGGGTGGCGATCCACAGTGTCGGGGAGTAGTGCTCGTCGGAGGCAGCGGCGGCGGTGGCCCGCCGCTTCTCGTCGGTGGCATCGCAGGCATTGCTGACGATATTGAGGAAGACGCGCCCCAAGTCCTGGGGGACGACCGCGATTTCGCCCATCGCCGGGTCGAGGTCCTGCTGGATGTCGAGCTGGAAATCCGAATCGGTGGCGCGGGCGCTGTGGTAGGCGAGGCGGACGTACTCGTCGAGCAGGTGGTTGAGATCGGTGGGATGCTGGTCGCCACCACCCCGGCCCATGGTCAACATGCCCTGCACGATGCTGTTGGCGCGCTCGCCGTGGGTGCGGATCCGCTCTAGGTTGCCGGTCAGGTCGCCGGAGATTTCCTGGATGTAGTCTTGCTGATCCTCGTCGAGCTTCTCGCTCTCTTCATCCAAGACTTCTTGCAACTCTTCGAGCAGCTCTTCCGAGGCTTCGGAGAAGTTCTTGACGAAGTTCAGCGGGTTCTTGATCTCGTGGGCGACGCCAGCGGTCAACTCACCAAGCGCGGCTAGCTTCTCGCGCAGGACGATCTGCTCCTGTGCCCGGTTCAGATCGGCCAACGTACTTTCCAACTGGTCGTTCTTGCCCTGTAGCTCTTCGGCGAGCTTCTCGACCAGGTTGAGGCGTTGGACTTCCAAGGCGTGGCGACGGAACACCTCCAGGGCGGCGGCCATGTCGGCAACCTCATCGCGTCCGCCGATCTCGACCCGAGATTCGAGGTCACCGCCGGCCATACGGCGCATCCAGTCCGAGAGCATCTGGAGCCGGCGCAGTAGGACGCGGCCGACGAAGAGCCAGGCAATGAGGAGCGCGCCGCCGACGCTGATCGCGCTGATGGCCAGCAGGAGCGTGCGTCCGGTCAGGATGGCCTCGGTCGAGGCGGTGGTGGCCTCCTGCACACTGGCATTGGTCACGTTCACCAACCCATTCACCTCGGCGACGAGGGCGAGGGCGATGTCGCGGTTACGGGCGACGAGGTCATCCTGAAGCTGGATGAGCCGCAACTCCTGTTCGAGCAGATCAAAGCCGTCCCCATCGCCGATACCGAATCCGGACAACTGGGTGATGATTGGCGCAACTTCGGCGTGCAGCGGGGAATCTTCAAGCGCCAACAGGTTGCGCTCGATCCGGCCGATAGCGGCCTCGAAACGCTCGCGCAGCGGCTCGACAAAGGGGGCATCCGAGATGGCGAAGGCGCTCTCCAGGAGGTGAATGGCAATATTCGCGTCCGCTTGTAGCTCGGCCATATGGCGGTAGTGGGCGAACTCGCGCTCCGAGAAGTGCTCTGCTCGTGGCGCCGGGGGAGCGCCGAGGTCGCGGTAGCCGGTCACGGTGTAGAAGAGCTGATCGTCCACGGCCGGCACCACGACATCGTCCAACCGGACACGCAAGGCCTCCAACTCCGTCCGCAGGGCTTCCCGGCGAGCAGTCAACTCGAAAAGCGCCTGCATCTCGTCCTCGACGGCATCAATGTTGAGCACGAGCGCGTTCACGTTGGCCCGGATACGTTGGAAACGCTCGCCTTCCTCCACGCCGCGGCGCATCATCGCCTCTTGCGCCTGCGCCCCGATGCCGATTCCCAAGATGGACAGCTCTTTTTCGAGGCCCGCATAGGCTTCGCCAATGCTGGCAGAGACAAAGGAAAGCTGCGCGGGAGACCCGGCAGCCGTGAGGCGCGGTGCAGCAGCCACGAGGGTGCTGCTGTGCTGCGCCACGCCGAACGCAGCTGCCAACTCGGGAATACTGCCTTCATTGACCCGGCTCTGGGCGTCGCCGACACGGCTGAACGAAAACCAACCGACAAGACTGGCGGCGATAGTGAGGGCGACAGCACCACCAATACCAGCGTAGAGCTGCACGGAGATGCGGAAGCGGCTTGCCAGCAGCCTGTTGAGCCAGTTGCTCACTGCGCCATGTCCTGTAGCGTTTCGATGGAGTGATACTGGCCATCGCGGCCGATCACGGTCAGGAATACCTCATCCGAGCCTTGGTTATCTGCTTCCCCGTAGCGTAGCTCGAAGCCGTCAAGGTCAATGACGTCGGTGCGGTGCAGAGTGGCGAGGAAGCAGGCGCGGCTGACCGAGCGGCCGCAGCTATCGAGGCTGGCGATGGCCAAGCGGCCGGCCAGATAGCCTTCGAGGGAGACAAACCCGGGCACGGCGTCGGGTTGGTAGGCCGCGAGGGCGCGGTGGTAGGCGGCGACGATGGGGATGGAGCTATCAGTTGGGAAAGGCACGACCTGGGTGACCAAGATCCCGGCGCCACCAGAGCCTAGCTCACGGGCCAAGGCGTTGCTGCCCACGAACGAGACGGTCAGGAACACCGGATTCAGCCCGGTATGCCGTGCCCAGGCAATCACTGCCGCCACCGGCTTGTAGGCACCAATGATAATCACGGCCTCGGGGTTGCCGCGGCGCAGGTCGAGCAGTGCGCCCTTGACGGCCGTCGTATTGCGTGGATACACCCCGATGGCAGCTAGGCCCATGTTGCGCCGGTCCAGCGCGCCGCGGACGCCGCGGAAGCCGGCGCGACCATAGGAATCGTCCTGGTACATGACGGCGATGCGCTCAATACCGAGGTCCTCGGTCAAGCGCGCGACCATTTCCTCGGTCTCTTGATAATAGGAGGCGCGCAGGTTGATGATGTTTTGCCACTCGGGGTCGCGCAGGAAGGCGGCGCCGGTGAAGGGGGCAACGTAGGGCACGCCGGACTCCGCGGCGACAGGCGTGGCGGAGCGGGAAGTGGGTGTGCCGACGGCGCCGATGAGTGCAAAGACTCCTTCCTGCTTAATCAGCTCCTGGGTGTTCTTGATGGCGGCTTCGGGTTCGTAGGCATCATCGCGATACACCAGCTCCAACTGCCGGCCGTGGACGCCGCCGCGTTGGTTGGCCTCCTGGAAAGCGGCCAAGATACCCAGCCGCATGTTCTTGCCAAGCTCTTGAGCCGGGCCGCTAAAGGCGGCGGACTGGCCAAAGAGAATGCGCTCGGCCGAGATGCCCGGGCCCCACTCGAGCTGGGATTGGGCGCTGGGGACGGTGGAGCGAGAGGCGGTCGTGGGCGCAGCCGGGGTGGCCGGTGTCGGGGCCACCTCAGTAGCCGGGATAGCGTCGCCGAGGCCGGCGAACGGGAGCCAGCCAGCCAGGGTGGCGACGACGATGAGCGCAATGGCGCCCCCGACACCGAGTACGAGCAGCAGGACGGTCGGCAGACGGAGTGCGGCCTTCATACCAACTCATTCGATGTGCGTGGTCAGGGTCAAATAGTTTCGCCCCTGCTCCCGCCGGTAGTGCAGCTCGTCCATCATCGTACGCACCAAGTGGATGCCGAGGCCCCCCACGGATCGCTCTTCGAGCGACGCTGCCGTGTTGGGGGCGGGAGCATCGTGCAGCGGATCAAAGGGCCGACCATCGTCCGAGATTTCGATGGTGAGGGTATTCGCGTCCGAGGTCAGGGTGATATCGAACCCATGGATGCCGTCATCGTAGCCGTGATTGATGATATTGATGCCCAGCTCCTCAAGGACCAAGTTGACCCGGAAGGTGAAAGCCGGCGGCCAATCCTCCTGCTCCCCCAGGTCTTCTACGGCAGCAGTGATGCGCTCCAACTCATCGAGACTGGTCTTGAGCTTCAGCGACACCTGTGCGCTCATGCATCATTCTCACTGCGCCGGAACGTCAGGCAGGTGATGTCATCAGACTGCGGGGTTTCGCCGGCGAAAGCGTTGACCGCCTCGAAGATCGCCATGACCGCTTCCCGGGAATCCTTGGGCGGAGTCGTCGCAAAGATTTCGCACAGGCGCTCAGTTCCGAACTCTTCGCCAGCGCCGTTCATGGCCTCGGTGACTCCGTCCGTGTAGAGAATGACGGTGTCGCCGGGTGCGAGGGTGATGGTGCGCTGCTGATAGGGGAGGTCGTCCATGACTCCGAGGGCGATCCCACCGGTTAGGGGAAGCAGAGTCGAGCTTCCGTCAGCATGGACGATCAGGGGAGTGTTATGTCCCCCGTTGGCATAGGTCAACTCGCCGGTCGCGGGATCGTACACGGCATAGATGAGGGTAACGAACATCGCGGTCTCGTTGTCCTCGCAGAGCAGGTCGTTGACCTCACGCAGCACGGCACCGGGAGCACCCTGGCCGATAGCCGCGCCCTTCAGCAAGGTGCGGCTGGACATCATGAAGAGCGCGGCCGGCACCCCCTTGTCCGAAACGTCTGCAACGGCGAGGCCGATCTGACCGTTATCCAAGCGCAGCACGTCGAAGAAATCACCGCCCACGTTCCGGGCCGGGACCATGTGGCCGAACACCTGGTAGCCGGGCGCCGCGGGAAACTGCGTGGGGAGAATGGACTGCTGCATCTTGCTGGCAACATCAAGCTCGTTCTGCAACGCAACCAACTGGTCGCGCGCAGCGAGCGCCGCGCGCCATTCCTCGAGATGGCGCAGCGTCCGGTCAATGGTGATCCGCAGGTCCTTGAAGTCAACCGGCTTGGTCACGAAGTCGAAGGCGCCGCGATTCATCGCCGTGCGGATATTCTCCATGTCACCGTAAGCGGAGATGATGACGGAGCGGATGTTGGGATCGACCTTGGGTATCTGCTCCAGCAGCGTGAGGCCGTCCATCTGTGGCATGTTGATGTCCGAGAGGACCATATCAATGTCCTCGTCCTCACGAAGTCGGACGAGCGCCTCGACTCCGTTTTGAGCGAAGACGAATGCATAGCGGCCGGAGCGGATGTTGCGCCGCATGCGTTGCAGCATGAGCGGCTGGAGGTCCGGCTCGTCGTCAACAACCAGAATCTTGTAGGGCTGTCCCATCATGCTCATCCCAACGCTGCTACAGGCGGCCTACTCGAGGGCTACCGCGGCGCCACTCCGGGGGCGAGCGAGAGGTAGTTCCTCGCTCAGTCTTTGAGGGCGGCGATGGCCTCGGCCAGAGAAGCATGTACGGGGATAATCTGGTCAAAACCGCTGATCTCGAAGACCTCGCGGATCGAGTTGGAAAGCGAGCAGACCGCAAACTTCGTGTCCTGTTGGCGGAGCTCCTTGGCGGCCAGCAGAATGACCCGCAGGCCGGCACTGCTGATGTAGGAGAGGCGCTCGAGGTCCAGGATCATCACCTTGTCGCTCGCCTTGATGACGGTTTCCAAGGCATCCTGGAACTCACGGGCGTTGGTGCCATCAATGCGCCCATCGGCCTTTGCAATCAAGGCCTCGTCTTGCCATTCCCACTCGTTGCTCAGTCCCATCGGTCTCGCCTCCTTAATCGCCAAAGCCAGGATGGTGCGTGGAGCACTCCTGTGGTCGCCGTTCACAGTGAGCCGGCCGAACCATGAACAGGCAGATAGTTCACACCTCCGCACAAGGCGCTACTTACCCGATCTCCTCGGACAGTACTGCACCGGCCCATGTCTTGGATGGTCGGGGCGAACTGCCGGCGCTCGCTTGGCAGATGGCGGCCGCGAGCCGCTCCTCCCTCGATGCTGCACCGCGGACATGATAGCAATGACAACGAGGACCCCGGCCGCGTCACCAGAACTCAAGGCCAACTCCTATGTTACAGAGTCAGGCACGATCAATGCTAAGAGAACAAGAGCAATCGCGCCAGGACGAGCAGACAACAACAGGGGAGCAGTTGAGAAAATACCGCCTGACTCCTAGCAAGACTCGTCAGGAGAGTCAAGGATTTTCTCGGGGCCGGGCCGGGACAGCCGCCTCCCGGCAGTCGGCAGGGGAACAGCCTCACAAGGCGGCCGCCTAGTGTTGCGGCGAGGCTGAGGCGAGTAGGGCAACGAAGTGCCGTTCGACCCGACCAGTGAACAGCATGGTCCCGATAACGACCAGCCAGACGAGGAAAGCGGCCCCAGTGACCGTGTGCAGCATGATGATGGCGTCAAACCAGATGAGCTGCAGCGCGATACCGATGATCGCCGTGACCGGGGCGATGCGGCGCAAGGTAGCGCTGACCTTCCACTGATACCGGGCGGCAACGATCAACGCTAACCCGCCCAGGGCGAAACCGGCCTTGCCGGTAAGCTCCCGGAGAGCGGCTGCCGTTTCCGTCGCCGGACCTACGTCGGGTGCAAATGCCGCCAAGGCGACGGCACCGGCACCGGACACTGCCGTGAAGAGGCCCGAGGCAACGAAGAGGAGCGGCACCAGCGGCGTGCCTAGCCGCTGGCGAATGATCCATGTTCGGAGCAAGAACCAGGCCCCGGCGATCAACGTGACCCCGGCGATTCATCGCGCGGCACCGCCGATAGCGTAGAGGCCACTACTGTCCGAGATGGCGATGAGCGATTCGGCGAGCGTAGGGTAGTCGGCGGCAACGGCAACGCGCCCAACAACCGCGACAACGGTAGCGACCACGGTGATTATGAGCAGCAGCCCGGCCCGGCGGGCCGCAGGGTCCGGCACCTTGCCACGTTCCATCGGCGCAACCCCCATGCAGCGAATATATGGGAAGTATATGGTGGATAGCGGCAAGTGGGAAGGTGAGGCTACTTGTAGTAGCCGGGCGTCCGGCGGCGGCTGGCGAAGAACTCGACCAGGGCCACGACGATCAGAGCACCTACGAAGGCCGGGACCACGCGGATACCGAACAGTGCCGGCCCCAAGTCGTTGATCACCGGGATGAGGGAGCCGATGACGGCGCCGACGATACCGGCGCCAACAGCGCCGGCCTTGCCGTAGGGCAACTCGCCCGGCATGATCCGGTCGGCCAGCCAGCCGATCAGTCCGGCCACCAGCAACGTGAGCGCCAAGCCAATCGTCAGCCCAATGATTGGCGCGAGAACGACAAGACCGATCAAAACAGCAACGACAATGATGATGATCTGCCCCAGTGACATCGTGACCTCCTCATTCAGCGAGCGTTCGTTGCACGCGGCCGGCTGCGCTAATCCTACCCGACCGCACCTACTCCGTTAGACCGGCCGACCGCTGACCAAGTTTCCGCCAGTTTCGAAATATGGTCGTCGTGTCGGCAATCCCAAACCGCTGCGGCCTCTCCCTCGCTGTCCACCATCGTCAACCACTCCCCCCCGGCCACCTGAGGTCCTCAATCTGCTTCAGATTCAGGTTTCTCAAGTGTAAGATATTTATCCCGAATGCCTTCCTGTACATGCGGAGGCACGGGTACCTGCTTGATCCACCTCTCATCCGGCATCCAGCCCTCGAAGGACGAATAATAGGTGAAGAATGCTTCCCGAAGGGCCGTATCGGACAGCACCGGTAACCCCACTTCCTGTTCAAGAAACCGATACAGACAGACCGTCGCCAACTGATTGCCCGCCTCGTTCCAATGGCCATCACGCTTAAATCTCTGTGCTTGGTAGCGCCATTCCCGCTGTTGATAATCTTTGACATATTCATTAAAGCAATCATACAGGTTTATCACATCGAATTCGTCATCTAGGATCGTGGTTACACGTACCTCATCTAGTCTCGGTAATATCACAATATAGAATTTGCCTCCGTTTTCCTCGACTAATCTCTTCCAGAGGTGAATTAGCTGTTGAAAAATGACAACGGAATCCTCTACATCTCCACTTTTCACACGTCCCTCCTCGAAATCTCTTTCAATGCTATCAGCTCTCGGAGAATGATATCTCTCACTATGTTCCATTCTTAAGCGCTTTT
>JAJDZR010000240.1 GCA_022824545.1 Chloroflexota bacterium
GTTTTCCTGGCGCGACAGTGGCCGGCGGCTGGCGGCACTGTATGCGGCGCTGCTCGCCGGGCGTGCTCAGGCCGAGGCCTGAGCCGGTCTAGCCAAAGGTCAGTGATCGGGAGTCGATAGGCTCTCTTTGGTCAGTGTTGAACGTAGCGCCGGACTGATCCAGTAGCCGGACGCGACCATCCTCTCGGCGAGTGCCGCTGCATCGTCGACGATACCTCGCTGGTAGGCTTCCACCAGTACCCGCAGGCTCCCGAATACTTCAACTCCGATACTTCCTGCGAATCTGCGCCCGCGACGTTCGTCTATGAGTAACGACAGCTCCAAGGTGTGGGCGAGGAGAATCGCCTCACGCTCTCCGGCGTGAATGTTCGACGGAAGCCGCGCCAAAGGGCCGCGGTCCGCGAGGGAGCGGCGTTCAAGCCACGCGCTCGCCGCCACGTCCCGAGACCCCGGCCGCCCTCTGCCGGCCACCACAACCTCGTGGAATACGGCATCGGGTATCAGGACGCGGCGAAAGAGCGTCTCTAGGAGATCCAAGCGCCCGATTGTCCCAAACGCGATCAGCGGTCCGCTGTCGGACACGATCACCGCGGCTCTGCGCCTTCGAGCGGTCTGGCCCGCTCCGCGTCCCACTCGTCAGGAGACAGACTGACTGAGGGGACCTGGTGGGCCGCCATAACATCGAGCAGTGCCCACCTGTCTAGGCCGAGCATGGCTGCGGCCTCCGCTTCGGTGAGGCGGTCCAGGCGCAGCAGTTCCATGACCAGCGTCTCGCTGATGCGTCGGGCCGCCTCGGACTCGTTCCAGCCGAAGGTTGCCAGGATATGGGCTGGCAAGCTGACCGTAAAGCTCTTGGCTGCCATGTCCGAAGTATAGCGTGTTTGCGCCTGCAATGTAGCCACCAATACCTCTGCGTTGCCGCCGTTGCCCATTCGGAAAGCGGTAGAAAACATGGGAGGGCACGATCAGAACACGCGGCGTTAGCTGTAGTGGATGCCGCCTCGCGGCGCACCGGGCGGCCCGTCGCGATCAGCGCGGGCTTTCGGCGCAAGGATCGGCGGGCGTGATCGAGGCCCAAGGCAGGAAGTGGCGCATTGGCAACTCCGTCTCCACAGGCTCTTCCGACGTTGGGCGAATCATTTCCATCGAGTGTCGTCGTGGGGTGACCAGCCACTCACGATTTGCTCGATGAACTGCCGGTGGTCGGGGATCACACCCAGCGGCAGCTAGGGTGCGGTGATGGTGCCGTGGGTATCAGTCGGTGTCATCGAACCGCCGCAGGAACTCGCGGATATGCGCGTCATGGCTCTGCTGCAATCGCTTGCTGACCTCCCGGGCCCGCGCCGCTGGCAGGTACTCCGATAACGGCAAGCCTGCAGTACGTGTGTCCCCCGACCACAGCGAGGACAGTGGCCGGAACTGGGCACCACGCAACCTGTGCTCCTGGGCTAGCCGCGCCACGCGGTCCGTGACGAAGATGATCCCGAACGGCCAGACCTTGAAGAAATCACTCTCGTCCCACTGGCGCTCGTCAATCAACCGCTCCGGATCCATGAAGATCGCGTACTCCTTGAGATCGCAGGCGGGGCACGACTCGACCAAACGCAGCCCGAACTCTGGAGGTGCCACACCGCCCCAGCCAGTGACCACCAACTCCCAGAGTCGTGGCACCGGCGTCTGGGTGACCACACGCTCCGCCACGCCAGGGGTGCTATCGGGAGTGAGATCCTCGGGGTCTGGCTGCCTCGGGCGCACTTTCCAACGCACCGTGACCGGCCGCACGTCGAACCCGGTCAGTTCTGCTGCCCGGAAGAGGGTCAGAGTCCGCTCGGGCAACAGAGGGGTAATGCCCGCCCACCTCCAAATGAAGTCCGCCATCCATGTGGAGGTCAACGCCACATTCAGATCGCCGATCCGCCGGCCAGCCCGTTGGTGCCCCGAGTCGAGCGGACAGGTGATCGACGGTTCGGTTTCATAGCCCCCTTCCGCCAAGCCGCGGGTAGTATCGGGAGAATCCAGTACCCAGAACACGGTGCTCCCGGCTTTGTTGGATGTCATTGCAACCTATTCGAGTAGTGCTGGTCCGTCGCCTGGCTGCCCGCGCACTGCGCCGGATAGGGGAATCAATAGCACTGCGTTAGTCGCTGTTGCGCCAGGTGGCGATGAAGTCCTCGACGTCGTAGTTGTCGGGCATGTCCACGACCGAGTCCGTCTGGGCCTCCAGCGGTGCAAAGCGGCGGTACAGGAGGTCCGTTTCCGCGGGCGAGAAGCGATCGGCCATGTCTTGCAGCAGGTAGAAGCTGGTGCGCTGGTCGCCGACGGCCTTCGATCGGTCGTTGTGGGGCAAGCTGGCGATCTCCGGGCGGGTCAGTTCGTGGAGCTTGGTGGCCAGCCGGGACAGCAGCGTTACGCACACGAGCCGCTCCGTCTCGCCCGGATGCAGCACGGCCAACTCTGACCGGAAGGTCACCTCATCGCGGTCCAGGATCGCGCGGAAGAAGGCCTCGATGTGATCGCGCTCCTGCGCGTGCAGCGCCGCAAAGCGCTCGAACTGTGCTCGCGATGCCGGCGATAGGTGCTTGGTGAAGCCCAAGTCCCAGTAGAAGTGGGTGCTGTAGGGGAAGATAGCGCCGCCGAACGAGCGATAGCCGAGGTGGATGGTGCGCCGGTGCTTGGTGCTGTAGTCGCTCGGCCAGTGCAGGATCAGGTTGCTGTAGACGACGCCATCACCGGCCTTGAGCCGCACCTGCACACCGCCCGGCAAGGGCACCCGTGGGTTCGCGGCCAACTGCCGGTCCTCCGCCGCCGTGTTGGAGCGCCGGTGGCTGCCGGGCACCACCCAGAGCACGTCATCGTCGTAGAGAGGGATGTTCCACTGGACGTAGCCCGGCGCGTTGGCCAGCATGTCCGCTTGCAGGCCCTGCAACGGCGCCAGCCGGCGGCCGACGGCGTCCCGGTGCCACGGATCGGGGCCGTGGTCGGTCGCCGGGTTGGACATGAAGAACATGGCCGTGGGGGCGGCCTCCGGGGCTTGCATCAACTGGCGGCTGACGCCCAGCGTGTGATCGTGCAGGTTGAAGTCCACGGTATCGGCGGTGGCCGCGTCCACGATGGCGTTGAGTACCACGCGCGGCTGCTTGGACTTGTAGTCCATCGCCACCGGCACGTCCCAGTCCAACTCACCGGCCCAGCGCCGGTGCTGGCGCTCGACGATGGTTTCGTAGGTGGCACGCAGGCTGTCGAGCTGCTCCGGCGGGACGACCTGACGCAGGATGATGAAGCCGTCGTCGAGTAGCTGCTGGGGATTGACTTGCATAGCACTCTCCTTCGCGGTCTCATGCTACCACGCCTGGCGGTGTCCCCCCTATGGTCCCCCCGCTGCGGCGGGGGGACGGGACCTTACGCTCCGGAGATCACTGCGGTGCGACCGGTGTCTAGCCACGTTTCCGCACTGCCGCGACCGACTCGGTTAGGGCCGCGACAAGCTGCTGGGCATGATCCAGGTCGCGGTGCGGATGGATCGAGAAGCGGATACGCGGCGTATCGTACAGACGGCCATAGGTGGCCCCCCAGCCGCGGGCGCGTAGCTCGCGGTAAATCTGCTCGACATCGAGCACGTCCGAGGTGAAGTTCACGACGGGAATGAGCGGCTTGACGACGAGCCGCAGCTCCTCAAGCTCTTCGATCCCTGTGACAATGGTATCCACTACCTCCAGGATGCGGCGCGCGGACTCCCGGTATCCGGCACGGCCGAGCCGCTGCATCACCGCCCAGGCTGCCGCGGCGTGATCGCCGGGCTTGGTGGCCGTAATGTTGTGGATGACGGTTGTCTCAATGGGAATGGCTTGCAGCATGGCCTCGTCGCGGACGAGGAAGAAGCCGGTCGCCACGGGCAGCAGCCCGAGCTTGTGCCCGTCGGTCATGATGGAGCTTACGCCCGGCAGGGAGAAGTCGAAGGGCGGCACGTCGTAGCCCAAGTCGCGCATGAAGGGGAGAAAGAAGCCACCGAACGCGGCGTCTACGTGGAGGTAGAGGCCGTGCTGCGCGGCGAGGTCCGCGAACTCGCGCACCGGGTCCAACTGTCCCAGGCTCCCGTCCGGCGCGGAGCAGACGAGCGCGATGGTTCGCTCATTTATCAGCGTCTCGACCTGGTCCATGCGTGGCCGGAAGGCGCCGTCGAGCGGCACTTCGTGGAGCCGCAGACCCATCAACTCGGCAGCGACTCGGAAGCTGTAGTGTGCGGATTCGGGCATGATGACTTCCGGGCGGTCTTTCCGCGCCAGATTGCGAGCCAGGCGCAGCGCAGCGAGGTTCGATTCGGTGCCCCCGCTGGTGATAAAGCCGACCGCCTCGGGACGGCCAAGGAGTGAGGTCATCATCCGCACGGCTTCTTTTTCGAGTTGGTGCGTCCCCGGATTCATGTCCCGTGCCCACTCGGTAAAGAAGGTGCCGGCCGCCAGATCGGCGGCCTGCTGCGTGATCGCATGGGGTGGGCCGACGTAGCTGACGCCGAAGTTGCGCTCGACCTCGTAGGGGTCTTGGCTCAGGCGCTCTCGCACGCCGTCGAGCGTGGCCTGAGTAGATAGACCCGTATCGGGAAACGGAAGCGGCGGGGGCATCGGATATGGTGGGCGCTTGTGTGTCTGCTCGAATTCCTGGGCCACAGCTCTACACCGTCCTTTCCGGGTCGTCAGTGTGTGGGGGCCGGGAATTGCCAGCCGGTCATACCATGTTGCACCACGAGCGAGAGGTGGTCGCTAATGGTGTAGGTCGAGCGCAGCTTGTAATATACTACCGTTAGGTCAGGGCAACTCCCCAAGATCGGCAGCTATTGTATGAACGCTTCTCGCCTCGGCGCATTGGATTCCCGGTATGCGCCAACGCCGCACAACACTGTGGATGCGGAAGACTTCGCCCTCAGCCCCCACTTGGAGCACTCGCTCCAGACGTTACGCCGGTTGGGCAAGCTGTTGCCCAACTGGGACTCCTACGGGGCCTTGCCGCTAACGGAAATCGCGCTCGCAGCTGCCCGCCGGTTGCTTGCTGACATTGCATCCGAGATGGCCGGTGTGGCGGCACGCGACGGTACGCCCTACCACATCGCGCCGCTCGCGGATGGCGGCATACTGCTGGAGTGGGAAACGCGCGGCAACGGTGACGAACTGGCGGTAGACATCGGTGCCGACGGAGAGTTCGGATACCTGCGGATAACGGGGACGGGTGAGAGTCGCACATTCGACGAGCGGGACGGAGTACCGCCCGAGCGCGTGCGGACCATCGTCGCTGACTTCTTGCTGGGTGATGGCCCCCCTATAGTCCCCCCGTTGCGACGGGGGGACGTGGATTCCGGCTTTCGCCGGAATGACGGATGGGACTCATTGGTCCGGTTCTACCTCGGCGAAGCGGCGCAGCACGTTCTCGGTGATGCGCGAGACGCTGTTATCGTAGTCGTTGTACGAGAGGCTGCCGCGCCAGGCGATGGACCCGACGGAGAAAACCGCGCCCCCGTGCGGTGTCTCGAAGTAGACCATATCGGCGCGAATGAACGGATGGAGGACGCCCTCCTGAGGCGGCGTGGTCGAGAGCACGCCATCAATCCCCTTCGTGAACTGCAAGCGTTCGTCAATGAAGGCGTTGTAGCGGTCCGAGTGGCCGACGGATGATGCCAGCAAGAGGGCGTGCGGCGGCGTGCCGAGACTGAAATCGAGGCGATCCATTTCGTAGCCGGCCGCGCCGTGCTGCACCATGAGCGAGGGGAAGTTGCCGATGGCCTCGTCGGGACCGACGCCCTCGAAGATGAAAGCCGCGCGGGGATCGAAACTACCCGGTTGCCGGACATAAGGCGCGCCGCGGTCAAAGCCGGCCGCAGACGAGCCGACACCGACGAACCGATTGGGCGCCCAGCCGCGGTTGCGCCAGATGCCGCCCGGCTCGCCGGTGGTGCTGTGGTAGCGCTCGCCGGGGGGCATCTCGAACGGCCAGCTTGTTCCCCAGCGGCGGACCTCGATGACGTGGGGCCGCTGCGGATCAACCGACGTGACTCCGAAGAGGCCGTTGCCGCCCAGGTACATGAACCGCCCACCGTCTTGCAGGTACGTGTCCAGCGCCGCCAGCATCCGGGCCGTCCAGTACTCGTGATGAGAACCGGTCAGCACCACCTTATAGGGGGCGAGTAGGCCCGCTCCTTCCGCGTGGAGGTCATCGTCGGTGATGATATCGGCCGCATAGCCCTTCGCTTCGAGCCAGTCAATCAGGTACAGGTCGGCAGGGAAGCGGGCGGGTGCGCCCCACACCCGATAGCGGAACTTCGGGCGCATGTTCAGGATGGGACGTAAGCGAGAGACATACGCGGTCCCAGACCCGTCGGAATGGAGGTCGTACAGCCCCGGTAGGCCGTGCTGCGCCGCGTAGGCGTACTCGGCGCGATGAAGGCTCATGTCCGCGTTGGGCAGGTTTTCCAGGTCCCAGATACCACCGCTGATGTCGCGGAAGTTCGCGTAGGTCAGATAGTGGATCGTGGGGAACAACACGGCGATAGCGGCCGTGCTGGTTCCCGGCGGTGGGCGAACAAAGAAGGGCAGGTAGTCCTCGTCGTCGTTGGCGCGCAGACGCGCGGCATGGACGCCACTCGGCAAGTCCGGCGGCACGGTGAGCGCGAAGTCGCTCTCCCAGCCGGCGTCTTCGAG
The DNA here is from genome assembly GCA_022824545.1 of Chloroflexota bacterium. GTDB lineage: Bacteria > Chloroflexota > UBA11872 > UBA12225 > JAJDUF01 > JAJDUF01. The sequence goes on from JAJDZR010000240.1 coordinate 6,687, forward strand.
ATCGTCGTCGTGGAAGTAGATCGCGCCGTACTCGTGCGGCGCGAGCCGAAAGCTCGTTTCCGTGCCGGTCCAGTTGTAGCCGGTCACTGCCCGCGTGGGCATATTGATCGCGCGTCCATGGAGCATGTGGTCCGAGGTGTCCGTGACCTTGTCCGTGGCGATGTCGGCGCTGAAGTCCCAGGCCGCGACGAGCGCCGCGCCGCGCTCGTGGGGTGATGTACCGTCCTGGAGCGCGGCCACCTCCGCCGGACGCAGCGCCCGGCCAAAGAGACAGGGCCGGTCGAGCTTGCCGTTGAAGTATCCGCTCACGGCGCCGCGCGTCGCCGGATCGGCGGTCAAGTAACCGGCCATGAGGAAGGGGGTGCCGGCGGCGCTCCATGGCCGCACTGTTGCCATCCGCTCGACCACCGCGCGGCTGGTCTCGACCGGCCAGCGGCGCACCGGCTCCTGGTACAGGCACACGCGGCCGCTGGCGGCGTCGTAGGTCGCGGCGACGAAGTACCAGTCGTGAGCGCGGAGCGGCGTGCCAGTCGAGAGGCGCTCGACGGTGCCGGTCCCGTCACCCAGCCATAGTGCGAGGTCGCCGGCCTCGTCTATGCACAAGCCGTAACCGGCGCGGTCAGCGTCCGACCATCGTGTCAGCAAACCTTGGCTGCCGGCCTGGGGTGTGGTGGGATAGAGCCAGACGGCCAATGTAAAGCTCTCGATCTGCCGTAGTGGCGCGCTGTCCTCCACGATGACGTAGGAGCCGCTGTGAATGTGCTGGGCCCGCCCCGGGTACTCGCCGTTGATGTCGGACGCGACGAGGCGCTCCTTGTAGCCGGGGCCTCGGGGGCTTTCGTCGCCGTGGATGAGGCGCACCAAGTCCGCCCGGTAGGAGGGGTGCTCGCAGCTGACCATGAAGCGGATCGTGTCGCCCGGGGCTACGCTGAGACGGTCGCTATAGCCGAGGAGTCGCATCCTGGTTCCCTCCGGGGCCGCGTGAACGTGAGCAACGGTATTTTGCGGTCGCGCCCGGTCCTAGCCCTTGGCCAGTCATGTTGTCGGAGCCGGGAGCAAGCAGGGTATAGTATGCACGGCAACGGCGTCGGCTGGCCGGTTCCATGCCCAAATAGGGGCCAGCAGGGCCGCCGGACACCACAAGGAGAGTGACGTTCATGACTATCCGGCTCGGTATCCTCGGCGCGGTCCACAGCCACCTGTCCGGCAAAGTGCGCGCGATCACCAGCGGCGCGGCCGGCGACATGGAGATCGCGGGTGCTTACGAGGCCAATCCTGAAGTCCGCAGCCAGCGGGAAGCCGATCCCATCTACGGCGGCATCCGCTGGGTACCCCGCGCGGAGGACCTGCTGGCCGACGACACCATTCAAGGGATCATCATTGACGGGGAAATCTGGCAGTTCCTGGACGATGCCAAGCAATCCCTGCTGGCCGGCAAGCACGTGTACCTGGAGAAGCCGGCCGGGACCTCGCTGGAAGCGTATCGAGAAGTGCTGGACATTGCCGCCGCGCGACAGCTTGTGGTGCTGATGGCCTACCACTTCCGCAACAGCCCGCCCTTCCAGCTGCTCTACCGGCTGACGCGCGAGGGGCTACTCGGCGACGTGTTCAGCATCCGCGGCCGGATCGGCAAGGGTAAGTCGAGCTACGACCGCTGGCTGGAGTCCATGCCGTACCCAGGGCATATCATGTTCGAGATGTGTGGCCACCTGATTGATCCGATGGTGGCCGTACTCGGCCGGCCGCGGCGGGTCTCGCCGTTCCTGCGCTCCGACTTTCGCCGGCCGGAGAGCGGCGACGGGCCGATCATGATGCCGGTCCGCGGTATTCCCGATGAGGCGGCCGGTCAGCCGTTCGTGGACAATAGCCTGGCGGTGCTGGAGTGGGACCGGGCAATGGCCGTCGTGGAGTCGGCCGGGATGGAGGTCGGCGCCGGGCGGCGGCTGGAGGTACTCGGCACCAAAGGGACGCTGGTGATCGAGCCACCCGGTGGCACGCAGGCGCGGCTGCACCTGGAAGCGGCCGCCGGAGGTTTCGAGGCCGGCTGGCAGACCGTGGACGGCGGCGACTGGACCGGCTTCGTCGTGGACCTGCATGATCTCGCGGCGGCTATTCGCGGGGAGCGGATGCCACCGTTCGGTCCGGTGCATGACTTCGTCGTGCAGGAGACGCTGCTGCGCGCGTCCGGGGCGCTCTAGCGCAGTTGCAGACGGCTACGGAGACGAGAGCAGCCTACCTTGGTATTGGAGGGATGAGCATGGGCAACAACGGAGGGGTCGGGGGAGCACCATACGGCTGGGCGCTAATCGGATGTGGAAGCGCCGGCAGCGGCCATGCCCGCGGGGCGGCGGAGACGCCTGAGGTTGAGGTGCGGGGCTTCTGCGACGTGGTGCCAGAGTCGGCCGAGCGACTCCAGAGCGAGTACGGCGGCTACGTGACGTCGGACCCGCAGCGCATTTTCGACGATCCGAGCGTGGACATCGTTTCCATCGCCACGCCGCACAGCATGCACACCGAGCCGGCACTGGCAGCCCTGGCGGCCGGCAAGCACCTCTGGCTGGAAAAGCCGATGGCGATGTCTACGGAGGAGTGCTTGCAGATCGCGGCCGCGCAGCGCGCCGCGGGCACGCAGCTGATGCTCAACTTCAGCTTCCGATTTTCCGGGGCGGTTCGCGAGGCGAAGCGGCGGCTCGGACGGCCGCTGGTGAGCCACGCCCAATGTCTGATGGCGCCGGCCGACCTCAGCCGGTGGCGCTGGGACCCGGTGATCGGCGGCGGGCCGCTGTGGGACATCGGTGTCCACATGGTTGATCTGCTCTGTTGGTTCCATGA
>JAJDZR010000219.1 GCA_022824545.1 Chloroflexota bacterium
ACTTGGCCACGGTCTCGACGGCGCGGTTTACGGAGCTGGTGCAGTTGTACAATAATACCCCCCGCAAGTGTCTGGACTACCAGACCCCGGCGGAAATCTTCTGGCAGGAACTGTTGCACTTCAAATGTGAATCCACCTTCCTGCGAAAGCGGGAATGACGGGAGAGCGGCCAGGGCACCCACAAGGGGTGCCCCTACGGGTGGGCCCGTACCTACCCTTGTGAGCCGGCCCCTTGCCCCTGGATTGCGGCGGAAGCCGCAATGACGATCATCATTTTTCATGTCCCTCCACGGCCGCCGTAGCGGGGAGCTTCTCGCCAAGCGGACACTGGGCGCAGAAGAGGCTGTGGCTGTAGTGCTCGTAGAGCCGGATAAGGCCCTGCTGCTCGCGGGCCGTTCCGGCGCGGAAGCCGGTGCGCTTGCTCATCAAGCGCGTGATCCAGTTCTCCGCTAGGAGCGGGTGTTCGAGAAAGACTCGTCGGGCGCGGTGTCCAGTGCCCGGCGGTCCGTCGTGTGCCACGGCCAGAGTGTACGGCAGCAGGACGTTCACCACGATGTCGGCGGCCCGGCTGGCGCCGATGAGGGCCGTGGGTGTCTCCTCGTCCGCCCAGACGCCGAGCCGCCGGAGATACCGCACGACCGCGGGCGGTGCTGCGGGCTGCCGTACCAGCGCGGCGAGGGCCGACCAGGGGCGGCCGCGCTGCCGGCCGGAGCCGGCGGGATCGGCGGCCGCGAGGCGCCGGAGCACGGCCTGGCCCAGTCCCGGCGGCGGCCAGGAGACCGCCAGCGCCGCCAGCGCGACGATGCGTCGCACGGGCGCGTTGCCTGGCCGGGTGCGATTGGCTTGCCAAGCAGGGGCGTGGACACTGCGCGGGGCCGTGACGGCGCGCGGTGGCGTAGAGATGCCGGCGAGCAGCGGGAGCTGCCGCGGTAGCCGGCTCGGTGCCGGGGGTATTAGCTCGGCGGCCGTGAACAGGGCCGTGGCGGCGCGGGCCAGGGCGTTCGGGTAGTCCGTGCTCGATGGCGCTGCGCGTGGCAAGGCAGCCAGCGGCACGCTACGGGCAAGCTGGCGCATGGCGGTGCGATTTTGGCTGAATCCCAGGGCGTCGGCGATGCCCTCATAGAGCACTTGCTCGACGATCTGTGTAGCCGGCGGCTCCGGCTCGCCGTGCGGTGTGGCGCGGGCCAAGTCGAGACGGAAGATGCGGGTCAGCCAGGCTAGCCGCATATCGCCGGCGATGCCGATCACGTGGGCGGCCCGCTGGCGGTCCCGGCCTACCGCGCCCGGTAGCCGGCAGCCGTAACTCCACAGGCCGGCGTCGCCGCGCTGGCGCCAGGCCGAGCGTGCCGGTGGTGGCGGGAGACCCGCCGGGTCAATGACGACGCGGGGAATGCGGCGGCCGTTGGCGGCCAGTGTGGGAATGCCGGGGTGGTTCTCCACGAGGATGAGGTGCAAGGTGACGGTGTTGTAGCGCGGATTCCGGTCATGACCGTGTGCCCGCCAGTCGCTCGCCCGATGGTGCAACTCGATCACGGCGCCGCGCACCGCTGTCCCCGGCGGCGTCTCCAAGACCGCTTCCACGAAGTCCGGCCCGGCGTCGTGATTGACGCGGCCGGGGTGGCGCACCCGCCAGCGGGAGCCGTCGTCGGCAACGAGCCAGCCGGCGGTGGCGCCCTGTCCGGCACGCCACCACGCGGCCAACCGCGCCTCGGGACTGCTTGCGGACCGCCGAGTCGTGTTGGGAATCACGATAGTAAATATGCATGATAGCGTTTCTGGTGGCGAGGCGTCCACTAGCCCCCACCCTGACAGGCGTAGGTTTTCATGCGGGAGTGAGCAGACCTACTCCCACCCCCCTCCTTGAAGGGAAGGGGCTAAAGGTCGCCTCGCGGACTCCCCTTCCCTCGTGAAGGTTGCGAACTTAACTGGGTAGTGTTTTGACCCCCACCCTCGCCCTCCCCCGGAGCAAGCTCCAGGGGAGGGAACCGGACTCCCTTCCCTATGTCGTAACGGGGGCCGGGCTGGGGAAGGGGGTGGTGCCCCACTACCTGATTAAGTTGGCAACTTTCATCAGGGAAGGGGCCGGGGGTTAGGTGGGAAGGGCCGCCTTCGGCGGCGCGGGCGGTCAGGAGAGAAGCTCGCGGGCGACGGTACGGTCGTCCCAGGGGTGGGACCGGCCGTTGATGATGATGGACTGCTCGTGGCCCTTGCCGGCGAGGAGCACCGTATCGCCGGTCGTGGCACGCTCGAAGGCGAGGCGGATGGCCGTCCGGCGGTCCGGGCAGCAGAGGAAGTGCGTTCCCTGGCGGGCACCGGCGGCCACGGCGCCGGCGGCGATCTCCGCCAGGATCGCCGCGCGGTCTTCCCCGCGCGGGTCCTCGTCCGTGAGGACGAAGAAGTCGGCGTGGGTGGCAGCGATCCGGCCCATCATGGGGCGCTTGGCCCGGTCGCGCTCGCCAGCGCTCCCGAAGACGGCGATCAGCCGGCCGGGCGTCAAGGGCCGGAGCGCGCGCAGCACGAGGTCGAGGCTCGCGGGCGTGTGGGCGTAATCCACAATGACCGCAAACGGTTGGCCGGCCTCGATCAGCTCCATGCGCCCCGGTGCCCCGGCCTGCCGGCAGACGGCGGCCACGGCGGCCGCAAGGGGGCAGCCCAGCACTCCCAGGGTTGTCAGTGCCGCCAGCACGTTCGCCACATTGAAGGGGCCGACGACCCGTGGTCGGAGCTGCGCGTTGCCCCAAGGGGTCCGCACCTGCACGGAGGGGCGCAAGCCGTCGTAGGTGGCGCTGACGGCGTACACATCGGCCGGCCGGTGGAGGCCATACGTCGTGACCGGCACCTGCGCCAGCGAGCGCAAGCGGGGACAGTGCGCGTCGTCGGCGTTGAGCACGGCGGCCTTGGCGCGGGGGTGCAGCTTCGCCGGTACGCCCGGCAGCGATGATTGCAACGCCAGCAGCCGCGCCTTGGCGGCTACGTACTCCTCGATAGAGCCATGATAGTCAAGGTGCTCGTGCGTGATGTTCGTGTAGACCGCGACATCCACCTCCGTGCCATAGAGCCGATCTTGCGCCAGTCCGTGCGACGTAGCCTCGATCACCGCATAGTCTGCACCGTGGTCCGTGGCTTGGGCGAGCAGGTGCTGTATCTCCGGTGCCTCCGGGGTGCTCTGGCGGCTCTGATTGGGGAGTACCGCGGCGCCGGTGCCGAGACTGGCCGTCGAGACGTGGGCCGCGGTGTGCCCCAATGCCTGGAGCGCGCCGGCAATGAGCGTCGTCGTGGTCGTCTTGCCGTCCGTACCGGTCACGCCGACGATACCGAGCCGCGCGGCCGGCCATCCGGCACGCGCGGCGCTCAGGAGCGCGAGGGCGCGTGGTGGATCGCGGACCACCACCTGCGCCACGTCGGCCGGAACGGCGACCGGCCGGCCGACGATCACGCCGACGGCTCCCCGGTCGAGCGCACTGGCGACGAAGTTGTGCCCATCGTGCTGGTAGCCCGGATGGGAGATGGCGACGAACAGGTCTCCCGGCTGCACCTGCCGCGAGTCGAACCGCACGTCAGCTACGGCAATATCGGTCGGTCCGGTGACGGCGGCGTCCGGCAAGATGTCCAGCAGCGCCGCGAGGGTGGGGGCGCTGCCGCTCTCCGGCTGCTTCATGTGTGGCGGCGCAGTATTCATTCGTGCTGTCACCGGGGATCGGCGAGACACCGTCATAATACAAGCGGTTAGCCGTCAGCCGTCAGCTTGCAGCTTGCAATGGTAGCGGTAGCTGAAGCGAGGCTGAAAGCTGACGGCTCATAGCTGATAGCTCATTAGCGCCGCGTCACGGGCGCCGTTGAGTCGGCGGCGGCATCTTCCGGTTGGCCGCGCAGAAAGTCGAAGTCGCAGCCATCGGGCGCTTGCAGCACGTGATCGAGGAAGAGCTTGCCGTACCCACGGCGATAGGCCGGTGGCGGGCGCTGCCACTCCTCGCGCAAGCGACGCGCAATCTCCTCGGCCGGCACCAGCAACTCCAGACGGCGGTTCGGCACGTCCAGCTCGATGAGGTCGCCGTCGCGGACCGCCGCCAGCGGCCCACCCACGGCTGACTCCGGGGCGACGTGGAGCACCACGGTTCCGAACGAGGTGCCGCTCATACGGGCGTCGGAGATACGCACCATATCGCGCACACCCTGAGCGAGGAGCTTCTGGGGGATGGGCAGATTGCCGATTTCGGGCATCCCCGGTGCGCCGACCGGCCCGGCGTCCTGCATCACCAGAACATCATCCGCCGCTACATCCAGCTCAGGATCGTCAATGCGACGGTTGAGGTCGTCCGGTGACGTGAATACCACCGCGCGTCCGCGATGCGTCAGAAGCTCCGGCGAGGCCGCGGCGTGCTTGATGACGGCGCCCTCCGGCGCTAGGCTGCCGCGCACAATCGCCAAGCCCCCTTCGGCCGCCAGCGGCTCCGTCCGTCCGGCAATGGTATCGCGCCACCGCTCATCCACGGTGACGGCCGCCAGGTTCTCGCCGACGGTGCGGCCTGTCACCGTGCGTTCATCGAGGTGCAACAGCGGCTCCAGCTCCTTCATCACGACCGGGACACCGCCGGCCTCGAAGAACTGCTCCATCTGATACTGGCCGGCCGGCCGGAGGTTGGCCAGCCACGGCGTCTCTCGACTGAGCCGGTCGAAGAGGTCGAGGGGCGTGTCAATGCCGAGCCGGCCGGCGATTGCCGCCAGATGCACGACGGCATTGGTCGAGCCGCCCAGTGCATGGAGCACGCGGATGGCGTTCTCGAACGCGGCGGACGTCATGATGTCCGCCGGACGGACGCGCTCGGTGGCGAGGCGCACGATGTGCTGCCCCGACTGCTGGGCGAATAGGAGGCGCCGGCTGTCCGGGCCGGGAATGGCTGCGCCGCCCGGGAGCATCATCCCCAACGCCTCGGACAGCGCGGCCATCGTGCTGGCCGTGCCCATGACCATGCAGTGACCGACGCTACGCGCCAGGGCGCTTTCGAGCGCTTGCATCGTCTCTGCCGAGACGGTCCCGGCGCGGTATTCGGTCCAGTAGCGGCGGCAATCGGTGCAGGCGCCGAGTCCCTGCCCGTCGAAGCGGCCGTCGAGCATCGGGCCGGTGGTCACCATGATCGCGGGCACGTTGGCGCTCGCCGCCCCCATGAGCTGCGCCGGGGTGGTCTTGTCACAGCCGCCGAGCAGGACCACGCCATCGAGCGGCTGGGCGCGAATCATCTCCTCCGTGTCCATCGCGGCCAGGTTCCGCAGGATCATGCTGGTGGGTGCGACAAAGAACTCACCGAGCGAGATCGTGGGGAACTCCAGGGGTAAGCCGCCGGCCAGCAGCACACCACGCTTGACGGCCTCGGCAATATCGCGGAGGCCCCGATTGCAATGATTAAGCTCGCTCCACGTGCTGCAAATGCCGATCACCGGCCGGCGCAGCTCGTCATCGCCGTAGCCCATGCCCTTCGCAAAGACGCGATGCAGGAAGCTGCCGAGATCGTCGCCGCCATACCAGGCGGCGCTACGCGCCGGTTGCGGGGGGCGTGGGCCTGTCACGATGGTGCTCCTTAATTGATCGGATCGCGTGTAAGCGTAGCAGGCTAGGGGCGGGAGCAGGTTCCCCTGATAGGGGTAGGTTTTTCGGCGGACGAGCCTCACCCCCCGGCCCCCTGGCAGGCCAGAGCCGCACGGATAGTGCCAGGTGTAGTGCGGCCTTGGCCTGTCACCTCTCCATCGCGGAGCGATAGAGAGGGGGAGGCTGCCCTCACCCCGGCCCTCTCCCAGGGGGAGAGGGGGTTGGATTCCCTAGACTCACAAACGAAGTGCAACACCAGAGTAAGGTGTTGCCATGGGACAAGCATACACGCAGCTTGGTATTGAAGACCGGTGTGAATTGGCCCGTCTACACGCCCAG
>JAJDZR010000106.1 GCA_022824545.1 Chloroflexota bacterium
CGGGAGCGCGACATCGTGAACATGCGCGTCGCTCGCTATGCCCAAGCGCCAGTCCTGCTGGTTGGCGACATTGACCGGGGCGGTGTCCTAGCGGCGCTGGTCGGCACAATGGAGCTACTGGAGCCGGAAGAACAAGCGTTGGTGCGCGGCTTCATTATCAACAAGTTTCGCGGCGATGTGGCGCAGTTCGCACCGGCCCTCGACTTCCTGAAGCAGCGGACCGGCATCCCCACCCTGGGTGTCCTCCCCTACTACCGTGACATTCGGATTGCCGACGAGGATTCGGTGGCGCTCGACGAGCGCCGGATCGTTGGCGGCGACGCTGGCCCGTCACGGCTTGACATTGCCGTCGTGCGGCTGCCACACATCAGCAACTTCGACGACTTCGCGCCGTTCGACGCCGAGCCGAGTGTGCGGCTGCGTTATGTCGAGCAGGCCGCCGCCCTCGGCTGGCCGGACGCACTCATCGTCCCCGGTAGCAAGTCCACCGTGGCCGACCTGCGGTTTCTGCGCGCTGGTCGGCTCGATGCGCGGATCGTCGGCCTGGCAGCCGCCGGCGTGCCGGTGCTGGGCATCTGCGGTGGTTACCAGCTACTTGGAGAGCGCATTCTTGATCCCCACGGCGTCGAATCCCAGGAACGCGAGACGCTGGGGCTTGGTCTCCTACCCATGGTGACGACCTTTGCCACCGAGAAACGCACCCGGCAGGTTCGGGCGCGGGTCACAGCCGGACATGGACTGCTCGCCGCGGTGCGGGGAGCCGACTTCAGCGCCTACGAAATCCACATGGGCCATTCACAAGCGGCTCCGGGCACACCGGCGGAGCGATTGGCGCCGTTCTCTGTCATGGATGGAGGAGTGTGCTACGCGGATGGCTGTCTGAGCACGAGCGGGACGATTATCGGCACGTATCTACATGGCCTTTTTCAAGATCGGCCGGTGCGCCACGCGCTCATCACCTGGCTGGCGCGTCAGCGCGGCTTGGATGCACAGTTGACCGCAGCAACGCCCGCGATGACGACGCCGGAGGAACAGTATGATCGCCTCGCGGACCTCCTGCGATCTCACCTGGATGTGCCAGCGTTGTTCAGGCTGGCTGGCCTGGCACCATCCAACGGTCCGTAAGCGGATGCTTAGGCACTGATGCTTTGACGCGGCCCTGACCGGCTGCTACGTTGACGGGCCGGTGGCTGGGGGAGGCTGGATGCCAGAAAATGAAGCCGTACAGGAACTGGACGGTGTGTGGCGGATTACCTGCCCGTTCGCGGCGGGTAGTCGGGTCATGGCCTATTTCATCGAGGCACCGCAGCCGGCGATCATTGATACCGGCGTAAGCGCTTCGCCCAGAGCGGTGATCGGTCCGGCGCTGGCGGCGGCCGGCTTGGATCTGGCCGACACGCGGTTCATCCTCAATACGCACGGTCACTGGGACCACATGGGCGGCAACGAGACGCTGCGTGGTATAGCCAGTGCCGCGCAGGTGGTGGCGCATCAGGCGGAGGAGCGCTTCTTTCACGATATAGCCGCCCACACGCGCAGCTACCGTGACTTGGTGGCAGAGGTGCCGGCCTTTGGGGAGATGGCGACGACCTACACGGGGCAGTTCGCCGACAACATCGGGCTGCCGACACACGTTGACGTCTGGCTTACGGCCGGGCAGGAGATTGATCTCGGCGGCGGCATTGTCTTGCAGGCCATCCACCTGCCTGGACATGCCCGCGGCCTCGTGGGGTACTGGTGGTCGGAGCGCCGGCTGCTGTTTACCGGCGATGGGGTGCAAGGACTCGGGAGCCAGGTCGGGAGCTTTCCGCTCGTCTTTGCCAGTGCCGCCGACTACCGCGCCGGCCTGGCACGCATCATCGAACTGGAGCCGGCCGCCCTCTGCATGGGACACAACTTCCTCGACCGTGAAGGTCGGCCGGCGGCGGTGCGGCGCGGGCCGGCCGCGACGCGCTTCCTGCGGGAGAGTCTGGAGATTGCCGAGCACGTGGCCGAGGTAGTCGGCACTGTGGTCGCGGCGGCACCGGATCGGTCGTTCGAGGAGGTCGCCCGCGCGGCGCTGGCGGTACTATGTGAGACGTACCCGTTGCAGCTCGATCCCACTACCGGTCTGCACCTGCGCGCGCTCTTCCTGATGCAAGCCATATGGCGTGAACTGCGGTCTCAGTAGCGAGCGCACCGATCATTTTCCTGCCATTCCCAGGACCTTGAGAATGAAGGCATATTCCAGGGATACTTCCTTCAGCCGCTCGAACCGGCCGGAAGCGCCGGCGTGACCCGAGTCCATGTGAGTCTTCAGGAGCAAGAGATTGTTGTCGGTTTTCAGGTCACGGAGTCGCGCGGTCCATTTGGCCGGCTCCCAGTAGGTGACGCGGGGGTCGCTGAGGCCGGCGGTAACCAGCAGGTGCGGGTAGTCCTGGGCCGTTACGTTGTCGTAGGGCGAGTAGGACTTGATGTATTCGTAGTATTCACCAGATTGTGGATTTCCCCACTCGTTGTATTCCATGGTGGTGAGCGGCAGCGTGTCGTCCAGCATGGTGTTCAGCACGTCTACAAACGGCACGTGGGCCACCATGGCTCGGAACAGGGCGGGCCGCATATTCGCCACGGCCCCCATGAGCATGCCGCCGGCGCTGCCTCCTACTGCCACCAGCTTTTGGGACGAAACGTAGCCCTCCCTCACTAGGTGCTCGGCGCAGGCGATGAAGTCGGTGAAGGTGTTCTTCTTGTCCAGCAGCTTGCCTTGCTCGTACCAGTCCCAGCCCAACTCCATGCCACCGCGAACGTGCGCCGACGCGAAGATGAATCCCCGGTCCACCAGGCTGATGCGATTGGAGCTAAAGTCCGAGTCTATGACCGCGCCGTAGGAGCCATAGCCGTAGAGATACAGGGGCGCCGATCCGTCCAGCGGCGTATCTTTCCGGTAGAGGACGGAAATGGGTATGGTGGCCCCATCGCTGGCCGTGGCCCACAGGCGGCGGGCCCGGTAGTGCTTGGACTCAAAACCGCCCAGCACCTCGGTGCGCTTCTTTAACTCCCGTGCTCGGGTCGCCATGTCGTAGTCGTACACGGTGGCGGGTGTCGTCAGCGAGGCGTAGGTGAACCGCAGGACGGTGGTCGCCCACTCCCGGCCCGATTTCACGCGCAGCGAATAGTCCTCCTCGTCAAACGGTACGGTGTGGGCTTCTTTACCGAGCAGCGTCATCACCTGCAATTGGGGGAGACCATCCCGCCTGAAGGTAACGGCCAAGTAGTCTTGGAACGCGAGCACGCTCAGGATCGGGCGACCTGACTCATGCGGGATAAAGTCCTGCCAGTTGGCCTTTCCAGGTGCCGATACGGGAGTTTTGGCGACCTTGAAGTCTTTGGCGCCGTCGCCGTTGTGCCACACGAGAAACGTGTCGCCGTGGGCCACCACGTCGTATTCGAAGTCGGGTCGGCGCGGCTCGATCAGCGTGAACTGACCGTCCGGGCGGTTGGCGTCGAGAAACCGCCATTCGGACATATTGTTGCCCCTAGCGACCACATAGATGAAACGCCCACTCAGTGACTTACCGAGGTCAACGAAGAAGCGTTCGTCCGTCTCCTGATACACCAGCTTGTCGGTGGCGGGGTCTTGACCGAGCCGGTGTTGCAGTATCTTGACCGGGCGATGGTTGTCGTCGAGCACGTCGTAGAAGACGGTCCGGGTATCGTTGGCCCACTCCAGGGAGTAGTAGGAGTTGGGGATGGTCTCCGGTAGGTGCTCGCCGGTTACCAGATTCTTGAAGTGGATGACGAATTTCTCCGAGCCGTCGGTGTCCAGTGAGTAGGCCAGCCATTGGTGATCGGGGCTGTTCTTCAGAATACCGACTTGGAGATAGTCCTGGCCCTCGGCCAACTCGTTTACGTCGAGGATGATCTCCTCCGGTGCATCCAAGTTCAGGTGCTTGCGGCAGTGGATAGGGTATTGCGCGCCCTCCGCGAAGCGGACGTAGTAGTAATAGTCTCCCTCTTTCTCCGGCACCGTCGAGTCATCTTCCTTGATGCGCCCCCGCAACTCCTCGTAGAGGTC
>JAJDZR010000201.1 GCA_022824545.1 Chloroflexota bacterium
GTCTATCCAGCCGGTGGTGCCCGGGGTGATGGGGTGTTTTGCGGCCTCGTCCCCGCGCGGTCCGGCCGGCCCGCGCCGGAAGCTCACACGGGATTCGTTCTTGGAGGAGCTACCAAGCGACGGAGTGCGAGAAGCCGCGAAGCGGCTTCTCGATGTTGCCAAGGAGAATGGGGCCAAAGTGGAGCCTAGGTCAAATACCGTCAGCATCCGAGGGCGTGTGCGTGCGGAGGTCTCGTCTGGTCCGATTACTGTCGCTTGGCTGTGTACGAGGGAAGCCACCACTGTCGGTGGGTTGCACACCAGGGATTTTACTTTTGGGCGATACGCACTGAATGATGATGTACCAGAAGAGTTGCGGGCCACGCTCGATCAGTGGGCGGACCAGTTTGCCGGAGACTCTTTCGCTGAGGCTTCAATGTCAGGAGAGGGAACAAAGGCGTGGATAGTTGGCTATGACGACGCGGCGCGGCACATTGATCTGCTGGCGGATCGTCTGGCCAAGGTGCTCTCGGAGTTGAAGGCGCTGTGAGGGGCGGGCCTCACCCCCCGGCCCCCTCTCCACCATGTGGAGAGGGGGAGTGTTTGTTCCTCGCCGTTGGGCGGGAGCCGGAATCCAGCGGAAAGGTCTTGGACTGCGGCTTGGGCCGCAGTGACGGTATCCCCGCTGCCTAACCTGCCATCCTGTACGTTCTGATGCTGACAATCCTCGCACGCTCAGTCGGTGAAGCGGAAGCCGTAGAGGGCGGCGTTGCGGAGGTGGAACTGTAGGCGTACCGGCCGCTCGCGCCAGTGGTCGTCGCCGCGGCGGTCAGCCCATTGGACGCGGTGCCGTAGCGAATCGCCGGTCAGCGGTGTGCAGTCGGCGGCGCCAAAGCCGGGGAGCCTCTGTCCGTGCTCGTCTTGCACGGCGACCGTGATGGTGCCACCATCGGCCACCGTCGCGTTCACTTCGAGGCCGGCGCCGCCCGATCGGAGCGGCCGGGTGGTGAGGGTGCCGCCGCCCGGGCCGGCGTCGCGGGAGATGAAGCCGTCGCGGCGCACCTTGGCCAGTCCCATTGCCGGGAAGTGGCGGCGGCCCGCCCGGACATCTTCGCGGTACTGCCGGCGCATGGCATCGTCGTAGCAGCTCTTGGCGGCGTGGCCCTCGTTGAAGCCCATGTAGTAGACCCACCACTCATCGCCGACGGTCAGGGGCAGCGAATGGTAGAAGATCATGTGGCTGTCGAAGCTGTCGGGGTCGCCGCGGCCGATGACCGGCTGACGGTGGCCGATGCGCTGCCAGTGGACCAGATCGCGGCTGGCGAGGAGTTGCACGTCCACGATGGCGTACTCGTTGCCGCGCCCGAGGCGGGTGAGGTTAAAGGCCACGTCGTAGGTCCAGGCGAACCCCAGATAGAGATCGCTCGTGGGGTAGAGGAGCATCCCGTAGAACTCGCAGTGGTGGTCGTCGGGGTGATCGTGGAGCAGGAGCGGCTTCGCTGCGGCTAGCCGTTCCTCGGACATGTCGTCGTCGAGCTGATCGGGCGCCAGGGCGAGCAGCGGATCGCTCCAGTGGGTGAAGGGATCGCCGCCCTCGTCGTCCTCGGACGTGGCGATGTCGACGCAGCGCCGGCGCCAGCCGCCCAACTCGACCATGATGCGGGTCAGAAGTGCGTACTTGGCTGCCGGGGACCCTGGCGGACCCTCGTGAGTGGGTGATTCGCGGAGCTTGGCGGCGCTGTTGGTGTCGTCGAGCAGGCGGCCGCGGAGCACAGGGTTGCCGGCATACGGCTGCCAGCGCAGGCCGTCTGGAGAGAAGTAGACGTTCAGCTGGGCGATGCGGTTGTCATCGAAGCCGCCCCAGCCGGCGGCCTTGTAGCGCCGCTTGAGCGGCTCGGTGGCGGCCATCTCGGGGCAGTCGAGCATCCCGTGACCGATGTCGGGTTGGTCGGTGAAGATGTTGTTGCGGGTGGAGCCGGCATACTCGAACAGGCCCAGGTTGGGACGCTCCCAGTTGAGGCCGTCGGTCGAGGTGGCAAGGCAGCGGTAGGTCGGGTCCTTACGGGGTGGGTCGGCCGGATAGGCGCCCATGGTGCTGTACCAGAGCTTGTAGACCTGCTCGAGGGGATCGAAGTGGGCATGTACCGGTCCCCATAGCCCGCCGACCTCTGGCCGCTCCCAGGGCGCCGCGGCTTGTAGGACCGGCTCCGGGTGCTTGGTCATGGGGTGGAGTTGTGTCTGCACGCCGTCGCTGGCGGCGATGAGGTAGTCGTCCAAGAAGAGCTGGGAGCGGGTGCCGACGGGCAGAGGGCGCTGGTTCACGTCCTGCCTCCTGCTGTGGGTGTGGTTGAGGGGTGCTTGGTGGGAAGTATGCCAGCGTTTGTGTGTCGTGCCGCTTGGCAGAGACGGATGTTTGCATGGGCGTCGGTGGCAGCGTAGCATGAGCGGGTGGACCTACCCCCCGGCCCCTTCCCTCCAGGGAAGGGGAGTCCGCGCGGCGGGCCTCACCCCCTGTGCGACCGGGCACATAGGTAACACCTAAACCGGGGACATGGGTAACACCTTGGCGGCGGTCGGGAGCACGTGGCCCGTATGGGCATCCAACCGCCCCAGTTGCACGGGACCATACTGGATG
>JAJDZR010000071.1 GCA_022824545.1 Chloroflexota bacterium
CCGCGGCTGGTGGTGGGATCCGTTGGCTTGCCTGGCGGGCGGGGGCTGGGGTGGACGTTAAATGTGGCGGTCGCCGCGGCGCATCCCTGGCAGCCTTTGGTTTTGGGGTGGGGGTGGACCTCACCCCCCGGCCCCCTCTCCACCATGTGGAGAGGGGGAGTAGCGTCCGAACCGGGGCGCTGAACGTGGCCCTGGATTCCGGCTTGCGCCGGAATGACGAAGGGCTGGGCGCGATTCATCGCGCCCCTACAGAAAAAAACCTACCCTTGTCAGGGGCCGGGGCCGGGGTGCCCGGCGGCGGGTGGATGATAGAGCGGCATAAAGGAGTGGGTACATGGCGAATGCGGCGAGGCGGCTGGTGTTTCGGGCGATCAAGGACGTAGATTGGGAGACCCTGGCGCTCCCGGCGGAATTGGGTCCGACGGAGGTGCTCGTCAGGACGGCGCGCACGGTCATAAGTGCCGGGACGGAGGTCGCCGTCTACTCCGGCACACACATTGGTTACACCATTCCGGGTGCGAAGTATCCACACATGCCCTACTATCCCGGCTTTGCGGCAGCCGGCACCGTCGAGGCGGTGGGTAGCGCGGTCACAACGGTCGCGCCAGGCGATCGGGTGATGGGCAAAATGGGGCATCAGGATTGGGTAGTAGTGGATATAGCGCAGGAGAGTTTGGACCGTATTCCCGAGGGCGTGAGCTACGAGGCGGCGTGCTTGGGGCGTCTGGGTACCGTCTCGATGCAGAGCGTCCGGCTGGCCGGGGTCAAGCTCGGGGAGCATGTTGCAGTATTCGGTCAGGGACTCTTTGGGCAGTTCGCCTTGCAAGTGGCCAGCCTGGATGGGGCGGTGACGGCGATTGCGGTGGACGTGCTGGACTCGCGGCTGGAGATTGCGCGCCGCCACGGGGCGACGCACGTCGTGAACCCGTCGCGCGAGGACGTTGCGGAGCGGATCGCGGCGGCTACGGAGGGGCACGGTGTGGACGTCGCTATCGAGGCGACGGGCGATCAGCACGTCATCAATGATTGCCTGCGCGCCGCGGCGTGGCTGGGGCGGGTGATCTTGCTGGGTAGCCCGCGCGGTCGTGTTGAGATTGACCCGTACACCGACATCCACAGTAAGGGCGTGGCAGTGATCGGCGCCCATTCCGACACTACGGCAAAAGCGACCAACATCTTTCATCGCTGGACGGATGGAGCGCATCGTGGTTTGGTGCTGGAGCTGCTGCGCCAGGGACGGCTGGAGGCGGACGGGTTGGTTACGACGCGGGTACCGGCGGACGAGGCGCCGAGCATGTACCCGGCCCTGATGAGCCACCCGGAAGACCATCTGGGCGTGATTATCCAGTGGGATGATGCGCCATAAGGTGTTTACGCCGGGAGCGGCGGCAGCCGCGCAGCCGGCAGCCGGTGGGTGGGATGCTGTGCAGAGGAGTGAGAGTGGATGTTTGGCGGCCTAGCGGCGCAGCTTGAGGAGCGGGCAGCGGCGGGTCGGCCGGTGCGGGTCGGTCTGGTGGGCGCCGGTCGGTTCGGTACGTCGGTGGCCGCGCAACTGGGGCGGATGCGCGGGCTGCGGCTGGTGGCCGTGGCGGACGTGCGGCGGTCAAACGCGGAGGCTGCGCTGGAGGCTGCCGGGTGGGATGCAGCGGACGTGCGGACGACGGACAGCGCCGCCGTCGTGCGCGAGCGGATCCACGCCGGACGCGCCGTGATCGTGGAGGCGGCGGACCTACTCGCTGCGGCGCCGCTCGATGTGGTCGTGGAGGCGACGGGGCGGCCGGAGGTGAGCGCATGGGTGATTCCGGGGCTGCTGCGGGCAGGAATCCATGTGGTCAACGTCACCGTGGAGGCCGACGTGCTATTGGGGGCGCTGTTCCGGCGGCAGGCGGAGACGGCCGGCGTGGTTTACAGCTTGGCCGATGGCGACCAGCCGATCTGCACCAAGCGGCTGTACGACTGGGCGGTGGGACTGGGCTATCGCGTGATTGCAGCTGGGCGGGGTACGCGGCGCTATCCGACGGACCGGGCGCTCACGCCAGCGGAGGCCTTTGCCCGCTGGGGTGTGGATGAGGAGCATGTGCAGCGACGGCGGCTCAACGCGCATATGTACAACTCGTTCGTGGACGGCTCGAAAGCACAGATCGAGTCAACGGCCATTGCCAACATGACGGGGCTGGTGCCTGACGTGCGGGGGATGCACGAGCCGTCGGTGTCGGTGCCGGACCTGCCCAATACGCTGCGGCGGCGCGAGGACGGCGGCATCTTGGGTGCCGAGGGCGTGGTGGAGCTGGCGAATGCCGTCGCGCCGGACGGGAAGACGCTGCTGCCGGACCACATCGCGAACGGTGTCTGGGCGGTGGTGACGACCGAGCAGCCGCTCTTGCGGGAGGACATGGCGTTCTACCACTTGCCGGTTAGCGCCGACGGCCGGGCGGCGGTGCTGTCGCGGGCGTATCACCTGTGCGGCATCGAGACGCCGTGGTCCATCGTCGAGGCGGCGGTGGGCGGCTATGCGAGTGGTGCTCCGATGCGGGTGCCGGTTGCGGACGTGATTACGGTGGCCAAGCGCGATCTGCGGGCCGGCGAGACGC
This sequence comes from Chloroflexota bacterium, assembly GCA_022824545.1. Lineage (GTDB taxonomy): Bacteria > Chloroflexota > UBA11872 > UBA12225 > JAJDUF01 > JAJDUF01. The sequence goes on from JAJDZR010000071.1 coordinate 2,592, forward strand.
TGGACGGCAGTGGTGGCGCGACGGTTTATGGCTTGATCGAGCGGGCGGAGGTGGCGCGCGCTGAGCGCCTGCTGCCGTTGGGCCTGGCGGACGGCGTGGCCGTGCGTGAGGCAGTGCCGCAGGGGATGCCGATCACGTATGGCATGGTGGCACCGAACCGGGACTCGGTGGCGTATGGGCTGCGCCGGGAGCAGGACGCGCTCTGGTAGACCTCACCCCGGCCCTCTCCACCAAGTGGAGAGGGGGACGACCAGGATAACGGCCCCCCTATGGTCCCCTCACAGGGGTAGGTATTTACATGGATGGACAGGATAGGAGTGTGTGTCGGGGCGGAGGCGGGGAGCTAAGTACCGAAAAACCTCCCGGTGTGCGGGTGAGTAGCCCCCCTATGGTCCCCCCGCACTGCGGGGGGACGGGCGCAACATGTTGCGCCCCTACGGCTTAACCTGTACCTATCCCAGTCAGAGGGGAGAGGG
>JAJDZR010000310.1 GCA_022824545.1 Chloroflexota bacterium
CTGACGGAACGCCGGTAAGGGGAGCATTTGGTGGCGTACCTACCCCCCGGCCCCTTCCCTCCTGGGATGGGGCCGGGGGGTAGGTCCTCGCAGGTAAAAGCTATATGGACGATCAGGAAACGCGGACCGCAACGGTCCACCGCACAACTGCCGAAACCGATGTCCGGGTCGCCCTGTGCCTCGATGGGAGCGGCGCGGTGACGGCGGAGACGGGCTTACCGTTTCTCGACCACATGCTGGCGCAGCTTGGCCGCCACGGCCTCTTTGATCTGACTGTGCGGGCGCGTGGCGATTTGGAAGTTGACGCGCACCACACCGTCGAGGACGTGGCCCTCACGCTCGGTCAAGCTCTTCACGAGGCACTCGGAGCGCATCTGGGCATCAGGCGGATGGCCGATGCGCTCGTCCCGCTGGACGAGGCACTCGCTCAGGTCGCGGTGGACCTCAGTGGCCGGGGCTATGCGGTCTGCGATCTGGGGTTACGCGGCCCGGCCACCGGCAACATCGACTCCGACCTTTGGCGGCACTTCCTGGAATCGCTGGCGCAAGCCGGCCGCTTCACGCTCCACGTGCGCGTGCTGGCCGGACGGAATGACCACCATCGGCTGGAGGCAGTCTTCAAGGCGCTGTCCCGCGCGCTGGATACGGCCACCCAGCTCGATCCCCGGCGCGCGGCCCAAGTGCCGAGCACCAAGGGCAGCCTCACCGCCTAGGGCGTGTCTGCAAAGTGACATTCTGCAGGAGGCAGGTTCCCTCCCCTGTGCGTCAACACGGGGGAGGGCGAGAGAGCTGACAGGGGTAGGTTTTTCCGGTAGCGCGGCGGACCTACCCCCAACCCCCTCCCTAAAGGGAAGGGGCTACCGGCCCCAGGCAGCGTCTGTTCCCTGACCGGCAGTGGTGGATCGGCACCGCCGTCGCACCCCTTCCCTGCCAGGGAAGGGGTCGGGGGTTAGGTCCGCCGGCTCCCCTCCCGCCGCTGCGACTCCCTCGCCGCACGACTCGTTCTTAGCACTGCATCCACTCTGCGGTACATGGCGGTGCCCAATGCTGCCGACGGCCCGGGCCAACGCCGCTGTCTCCGCCACATCCACTCCACATCATCGCACGGGGAGACGCAATGGAGTTTCAGCCCCTGATTCGTTTGGCGATTGCCGCCGGCTGTGCCGGGGCGCTTATCTGGGCACGGTGGCGGCACCAGCGTGTCCGCTCGCTCAGTACGAGCGACGGTCGTTCCCGACCGGTAGGACTACCGCCGGGGCGACTGACATCGAGCATCTACTGGCTTGGTCTCACGGCCAGCGCCGCCCTCGCCGGTCAAGCCATAGCCAGCCTTGTGGCCCCCTGATCCTCTCCAGTCTGCCCCGGCCCACTACTCTGTGTGCTCGATCACAGTCACGATCCCGAATCGCTGCAGCGCCCGGTAGCCGCTCCTCACCCGCTCCACCTGCGCCTCCGTACACGATACGCAGATGATGGCCGCCGGCTGCTGGCGTTGCGTGGCGAGACGGGCAGAGACGTTGCCGACCAGCACGTGCTCCAGCCGCGGATTGTCCCCGGCCTCGTCTTTGAGGAGTGCCCAGAAGGGATACTCCCAAGCATTCGCGCCCAGGACCAACCCGATGTTCCCATGCGTCTGCGAGTTGAGATAGCCGATGGCAGCGCGATAGTCCGTGCCGAACGGCCTAGTGGCGAAGTATTGATCTGCGCGCTCGGTAGAGAAGATGGAGCGTGGCCCGTAGAGTGGGCGGGTTTCGTTGTAGCCGATCACCACCAACGCCGCGACCAGCAGCACCGCTGCCACGCCTTGCCCGATCCGCCATGACCAGCCCCACGACAGCGCGATACTCACGGCTGGCGCCCAGATGACGAAGAGCGGCAGGTGCAGCCGGCTATGCCACGGTTGCCACTTGAGCACCAGGCAAAAGAGCAGAAAACCGGCCACCAGTACCCCCGCATAGACCAGCACCGGCCCCCTTCTCAGCACGCCGCTCGCGCAGATCGCGACGAGGGCATACAGGATCAGCAGCAAGTGGAGCGGATTGCTGGCAATGTCCTCGTGCATGTGGAACGGCTCGACGCGGAATTGCTGACCATCCGGCGTCGTCACTTGTCCCCAGGTGGTGCGCGGGTCGCTCGCGTCCATCCCGATGAGCGCGTGTACCCGCTCGATCCACTGCGCGAGTTGCTGCCCGATCTGCACTCGGACTTGCTCTGAGCCGCCGGGCACGCTGGCGTGCAGGCTGGCGTTTCTGATGATGTTGGAGAGCAGCGTCCCCGCGCCGATGACCTCGTTCGTGTAGGACGCCGTGCTCGCTCCGTCCTGCCAGACCAGTGGTGTGCCGTAGAGTTCTACGTTCCGCAGCCAGTGACCGAGGTTGAGCGCGAGGGCCACGCCGGCGATCAGCAGGACGTGTCGCCAGCAGCGCCAGCGCAGTGACCGTCCGTAGCCGACCAGCAGCCACACCAGTAGCGGGGTGGCGAAGAGGTACGCCGTCGCCTTGGTCAAGAGGGCCAGGCCCAGGCTGGCGCCGACCGCTGCCGATACGCCCCAGCCGGGCTTACGGATCGCTGTTAGCGTGAAGTAGGCCAGACACACCAGCCAAAACGTGACCACGTAGTCGTTCTGCGTGCTGGAGGCTTGCAGCATCCCCATCGGCAGCGTCGCCGCAACCACGCTCGCCACCACCTGCTCCACCCCCGCCGCGCCGAGCCGCTGCGCCAGTAGCGACACGCCGATCACGCTCCCGACCATGCCCAGCCACTGCACCAGGTTGAGCAGCCGGTCATTGCCGGCCAAGAGGTAGAGGTGCGTGAGGATGAACTCGGCCCCGGGCGGAAAGTGGAGCTGGCGCGGAATGTGTGTTGGGTAGTGCGCCACGCTCTGGTGTTGGATCCAGTGCATAACGCGGGGCAAGTGGTACGTCATCGAGTCGTAGGTGTTCGGGGGCGCGACGATGGCCGTGACGCCAGCGATCACCACAATCGCCCCCACCCCGCACATCGCCAGCACGACCATCCGCCCAGCCGGGTGGCCCGGCCCCATCCCCTGCGCCGTGCGACTCCCCCTCTCTACATGGTGGAGAGGG
>JAJDZR010000301.1 GCA_022824545.1 Chloroflexota bacterium
CAGAGCGAGCCGGGGAGCAGCGGGTCCGTAGCCAGCAGGTCCAACACCTGGCCCGGCTGCACCTCTACGCTATAGCGGCGGTTGTAGACCTCGAACGCATGGTAGGCACGCAACAGGCTGGCCCAATCCGCGTCGGAGTGCTCCTCCGCCAGCGAATCGCTGGCGAGCTGGGCTAGAAGCAGGGTGACCACGAGCTGGGCACGCTCGATGCACCGTCCAAGCTGCATGAAGCGCCAGCCGTCGTCGCGGTACATGGTGGCCGCAGCCACGCCGGCAAAGGTGTCAATCTCCGCCGCCGTTTCCGCGTAGAAGCTCTCCGGCGAGGCTGCCCAAATGTCTTGGATGGTAAGCTCCTGAACCCGCAGGTACGATAGGTTGAGTGCAGTCCACATCCCCGCGCTGATACAGTGGCGCACCTGGCGGGCATTCTCCCGACCGAGCGCCAAGCAGCTCCATACCGCAGCCGGGTTTGTGCGCTCGAACGTAAGGTCGTCGGCGAGGGTGTAGGAATCAGCCAGGGTAAACTCATCGCCCAAGTCGTGATCGTCGTTGCCGTGTAGTTCCAGGCGGCCCACCGGCGGCTGGCGATTCACGCTGCTGTAGATGCGGCTCCAGCCGAAATGAACCTCCCGGAGCGGCCGGTCCACCAGTGCCTCCGTCTGCAAGCGCAGCAGGCGACAGAGGTGCCCGGCCCGCTCCAAATAACGGCCTAGCCAGTAGAGACCCTGTGCGCTGCGCGAAAGCATTTCGCTCGATCTTCCGCTTCAGTACTCCACGGTCGTGCCACCCGCGGGTCTTAGGCTTCTTCGCGCTCGTCGTCTTCTTCCGGCATGAGCACGAACTCGGGATAGGCTTCAATGCCCAGCTCCCCGACGTCCTGCCCCAAGCGCTCGACCTGCGGCGCCACCCGCACACTCAACGTCTTGCCCAACACCCACCATGAGACCCACGAGACGATGAACACAAAGGCCCCAACCGCCACAATGCCCAGGAGCTGCACACCGAAGTTGCCCCCGGCGACGATGCAGACCGCCAGCGTACCCCAGATGCCAGCGAACAAGTGCGCCGGAATGGCCCCCACCACGTCGTCCAGCTTGATCTTCTCCAGCAGTTTGATCCCGGCGGTGCAGACGACGGCGCCGATGGCGCCGATGATGACCGCCCAATAGTGCTCGGTGATATCCGGGCCGGCAGTAATCGAGACCAGCCCGGCGATGGCGCCGTTCAGGCCGGCGAACAGGTCCATGCGCCCGAGGATCGGCCGCGAGACGACGAGGGCAGCCATGACGCCGGCCGCCGCCGCCAGATTGGTGTTGACCAGCACGTGGCTGATCGCCACGGCGTCGGCTGCACTCCCCAGTGCCAACTGCGATCCGCCATTGAAGCCAAACCAGCCGAACCACAGGATGAACACACCCAGCGTCACTAATAGGATGTTGGAGGGCGGTGTGGGTCTGACCGAGCCGTCGCGGCGGAACTTGCCGAGCCGCGGCCCCACCACTAACACCCCCGCCAGCGCTGCCCAGCCGCCGGTGCTATGCACGATGGTCGAGCCGGCGAAGTCCTGGAACCCCAACTCACTCAGCCACCCACCTCCCCACGTCCACGCACCGACGACGGGGTAGATGATCGCGGTCAGCGCCAGCGTGAAGAGGAAGAACGACCACATCTTGACCCGCTCGGCCAGGGCGCCGGATACGATGGAGGCGGCCGTCGCGACAAAGACCATCTGGAAGAACCAGTCCGACATGGTGGAGTAGCCGTTCTCCACCACGGCCGACATCGCGCTCTCATCGCCACCCGCCAACGCGATGTCATTGGCCGATGGTCCGTAGAGGAGCGTGAACGAGCCGATCAGCCCGCCCAGGCCCAAGTCTCCGACACCGACGTACATGAGGTTGTAGCCGATGAAGTAGTAGGCCAGCCCGGCAATTGAGTAGAGGCCGATGTTCTTCAGGCAAATCATCGAGGCGTTCTTGGTCCGCACCGAGCCGGACTCGAGCATCGTGAACCCGGCACACATCCACATCACCAGCACGCCGAAGATGATGAACAAGAAGGTGTTGAAGACAAACTGAGTTTCTCCATCAACCGCCGCATACGCGACGGTCGGCACGCATAACAGGCCCCCGAGCAACAGGAGCACTTTTGCCGCCAGCGCCGCGGGATGCCGGCTCCGCAGGACACCCATCAACACGCTCATTCCCCTTCTCCCCTCCTCGAAATGACGCCGCTCAGTCTGCCAGTATCCAGAGATCTTTGCCACCCCCGCCCTGGCTGGAGTTCACCACCAAGCTGCCCCGGCGCAGTGCAACGCGGCAGAATGCCCCGGGCACGATGCGGGTCTCGCGGCCGTGCAGCACGAACGGGCGCAGGTCCACGTGCCGCGGCTCGAAGCGGCCCTCAATCAGGCAGGGCGCGCGGGAGAGCGCGAGCGTCGGCTGCGAGATGAAATCCGCCGGGTCGGCGCGCAGCTGCTGGGCATACTCCTCGCGCTCCTGGGGCGTGGCATGAGGGCCGATCAACATGCCGTAGCCCCCCGATTCGCCCACCCGCTTGACCACCAACCGCTCCAAATTGTCGAGCGTGTACTCCAGGCCCTCCGGCCGGCGGCAGAGATGGGTTTCGACATTGGCCAAGAGCGGCTCATCGCCCAGATAATAACGAATCATGTCCGGCACGTAGGCGTAGACGCTCTTGTCATCCGCAACGCCCGTACCCGGCGCGTTCACGAGCGCCACGTTGCCGCGCTTGTAGGCGTGCAACAGTCCCGGCACGCCGAGCAGCGAGTCCGGCCGGAACACCAGCGGATCGAGAAAGTCGTCGTCTACCCGCCGGTAAACCACGTCCACGCGCCGCAGCCCGGCGATAGTACGCATGTAGACGAACCCGTCGTTGACCAGCAGATCGCGGCCCTCGACAAGCTCCGCGCCAAGCTGGCCGGCCAAGAACATGTGCTCGTAGAAGGCGGAGTTGTAGACCCCAGGCGTCAGCAGGGCAATGCACGGATCATCCCGCCCCGGCGGCGCCAGCTCTCGCAGGGTTTCCAGCAGCAAGCGCCCGTAGTGCTCCACTTCCTGCACGCGGGAGCTACGGTACAAGCGGCGCAGGCTCGCCTTGACCGCTTTCCGGTTGGCGAGCATGTAAGAGACGCCGGAAGGAACCCGCAGGTTGTCCTCCAGCACCATGAACCCGTCGTTGGTACGCACCAGATCGGTGCCGCAAATGCCCACCCAGGTACCGTGCGGCGCAGAGAAGCCCCGCATCTCGATACGGTATTGGGGACAGCCGCGCACCACGTCTACCGGAATCACTCCGTCGGCGATGATCTGGGCATCGCCGTAGACATCCTCCAGGAAGAGGTTCAGGGCTTTGAGACGCTGGGTTAGGCCGGCCTCAAGCTGCCGCCACTCGGCGCCCGAGAGCACGCGGGGTAGGCAATCAATCGGAATGATCCGCTCGTCGGCCTCGTCGTCGCCGTAGACGGTGAAGGTGATGCCCTCGTTCGAGAAGGAGCGGGTGACGCGCTCCTGGATAGTGCCCAACTCCTCGGCGGAGAGCCGGGACAAGGTCTCATAGAGCTGCCGGCACTGCTCGCGCGGCGTGTCATCCGACAAGAACATCTCGTCGTAGATGTCGCCGTCAAGATCGTAGGCATCGAAATCCATAGCAGCAACTCACCGAATCAGCGACGGGGCATGCAACGCAATGCAAGGCCCCTTTTCCCGGCTGCGCCGCCTACTATACCCCATCCTCTGATCTTCCGAGGTGTACTAGACCTTGTAGCAAGCAACGAGTTGGCCGCTGCCCTTGTCTTCGAGGGGCGGCTGATCGTGCGTGCGACAGAACTCATCGGCCAGCGGGCAGCGGTCGTAGAAGCGGCACCGGGCCGGCGGGTCTACCGGCAGCGACACGCCGCCCGCGATCCGAACCGGCGGGCGCGTGACCATCGGATCGGGAACCGGCACCGCCGACAGCAGCGCCTGCGTATAGGGATGCTGCGGATGCCGCAGGAGTGCCTCCGTCTCGCCGACCTCGACGATCTTCCCCAGATACATCACCGCAATCCGGCTACACATGTACCGCGCCACCGCCAGGTCGTGCGTGATATACAGATAGCTGATCCCCAAGCGGTCGGCCAGTTCCTCCATGAGGGACATCACACCGGTCCGGATCGAAACGTCCAGCATCGAGGTCGGCTCGTCGGCAACGACGAAGGTCGGCTCGACCACCAGCACCCTGGCAATCGCCACCCGCTGCCGCTGACCACCGGACAGCTCGTGCGGATACCGGAAGAGAAACGTCCGCGGCGGCGTCAACCCAACAAGCTCCAGCATCCGCGTCACCCGGTCCAGCCGCTCCAGCGGGCTGCCGATCTTCTGCACATGCAGTGGCTCGGCGACGGTATCGAAAATCGTCCGCCGGGGGTTCATGGACTCGTAGGGGTCCTGAAAAATCATCTGCGCCTTCCTTCTGAAGGCCTTCAGCGACTTCCCCTTCAGCGTCGCAATGTCCGTCGGCGCGCCGGTACCGTCGTCGAAGATGATATGACCGTCGGTTGGGTCGGTCAGGCGGATCAGCAGTTTCCCGGTAGTCGTCTTCCCGCACCCGGACTCCCCCACCAGCCCAAAGCTCTCGCCTTGCGCCAGTTCGAACGACACCCCGTCCACGGCGTGAACGAAACTCCGGCTCCGCCGAAACCAGCTTGCCGACACCGGAAAGTGCTTCCGCAGCCCCTCGACCCTGAGCAGCGGGTGATTTTCGGCGGATGGCGCGGGCCGAGTAGTCTCGATCATCAGCCTACGCCTCCGGCGGGTTCCAGCAGGTCGCCCAATGCTCCCCGCGGCGCACGGTCGGCGGCGCTTCCGTCCGGCATTCGTCCGTCGCATACGGACAGCGCGGATGAAAGCGGCAGCCGGGCGGCGGGTCCAGTAGGTTCGGCGGCTCGCCTGCCAGCATCATCAGCTCGTGCCGCGCGCCCGTCACACTCGGAAACGCCGACATCAGCGCCTGTGTATACGGGTGGATGGGATGCTTGAAGACCTCCGCCGTCTCGCCCAGCTCCACGATCTTGCCCGCGTACATAATGCCCACGATGTCGCTGACCTCGGCAATGACGGCCATATCGTGCGAAATGTAGATCATGCTCATACTGAGCTTGGCCTGAATGTTCCGCATCTCGCGCAGAATACGGTCTTGCACGATCACGTCCAAGGCGGTAGTCGGCTCATCCGCAATGATGAGATCGGGTTCGCACGCCAGCGCCATGGCAATGATCGCCCGCTGCCGCATGCCGCCGCTGTATTCGTGCGGATAGCGCCGGATGAAGCTGGGGTCGAGGCCCACGAGGTCGTAGAGCTGGCGCACGCGCTCGAGGGACTCCGCGCGGGCGGACGCAACGTGCAACTCCAGGGCCTCGATGATCTGCTCGCCGACGCGATACACCGGATTGAGTGAGTTCATCGCGGCCTGGAAGACCATAGAGATGCGGTCCCAGCGATACGCTCGCAACTGCTCCTCAGGGAGAGGAACCAGGTCGGTCCCGTCCAGCAGGACCTTGCCGCCGATGATCTGGGCGTTCTCCGGCAGGAGCTTCAGCAGCGTCAGCGCAATGGATGATTTGCCGCAGCCCGACTCGCCCACGAGTCCGAGCGCCTGCCCTCTGGCGACGGAGAAGGAAACGCCGTCAACGGCACGCACGGTGCCGGCCCGCGTGGCGTAGTGCATGGTGAGGTCTTCGACGACCAGCACGGGGCGTTCGCTCATGAGCGCCTCAGCCGCGGGTTGATGACCTCGTCGAGTGAGCGGCCGACGAGATAGAACGACGAGCAGAGCAGCGTAATGGACAGACTGGCCGGGAAGATCAGCCACCAGTACTCGCCGACCTGCAAGAGGTAGCCGGCCGACTCCGTGGTGTGGATCATCAGTCCCCAGCTCATCCGTATGTCCAAGAGGCCCAGGAAGCTCAACACCGCTTCCGAAAAGATGGCGCCGGTCACGGTGAACATCATGTACAGGAAGGAGAGCGGGAGCAAGTTTGGGACGATGTGGACAAAGATGATATGGATTGGGCCGCCGCCCGCGGCCTTGGCTGCCTCGATGTACGGCTTGACGACCACGCTCAATGCCTGGGACTTCAGCAGCACTCCCGTCCCACCAAACCCCGAGAGGATGCCGATGAGCAGCGCCAGCTCGAAATGCTCGACCCCGATCGTTGCGCTCAGAACGATGAGCACGCTGATCCCCGGCAGCATAATCATGATGTCGGCCAGCCGCATCAGTATAGTGTCCACGATCCCGCCGAAATAGGCCGTAACCGCCCCCACCGTCGTCCCGATAGTAACCGTCACTACGGCCGCCAGCAGCCCCAGCATGAACTCCGACCGGGCGCTAAACATCAGTTGGCTGAGGATGTCTCTGCCCAGCGGATCGGTGCCGAGGGGATGGCGCAGGCTGGGTGGTGCCGGCTGGCGCGCCTCGTCGAACGCATAGCCGACGACCGGATCGTAAATCCGCGGCTCCCAGACGGTGTTCATCAGAATGGGGTGGGCCGCAGCGAGCAGCAGATAGAAAACGATGATGGCCAGCCCAAGCACCCCGATGCGCGTACCGACAAACATGGACCAGTTCTGTCTCAGGCTGCGCGCCGCCAGGCTGAGACGCATCTTCCCCAGCGAAGGAGTGTCCGATTGTAAAGCGGGTGCTGCGGCCATTAGTATCTGATCCTCGGGTCGAGGTAGACGTAGAGCACGTCCGCCAGCAGATGCGCCACCAGCACGAAAATGCCCACGAACACGAAGGCCCCAACCGCCAGCGGCACGTCCTCCGTCGTGGCTGCCGCCACCAGCGTCTGTCCCATGCCGGGCCACGAAAACACGGACTCGATGATGATGCCGCCATCAACGGCGAACGCCAGGCTGAATACGAAACTGGTCACTACCGGCAGCAGGGCGTTGCGAGCCACGTGCCGGTCGCGCACGTCCTTTTCCGGCAAGCCCTTGGCGCGGGCCGCCAGCACATAGTCCTCGCGCATCGTCTCCAACATGCTGTTGCGCGTCAGCAGCATCGTGCCGGCAAAGCTAATCAGGGTCAATGTCGCTATCGGCAGGACCATATGCCTGGCGATGTCCCAGGCGAGATACCCGGTGCCCGAGGCCAGCCACACCCCCACCAGCACCGCGGCGGATATGGCGACGCTGCCGAGCCGGATATACCGCGCGCCGCTCACGCGCCGCTTGGTCGTGACGATGAAGACGGCAAACACAATGCCTGATAACACGATCACCGTGAGTAACATGCGGTTGAATACCGTATTCGCGTCGGTCGGTGCATCCTGCCACACCACCGGATCGAGGAACTTGCCTATCGGAAACCACCCCGCCCTGAAGGCAAAGAGCCAGATCATCATCAGGGCAAACCAGGGCGTGAACACCGTGTAGAGCGTGACGCCGCCGAGCGTCGTGGCGTATTCGGTCCACCCGCCCCGGCGCCAGGCGATGATCTTGCCGAGCACGAACCCCAGATAAAAGGAGAGCACGGTCGCGGTCATAAACAACACGAGGGTGCGCGGCAGACGCTCCGCAATAACATCAACCACGGTCCGGGGGTATAGACTGAAAGAGACGCCGAAGTTGCCGGTGAGCACATTCCTAAGATAGATCACGTACTGCTCTCTGAGCGGTCGATTCACCCCATACTGCTCCCGGAGCTTTTCGCGCGTCTCCGGCGGAAAGTCGGGATTAAGCGCGTAGACATTGCTAATGTCGCCCGGTTGGGCGTTCACGAGGAAGAACACGACGGACAGGAAAATAAAGAGGGTCAGGACTATCTGCAGTGCTCGCTTCAGCAGATAGGCAGTCATCGCACTCTTCGATGGCTAGGATGTGCCGGATGCCTACTTTAGCGGGTATGATCGAGGCCGGGCCATGCTACTTGATGAGCGCCACCTGCTGCATACCGCCCAGCCCCTCCAGTCCACCGAGGACGGTAGTGTAGGGAAACTCCACTCTGGAGGGCCGGTAGGCGTCGAGCTTAGGAATGGTGAACAGAGGCACGTAGGGCAGATCGTCGGCGAGATACTCCTGTAACCGGAAGGCCGTGCCTCGCGCCCCCTCGATAGTCGTCTCGGACAGCAGCTTGAAGGCCAAGTCGTCGAATGCCGGGTTGGCATAGCCGCCCCAATTGTGTCCGCCCTTCTGGTTCTCGGGTGCGTTGCGGCTGTGGAAGAAGTTCTCCAGGTAGTCCGGGAAGATGCTCAAGCCCCAACCCAGAATCCACATATCGAGGTCCTCGGCGACGGTGTCGCTGAAGAGCTTGGCCACGATGACGTTGAAGCCGGCCAAATTGGCCCGCACCGGGATGCCGATGTCGTTCAGCCAGCGCTCGACCCAGATGGCAAAGGTAGCCCGCAGCGGATCGTAGCCCGCGCTGGGTGCCAGTAGCTCCAGCGCCGGCACGTCCGTCCCATCGGGCAGCTTGAGACCCTTGCCCGGCTTGGAGACGAAACTGCCGTCTTCGCTGACCTCCGGCTCCTGCTCGTAGGTGAAGCCGGCGCTCTTCAACAGTTCTACCGCCTGCTTGATCCGTTCGCCCCTGTTCATGCCCTGGCCGAACTTGGCGACGTTGGCGTTGTGCCAGGCCGCGTTCCCCTCCGGCACCATGGCGTACATCGGAATTGCCGCCCCTTGCAGAATGGTCTGGGCTACAAACTCCTTGTCAATGAGCGTCGCGACGACCTGCCGGAACTCCTTGCTACTCATGGGCGCCTTGCGGACGTTGAAGCCGAGATAAAACACGCCGTTGTCGGCGTTGGAGGCGATCTCCAGATCGTCGGCGCTCCTGATGCGGTCCTGAAAGCCCTTTTCCAGCCCCAGGGGATTGAACAAGTAGTCTACGTCGCCATTGGTCAGGGCCAGCACCGCGGCATCCTGGTTGCCGTAGATACTGAATAGCGCGGTGTCCACGTGTGGCCCAACCTCGTACTCCAGCACCTTGTCGCCGCCGGCCGCGCCAAAGTAGGTGGCCGTGTAGTCAAGCTGCTTATTGACCTCCACCAAGGCCCCATTCGCATACTGCGTGACGGTAGCGCCGCGCTGATAGTAGTTGGCAGTGGCCTCGTTCTCGAAGAAGGCACCCGGCTCCCACTTTCGAAAGCTGTAGCCGCCGACCGTCGGCTCCCCGTCGGGCACATGCGCGAACAGCGCCTCGATCCGCTGCGCGGTATCGCCGGCTTTCTTGGCCTCCTCGACGACCGAGGCCCAGTAGTGCTCCGGCAGAATGGCCATGAAGCCCAGCCCAAACTGCCAGACGCTCAAACCCGGTGTCTGCGGCTGGCCTTCATCGTCGGTCGCCTTGAAGAACACCTTCAGCCGGTGGCTGTCGAGCGCCTCCACCCGGTCCACGAACGCCGAGTTCACGGCTTGTGCCCAGCTGCCCCCAAGCTCCAGGTCCAGCACCGTGCTCACCGTGAACACGATGTCTTCCGCCGTCAACTCCTCCCCGTCGCTCCATTCGATACCGGGGCGGATCGGCACCTCGGTCGTCCAAAACTCGGTACCGTCAATCGTCTCTTTCTTCAGGTCCGTCGGGAAGTCCGCCGCGACGACGGGCACCCAATCGAACCGCTGATCCGAGTAGCCGTACAGCGACGTGGCATAGCCACCGATGACGTATCCGGTCCAGACGGAGCCACCCGGCCCCCCGACATAGTTCCAATAGTTCCGGGTAATCGGCTCGGCGAACAGACCCATCTGGTAGACCGGCGGCCCGGCCGCAGTTACCGGCTCGGTCTGCGGCCCCGGGGTTACTTCCACGATCACCGTCGCCTCGCGCACGACCTCCTTGACCTCAACCCTGGGCTCCTCCTCACAGGCCAATGTCACGGCTGCGATGGCAATGACGAGTGCCGGAAGCGCCCATTTGATCCGCAGAAAGCCAAACATGAGCCTCACTCCCAATCTCCTGGAACCTGGCCTGGGGCTGATCGTGAGAAAGAACACCGCAAACTCGCCGCTATGGTACACCCGAACGGCAATACCGTCCAGACTTAGCCCCAAGGTCCTTTCCACACACGCACCTAATACCCTCAACTGGCCCAAGGGAATCGAGCGGCAGAAAACAAATACCCTCCCCTGTGCATCAGCACGGGGGAGGGCTAGGGTGGGGGCCGAGTGCAGCTACGGCTTAGGCTCCTGGGATGGCGCTCCCCGCGGCTCCCGTGCCGTTGGCGTCGCCGCCGGACGAGCCGCTATCGGTCCCGGCGCCGACCGGCACGACCTCGCGCCGATCCGCTTCCTCGATGTCGTGGCCGCGCGCATCGTTCAACGGTGGGTCGCGGCCTTCCAAAATGGCCTCAACATCCTCCGCGTTGATGGTCTCCCGCTGCAAGAGCAGCGTCACGATCTGCTCGATCTCCGCCTTGTGCTCCGCCAACAGGCTCTTCACCTGCTCGAACCGCTCGCTCAGGACCTTCTCGACCTCCTGTTTCACCAGAGGATCGCGGACCGAGCGCGCCGACTCGTAGACATACAGGCTGCCATTCATGCCGAACTGCGTAATCATCGAGCCGGCCAGCCGCGTCGCATACGCCAGGTCCGACGAGGAGCCGCTGAGCGCTTCGTCGAGGAAGATGATTTCGGCCGCCCGGCCACCGAGCGCCACCGAGAGTTCGGTGAAGATCTCATCGCGCGTGAGCGCACCGGCATGGCTATCGGTAATCGAAGGCGTATCACCGAAGCCACCGGCACTGCCATCGGCGGTCGGTACGATGCTGACCTTCTGCGCCGGCCCCATCGGCTGGAGCTTCGCTCGCGCGACAGCGTGACCGGCCTCATGATAGGCGGCCCGCCGCTTCTGTTCGGCCAGCGCCGCCGACTCCCGATCTTCAACGCTGGTACCGTTCACGCTGGCGCCGTTCACACTGACGCCAGCGGTCAGCGCCTTCGTCCGCTCAGCCTGCTTCTCCTTGATGATCTCATCAACGTCGTCGCCCGTAAGTTCGCTCTCGATAACCAGACGACGCGCCATCTCGTGGATCACGTCCGCGTTGGTCCACAGGAGCATCTTCACCTGAGCGTACTGCTCATCCAGCAACCGCTCGATCCGGTCGCGCTGTGCCGACGGACCGGCCAGCGAGGGGCCTTCACCCATGATGGAGTAGAGCGAATCACCCATGCCGAGCACACTGTAATAGGCAATCGCCATCTGCGTCGCCTGCTGCAGGTCTTGACCGGCGCCGGTCATCGCCGTGTGCAGGAACAACTCCTCGGCCGCCCGGCTGGCCAGTGCCCCCTTGATCTGCCCCAGCAGCTCTTCCTTGGTGTAGGTGTAGTACTCGTCCTGCGGCTTGGCCGCCGACAAGCCGAGGGCGCGGCCGTGCCGCACAATCGTCACCTTGGACAGGCGCTCGCGCGGCAGCAAGGTCGCCTGGGCAAAGGCGTGCCCGGCCTCGTGGTACGCAATCCGGCGCTTGTCCAGCAGCTTCATGCTGTGAATCGGCTGGCGCAGGCCCCACTCGTGGATTTCACGCGCCTCCGAGATGTCCTCGTAGGTGATCGCATCGCGCCCCTTGAAGTGGGCCACCACGACCGCCTCGTTGATGACGTACTTGATCGAGACCGGCGTATAGCCCACCGTGTCCGAAGCCACCCGATCAATCGGAATCTCCTCGTGCCGCACCTTATCCAGGTAGTACTCGATGATGTCCTTGCGCCCTTCCATATCGGGCGGATCCACGGTGATCTTGCGGTCGAACCGGCCCGGCCGCAGCAGCGCCGGATCGAGCACCTCGGGGAGGTTCGTCGCCGCCATCGTGAAGACCGTAGGCAGGATCGTGGGACCGCGACGCAGGCCCAGCCGCCGCAGCAGCCGCTCTTTCCAGCCCCCTTCGATACGAGGTGGGTCCATCTGCATCAGGATTTCGTTGAGCAGGCCCATGCCGCCACCACCGAAGAAGCCACCCATCATGCCCATGCCACCGCCACCACCGCCACGGCGCATCCCCACGGCGTCAATCTCGTCAATCATCAGGATGCAGGCGCCGTGCTTGCGGGCCAGCTTCCGTGCTTTCCCGTAGAGCCGCCAGATGGTCAGGTTACTCATGCCGAAGAACATCTGCTGGAAGCTGGTGCCGGAGGCGTACCCGAAAGGCACTCCCGCTTCGGTGGCAATCGCCTGCGCCAGGTAGCTCTTGCCGGTCCCCGGCGGGCCGACGAGCAGTAGCCCCTTCGAGACCTCACCACCCATCCGCTTGAACTCTTTCACGCCCCGCAGCAGCGTCACGATCCGCTGCGACACCTCCAAGATGTCCTTCTGACCGCGATAGTCCTTAAAGGAGATGCCGGTCTCACCCGGCAGAATCCAGTAAGTACGACCACGCGAGAGGAACCAGAAGAGCGCGCCAAACTGCACGACCATGAACAGAATGGCGAAAGCAAGCTGGAAGAGGATTGAGAAGAGCAGCACAAGATACGGGAACAGCGCCTGGATATTCGGCAAGAACCAGAACAGGAACGCTCCGGTAATCACCAGCCAAACCAGCAGCCCTCGCCAGCGCCGCGCAATGAAGCCAGAGATTTTCTCGAACATACGCCCCGCCTACCTTTCTCTACCGGGCGAACAGCCAACGATCAACGATGGCTTGGCGCCAGTCTCCCACCGTCCAGCACCACAGTCAAGTATGGCACCTTGGACGCCAAAAGTCTACTCAATCCCCGCCAGCCGCACCGATAGCTAACCATACCTTAACAATGTTTAACAGTTCGGGACGCGCCGCCGGCCCCGCAGCTGCCCCTCGTGCCAGTCCGTGCAGCGGTACGCCTCGATAAAGCGCCGGATGCGCTCCTCGTCGAACTCCTCGAGCTGGTCAATGCGTCCCCACGCCGTCAACGCAATCCGAGTTTCCATCTCGGGATACGGTGCCAGGATGACGTAGGGATGCGGCGAACTGAGGTAGGGCTGACCTGCCGCCGTCAACTGCTCGACCAGCTCCGGGCACGGCTCATCGCAACGATATTGGATCACCACGCCGCCATCCTCTAGGTTGTGGACCTGAAGCTCATCAGGCAGCGGCTCCGTATGTAAGCCCCAGCGGGCGAGGTAGGGATAGTGCGGGCCGGAAGTCGGCGGTGTGGAATTGTACGGCGTGGGAGAGCGGGTCCCCTGCGGAATGTGCAGGTTGCCCAAGTCCGGGACGGAGGTACCCGGCTGGCTCTCGATGGCGTCGGCAGTCTCACGCCACAGCCAAACCCCGCTGGCGGTGATGATGGCGGCCACACCGACGATGGCTAGGCTCCATAGCGCAGCGCGTCGCAGCTGCCGCTGCTGCCGCGCCCGGCGCCGCGCCTCGTCCCGTTGCGTCCGCCCGGTGCGACGGTCCCGGCTTATATGCGCCGCCTCGCCGCCAGCGGCCTTGGCCTGCACGCGGCGCCCCGCTACCCCACGACCACGCGCAGCGCTCCGCCGTCGGCGACGACTACTCATGGGCAGTGACTCACTAGCGCTGGCACGGGCCGATCAGCGCCGCCTGGTGTGGCCCGTGACCCGAAACTGCAACCGCTCGACGATATACCCGTCCACACACTCGTTGAGCGCGGCCTTGATCTCGGCTTCCCGCGCGACCAACTCAGTCTGCCAAGCGGAACTGCGGACGGAGACCAGCAAAGTGCCGGGGCTGCCGGCCCGCGCCGTGGACGCCTTGGCCGCGCCGCACCGGACCCCCTCGGCCACTGTTGGCCACTGGAGCGCAGCACGAGCGCACCACACTCGCTCGGCAATCCCCAACCGCTCGAGCGTTTGCGGGATCACTTCAGCCACATGCTGGATCATGGTTCCCGCGCCTCACGCCTCCCATATTATCATGTAGCGGCTTGGAGCGGGCCGCACCCCCGGGCCGGTCATTCC
>JAJDZR010000194.1 GCA_022824545.1 Chloroflexota bacterium
GTAGACTACGCGCAAAAATCACTCAGTCGCTTCCCACGACCCGATCCCACATCTTTCTGAGAGAACAGCGCAAACCCTGAAAGCTCTCGCCTAGTAGCTGTACAAACACGTTGACTTCGAGCACCGCGACACGATGCTCAAGGTAATCCAGACGCTTCTCAACGCTCGCCTCCCGGCTTCGCTCTGAGAGTTCCCGGCTAAACTGCTCGATAGAAGACATTTCGCCCCACTTCTCCCTGGCCATGACAAGTTAGGCGGAACATTTCCCTCCATAAAGGGATGGGACATAGATTCCCTCGCAGGCGGGAATGACTGAGGCCGGAGGTGTGGCAATACCGGCCCGCCTATGGTCCCCCCGCTGTGCGGGGGGACGAGGGCAACCACAAGGGTTGCCCCTACAGCGGCTACCTGGCACTGCCAACCTTGTAAGAATGTTCCTTGTGGGCATCCTGGATTGCGGCTTACGCCGCAATGACGGGGACGGGGTGGTGAATTGTGTGCGCTAGGTGGGCGGGGGTGGGCGGTCGTTGCCGAGGGTGAGTAGCCGGGGCAGGCTGACGCCGAGTAGGTAGGTGACGTCGGCGATGCCCAGTCCCCAGAGCAGCAAGGGCATCTCCCAGGCCGCCGAAAGGGCGTCGTAGACGACGAGGCCGAGCCAGACGACGAGGATGCCGAGGGCAGCGGCGGTGCGTGCCCACGGCGCCGGGGCCGGGGGCGGTGATGAACTCCGACTCATGGTATACGCCGGAGGCGGCTGTGCTCGACCCAGGCGGCGAGCAAGCCTAGTGCGATGGATACGGGTACGATCAGCCATTCAGCGATCATGGGGAGTGCTCCTTTCTTGTTTTTGCTGGTCGGGGCGGCTTTCCTCACCCCCCGGCCCCCTCTCCAACATTTGGAGAGGGGGAGTAGAGTACTGGTCCCCCTATGGTCCCCCCGCACTGCGGGGGGATGGGGAGGTATGACGGATTGGCACGGGTTTAGAGGGGCGTACACGTGGATGGTGGTGGTGGCGGGAGTGCTCCTTTCCAGCTTTCTTCATGGTCCGGGTTCGCGGACCGGCCGCCATGGACTTAGCGGCTGCATCGAGTAAGGGCATGGTGGTCGCTTGCAGCAGGCGTTGCACTTCCTGTGTGGTGGGGTGGGTGACGGAGGCTGACGGTGACCCGGCGGCGACGGGTACACGACGGGAGCGGTCGTGACCCGCTGCCGGCGGGAGCGAGACGTGGGAGCGATGGGGGACCGAGGCGGCGGCAAGGGTGGTGCCGGAGCGGTTGTGCTCCGACACCGGCTGGGCGGCACTCAGACGGTCGTGACGCAGAACTCTGGCCGTAGTGGCGAGGAGTACGTCGGGACCCGGTGCCCTCGGGGCGGCACTCTGACAGTACTGACCCGGCGCCCGCGCTGAAGGAGCGCGGGGTATGTCAGCACCCGGTGCCGTAGAAGCGGCACTCAGGCGGCCATGCCGCGCCGCATCCGCAGACGCGGGGCGGGGTCGCTCATGGCCCGGTGCCCTCTGCTGGGTGGCAATGCCACCGCTGTTGGCCGGCAAGATGCCGAGACCGCTCCCAGCCGGTGCTCGTTGTGCGCCAGACTTGTCTCGCATCCGTCAACCTCCGTTCAGTCGGGGTATATTGATGGGCTGGGACGGGGCACAACGGGGGATTGTCCGCATCAGGATTTGCGGGATTAGATGATGAGCAGGATGGGTTGCAGCTTGCGCGTGGTGGGGGGACGTGGATTGGCCTCACCCGATGACGGGCCAAAGCCGCACGGAAGGTGCCAGGTGTGGTGCGCCTTTGGCCCGTCACCTGGCCCCCTCTCCAACATTTGGAGAGGGGGTGGATTGCGGCTGGCGCCGCGATGACGGGAACTGGGTGCATGGAATGTTCTCCCCTCACCATCTGTCCCTCTCCCAGGGGGAGAGGGTGTTGGATTCCCGCGCAAGCGGGAATGACGGTTTCTGCAAAGGCTTACGGGGGCAAGCGGGTGGTGTGAGGAGGAGTGATGGCTAGGCGAGAGCATGGGGGTGACACCGGAGAGACCGATCTGCTGGGCGGGCGCCGGGTCGCCAAGTCGGACGCGAGGATCGAGGCGTTGGGCGTGCTCGATGAGGCCACCAGCGCGCTCGGCGTGGCGCGCCAGGGTGTGCAGCGACCACAGACCGGGGAGGTGCTGCGGCAAGCGCAACGCGATCTGTATCAACTCATGGCCGAGTTGGCGATGCCGCCGGAGCATCCCAAGCGGGTGCGCGTGACCGCCGACCGGGTGGAGTGGGTCGAGCGAGCTTTGGAGGAGTTGGAGGCCGCCGCCTCCATTCCGGCCAAGTTCGTGCTGCCGGGCGCGTGTACGGCGTCGGCCGGCGTTGATTATGCTCGCGCGGTGGTGCGCCGGGCGGAACGGCGGGTGGTGGAGGTCGCCCACGCGGAGGGTGCGCTCAACCCGCACCTACTGACCTATATCAACCGGCTTTCGCTGCTGCTCTACATGGTGGCGCGGGCGGAGGACGTGGCTGCGGGCGTGGATTTTGATATTGCGGGGTAGGGAGGGAGGTATTTTTACATGGATGGACAAGATGGACAGGATACGTGGGGTGGCCTTCATTCGTTTGTCATGCATATTACTATAATCCATCTTCTAGCTTGCAAGCTAAGTTACTTGCTTTTTCCCATCCTGCGGCTTATATAGAAATAGGCATACCCGGAGGGGATAGGGAGTGAAAGCAGGAGCCAGCAGGACATCCCTGCGGCTCAAGAGGGAGAGGATGGCATGAGGGTTTTTGGCATACAGGATGACGGTGCGTTCACCGAATATGGCCATGTGTCATTCGAGGTGGAGCATGAAGAGAAAACGCTGGAGGACTGGCTCGAGTCCAACCCGGACGGCATCCTGGAAGACAGTGGGGTCTTGGTAATCGGGCGCCAGGTCCGCACCAACTTGGGAGGATTCATTGACTTGCTCGGCGTGGACCGCGCCGGGGATACGGTCGTGGTCGAGCTGAAGCGTGATCGTTCCCCGCGGGACACTATCGCCCAGTCCTTGGAGTACGCATCGTTCGTCGAGCGTCTGGGAGCCGGGCAGCTTGAGGGTGTACTCCGTTCCTATATGAATGATGAGTTAGCCAGCCTGGCGGAGTACCACCGGGAGCATTTCCAGCTAGGCGATGCTGCCGTGGCTTTCAACAAAGACCAACGGATCGTTGTCATTGGGCAACGCATCACCCCGGAAATCAGGCAGACGGCAGCCTTCCTGTGCTCGAAAGGCGCCAGAGTAACGTGCGTCGAGTTCACCTTTTTCCGGTCCCAAGAGGGCAGTCGGCTCATGTCGCAGGAAACTGTCGTTGGCGAGGAATCCCGGCGGCCGGTCCAGGTGTCATCAGAGTCTCAGCCTTCCGTTACCGAGGAGAAGTTCCTTGGATCGTGCGACGAGAACGGGCGGGCAGTCTTCTCCCGTATGCTGGAACTGTCCAGGGAGAAGTCCCTGCCCATCCATTGGGGGAGCAAGGGTTTCTCCATGAATGTTGATCTCGATGGGAATCACGTTGCCTTCTGCTATGGGTATCCGCCAAACTCAGTCTATAAACAGTGCTTCTACGCAGCACTGCGTGAC
This sequence comes from Chloroflexota bacterium, assembly GCA_022824545.1. Taxonomy (GTDB): domain Bacteria; phylum Chloroflexota; class UBA11872; order UBA12225; family JAJDUF01; genus JAJDUF01. The sequence goes on from JAJDZR010000194.1 coordinate 3,610, forward strand.
GCCCGCACTATTGGGAAGACAGCGATCCCCGAGGAGGTGGTTCAGGAGCTTGAGGAGCAGGTCCGGAGGACCGGACTCTTTATACCTGCGGGGCAAAGCCTCAAATGCCCAATCGAACGGCGGCTGACGGATACGGAAGTGGATGCGCTCCTGGCCTGGTGCGAGGCTGTGGTGGAGGCTATTCGGGAACACGGGCTGAGGTAGTGGGGGTAAGTTCGCCGGTGGGGCTGGCCCCCCTATGGTCCCCCCGCTGCGGCGGGGGGACGGGGATTGCTGCGCGGGCGGGAAGGGTGGAGGGTGTGATGAGTGGGCGGTCCATTGATCCGGCGTACCTGCGGTATCAGTACGGGACCGCGGAGAAACTGAACGTCCGGATTGCGAGCCACGAACGCTACAGCGAGCGGGCGCTGGACTTTCGCGCGTGGGTGCTCCAGCGGCTCGACTTGGCGCCGGGGCTGACGGTGCTGGACGTGGGCTGTGGCTCCGGCGCGTTCCACCGGGCCTTGGGGAAGCACGATGTACGGGTCATAGCGTGTGACCGGTCGCCGGGGATGGCGCAAGAGGTGCTGGCGCAGGCAGCGCAGTATCGGCTGCCCGTAGGCGCCTGCCAGGCCAACGCCGAAGCGCTGCCTTTCGTGGCCGGGAGCTGTGATCGCGTGATGGCGAACCATATGCTGTACCACGTGCCCGATCAGGAGCGGGCGCTAGGCGAGCTGCGCCGCGTGCTCAAGCCGGGCGGCCGCGTGGTCATGTCCACCAATGCGGCGGATCATAGCCGGCGCTTCCGCGATTTGCACGACGAGATTGCCGGTGAGTTGGGTTACACGCCGACCGGTAACGTGGCCGGCCGGTTCACACTCGATGATCTGCCGCTGGTGCAGCGGGTGTTTGGGGCTGCCGAGCGGCACGTCGTCCGCAACGCTTTCGTCTTCCCGACTGCGGAGGCGGCTCTCGCCTATTACGCCTCGGGGCCGGTGGATGGGATTACGGAACGGGACGCGGACGGCAGTCACCGGGGGAAGCTGCTCCCGCTCATGGCGGCGCGGATCGAGGCCATTATCGAGCGGGAAGGGGTGTTTCGCGTGCCCAAGGACGCCGGTTGTTTTGTGGCGTCGGTCTAGGACGGCCCCCCTATGGTCCCCCCGCTGCGGCGGGGGGACGGGCGCAGCATGCTGCGCCCCTACGGCTTGGCTCGTATCCTGGCCGCCCGGGGGACCACGAACGACCCTGGATTCCAGCTTTCGCCGGAATGGCGAGGGCCTGGGCGCGATGAATCGCGGCCCTACGCACCCCGCACGCCGCCGGGAGGTGTCTACTACCGGCTGATTGTAGCAGCGTTTCCCTGGCCAGCCGGGAGGGCGGGGATTGACGGGGGAGGGAGGGAGACGCTACCCTCACTGATCGGGAGAGGGAGACGTGGAGACATTTCTCGGGTATCGGCGCCCCGACGGGACGGTGGGGGTGCGGAACCACGTAGCGATTATTCCGGCGGTGGTCTGCGCGAATACGGTCGTGCAGCGGATCGCACAGCTGGTGCCGGGGACAGTGGCGCTGCCGCATCCCCATGGCTGTGCTCAGATCGGCGACGACGTGCAGATGACGATGTGGAGCCTGGCCGGGGCGGCTGCCAATCCGAACGTGGCGGCTGCGCTGATCGTGGGGCTGGGCTGCGAAACCTGCCAGTCCACCGACGTACTCGACCTGGCGCAGGAGCGAACGCCCGGCAAGCGGCTGGAGCGCTTCTCGATCCAGGAAGCCGGCGGCTCGATCAAGGCGATCCAGCGCGGCGTGGAGACGGCCAGGGCGCTCGTCGCCGAGGTCGCGACACAGCAGCCGGAGCCGACGCCGGTGAGCGAGCTGGTCGTGGGGACCGAGTGCGGAGGCTACGACGCCACCTCGGGCGCGGCGGCCAACCCGACGGTGGGAGCCGTCGCGGATTGGCTCGTGGGGGAGGGCGCGACCGTGCTCCTGGGCGAGACCGCGGAGTTTTTCGGCGCCGAGCAGACGCTGGCCCGCCGCGCCCGCGACAAGGAGACGGCCCAGCGGCTCTACGAGATCGTGGCCCGCCTAGAGGCCGAGGCGCAGTACGTCGGCGAAAGCGTCGCCGGCGCGGCCACGCCGACGGCTACCGAGGACGACTCCGGCGGGCGCACCGAGGCGGCGCTGGGTTGTATTCGCAAGGGTGGGACGACGGAGGTGCAGGAGGTGGTGGGCTTTTCGGACCGGCCCACCCGCGCCGGGCTGGTGGTGATGGATACGCCCAGTCACGATACGGTGGCGCTGACCGGGATGGTCACCGGGGGAGCGCAGCTGTGTATTGCCACGACGGGCCGCGGCTCGCCGGTCGGTAACGCGCTGGCCCCGGTCATCAACGTGACCGCCAACCCACGCACGGCGGCGCGGATGGGCGACAATATAGATTTGTCGCTGGCCGGCATCGTCGAGGGAACGGACACGCCGGACGCGCTGGCAGCGGAGCTGACCGGGCTGACGGTCGAGGTGGCGCGGGGCGAGCTGACCGCTGCGGAGATCATCGGACACGAGGAGTTCGCGCTGTATCGTATTGGGCCGCAGGTGTAGTGTCGGTGGCCTCACCCCCCGGCCCCCTCTCCATCGCCGAGCGATAGAGAGGGGGAGTGGATTCCCGCTTTCGCGGGAAATACGGGCCGGGAAACGCCGGGTGGTGGGGAATGGCGGGCCCCCGCCCAAGCCCACCCCCCTCCCGACGGGGGAGGGCTAGACCATCATCCGGCGACGGGGCGGGGGGCTGAGGATCAATGAGAATGAGGGAGTGTAGGTAGGTGCGGACGTTTTTGGGTTATCGTCGGCCGGATGGGCAGGTGGGTATCCGTAATCACGTGCTGGTCATCCCGGCGAATGCGTATGCCAGTACCGTTGCCGAGCGGATTGCCCGGCTCGTGCCGGGGGTGATTGCGATTACTCATCCGCACGGGGCGGCACAGCTCGGTGAGGATACGCGGCTGACCGAGTACACGCTGGCCGGCGCCGCGGCCAATCCCAACGTCGGCGCGGCGCTGCTGGTCGGGCTGGATGGCGAGCAGGGCGAGGCGGAGCGGGTTCGCACGCTGGCGAGTCAGCGTTCCCCTGGCAAGCGTTACGAGGCCATTGCGATCCAAGACGAGGGCGGCTCGATCAGGGCAATCCGCCGCGGCTGCGCCATCGCCAAGGACCTGCTCCGGCACGTGGCGGGCGACGAGCGGAGCGCGGTGCCGGTTGGCGAGCTGATCCTGGCGACCCAATGCGGCGGGTCGGATTCCACTTCGGGGATGGCGTCGAATCCGACGGTCGGCGTGGTCTCGGACTTGCTGATCGAACAGGGCGGCACGTCCATCCTGGCGGAGACACCGGAGCTGATGGGGGCCGAGCATATCTTGGCGCGCCGCGCCCGCAATGAGCAGGTGTCCCGGCAGCTATTCGAGATCGTGGCCAACGTGGAGAAAGAGGCGCAGCACGTCGGGGCGACGGTGGCCGGCGGCAATCCGACGCCGGGGAATATCGCCGGCGGCTTGACCACTATTGAGGAGAAATCGCTCGGCTGCATCTACAAGGGCGGGACGACGACCGTCGAGGAGGTCATCGGCTATGCCGACCGGCCCACGCGCCGGGGCCTGGTGGTGATGGACACGCCGGGGCACGATCCGATTTCGGTCTCCGGCGAGCTTGCCGGGGGCGCACAGGTATGCATTTTCACGACGGGTCGCGGCTCGCCGGTGGGGAACGCGCTGGGGCCGGTCATTAAGGTGACGGCAAACCCGCAGACGGCAGCGCGGATGGCCGACAACATGGACTTCTCGGCTGCGGGTATGATCGCCGGCGCGACGGACAAGGAAACCTTGGGGCGGGAGCTGTTCGAGCTGATGCTGCGCGTCGCCAGCGGTGAGCCGACCCGCGCCGAGATCATCGGGCACACGGAGTTCGCGCTGTATCGTATCGGGCCGCAGGTGTAGGGGCCGGGGCTACTGGCCCCCCTATGGTCCCCCCGCCGAAGCGGGGGGACGGACTAGGGAAGGAGGCCAAGTAGGGTACCGGCCCTCTATGGTCTCCGGCTCCGCTGGGGGACGGGCGCAGCATGCTGCGCCCCTACGGCTTGGCCCGTACTTAGCTCTTTCAGGACGGTCTATGGCAATCTGGCTGATTGTGATCGGTGTGGTGGTGTTTGCGTTGGGATTGGTGGCGCTGCTGCTGGCCGAGGTGGTGGCGGCGCGCTTGGCGACGGTCGGCAACCGCCCGGAACTGACGCCGGTGGCGCGCGGTGGCACGAGCCACGACCGGATGGAGGCGCTCATCGAGAGCCAGACCACCGCTCGCCGGCAGCGGCGGGTCTTGGCGCGTGCCGTCCGGCGGATCGGGATGGCGCTGACCGTGATCGCGATGCTGCCGCTGGCCGCGGGGGTGATTATCCTGCTCTCGCAGTAGTTGGAAGTTGCGGGCTATGAAGGGCCGACGTTGGGTTGCCGCACTCACTGGCGCTACGCGCTGGGGTCGGCCCCCCTATGGTCCCCCCGCTGCGGCGGGGGGACGGGTGCGGCGCGCGATCTGGGTTATCGCCATGCTCTTGGTCCTGCTGGCCTACGCACAGGCGGGGTCGGTGGCAGCGCAAGAGGCCGGTCAGCCAAGCCGGTGCGATAACTGGCAACTGACGGGACGCTGGTCGGCCGCGACGACGGAAGCCGGTAGGAACAGGAGCCTCGTCAACACGACGCTGCACCTCGTGCAACGCGGGAGCTTGCTGGTCGGGCGCTGGACACCGCTCGAAGGCCGGGAGGTGGTGGTCGAAGGCAGCATCGCCGCCGGTATTGCGCGGCTGACCTTCCTCAAGCCGGACGCGCCGCGCTATATGGTGCTGGCCGTGGCCAGCGACGGCACGCGGATCGGCGGGCGCTGGACGGAACCGGGCACCGAGGGCGGGGAGTTCTGGGCACGGGGCGAGGCCGTCTGCCTGCAAACGGCGGCCGCACCGGCGCCGCCCGCGCCCGGACCGGCCAATGCCTCCTGTCTGGCCTGGGACGTGACCGGCCAGTGGGGTGTGTATTGGCCAACCGGCGGCGCTCGGCTGGGCAACACGGCCGGACCGGGCACTTGGACACTGCACCTCTGGCAGGATCAGCAAGAACTCGTCGGCTGGTACCGGTCAGCGGACCGCTCCGCGTACTGGCCCGTGGACGGCGAGGTGCTGGGCCGGCGGGTCAAGGTGACGCTGCGCTTGGAGGAAACCCTGTGGGTTGAGCGCAACTTCCTGCTGGCCAGCCATGGCCGCAGCGCGCGTGCCTACTGGCCGACCGACTTGGGGGCAGTAGGGGCGGAAGTCATCACCGGCCAGGCGACCTGCGGCGCGGCCATGGCGAGGTAGGCGGCGCCTCACCCCCGGCCCCCTCTCCATCGCCGAGCGATAGAGAGGTAGAGAGGGGGAGTTTCGTATGATGAGGGTGACTGCACCAAAGGGGGGATGATGGCTCCACAACGTACCGTGCTGATCGGTGGCGGGACCGCACGCACGGCTCCGGCGGTGATCGGCGCCTTTCTGACGGCCGGCTATGGAGTCACGGTGACCGGGCGTGATCCGGACCGCCTCCGCGCGGCGCTGGCGGCGATTCCTGGTGGCGAGGCGGTCCATGCGGTCACGGCGGACCTGGCCGAGCCGGCTGCTGCCGAGCGGGCCGTCGCGGCGACGCTGGAGCACTGGGGCCGGGTAGACGCCATGACTACGCTGGTCCAGTCAGCCTTTCTGCAACGGCCCTTTGCCGAAACCTCTCTGGCCGATTTCGAGGCACTCATCACCGGCGGGCTATACACCACCTACAACCTGGCACGAGCCGTCCTGCCGACGATGCTGGCGGCCGGGGGCGGGCATATCGTGACAATCGCCGGCGGGAGCGCGGTGGACCCGGCGCCAGGACGCGCGCTGTTTGGCGCGACGAAAGCGGCCGTGGTGACGCTGACCAAGGGGATTGCCCGCGATTACAAGCACCGGGGGATCGTGGCGAACTGTCTCGTGGCCGGCGGGATCGGTACGGAGGAAGCGCGGGAGTATCTCAGTGCCGCCGACTTTGCCGCGGCGGCAACGCCGCAGGAGTTTGCCAACGCGCTGGTCTTCCTGGCTTCTGCGGAGGGGTCGGGCATCAATGGCGCCGCGGTCGAGTTGAACGCACGGGAGGTGGATTAGCGGCGTGGGGGCACAGCGCCTTGGACACGGACCAGTGCATGGGTTATTCTAGGAGGGGGTACAATCATGGTGATACTTTCGCGCTATCTCAGGCAACGGGAGCAGGAGCGGGAGCAACTCCGCGCTGAGGGCCGTGCTGAGGGTCGCGCCGAAGCTAACGCGGCAGCGCGGGAATGGTATGAGCGAGAACGTGCGAACGGACAGCAGTTTCTCGATCCACCATTCATGAAAGACGCAGACGCAGAAGACGACGCAGAAGACGAGTAACCCGGGCACATCCAACTCACGTGGCCGTCCCCGATAGTCCCTCGCAGGGTACGTCTGCGGGGGTTATCCGTTTCTTGCGGCTTGACAATCAAGTCTCGACAGGTAAGCCGTTTGCCGACCATGCCATCCAGTGTTCGGGCCAGCGTTCGGGCGGAAGGCGCACTCATCCACTTGTAGCTCGCTAGTACAGCGTGCCGTAGTCGGAGCCTTCTTCGTCAATGGACTGGAAGGCGCCGGGGAAGTAGCAGTTGACCTGATAGCCAAAGTGCGCCAGCAAGGCGCCGTCGAGCCGGTCGTCGAGTGCCCATTCCAGCGTCAGGTTGTGCAGGTCGGCCAGCGCCGTCGTCTCGCCGGGCTGGCCCGCCAGTCCATGCCGGCTTGCCCAGAAGATCGCCTCCCAGCCGAAGGCAATCGCCTGCTCGCGGATACAGGAGCGCCCGCTGATCTCGTGCCAGTAGCGGTGAAAAAAGATGGCGTGGACGGTCTGCTTAATCAGGGCCGCGGCGAGGCTATCGTCCGACTCGCCCTCGACAAATCCGGCGCCAAAGGCGATGACGTTATTCAGATCGCTGTACTGGGGCAGGAGGGACCGATCGTCCTCTTCGACGATCAGCGACACGCCCGCGCGCTCCAGAAAGTCGGGCCACCGGCTGGTGGGCGCAAAGGAGCGCATCAGCTCCAGCGCCGGGAGGAACCGAGGATCAACGGTGCGCGCTTCCGGTTCCGGCTCCGGCGCAAAGCGATGCGGCGCCGCGCCGAGGTAGGGCAATGGCCCGGCGGTTTCGGACGGTGAGGCCCAGCCGGTGACAATCCAGGGCAGGGCGGGGCCGACCGGCACACCCTGTAGCTCCGTGGACGTGGCTGGGCGTACCTGGGACCAGGCCAAGCCTAGCCGGCTAAAGGTCAAGAGGTCCGGAATCCAGCGCCGCCGCCCGTCAGCGACAAGGTAGACGCGACCCGATTGCCGGTCCTGCCAGATCGGGCCGACCAGCAGCGCCGGCCCGACCGGCCACTGCCGCAACCAGGACGGGCTGACGAGCACCACATCGTCGGTATTTAGCCCCTGTGCATGGAGGCTCTGCCGGTCGGCAAGCCAGCGCCGCTGCCCGTCCGTCCCGATGAGCCACAACGCGGCTCGATCCGGTGCTTTCACGACCTGCGGCCACACTGACGCCGATGCGGTACCGGCCGGGGCGCCGCTCTCGGCGTGCAGGGCGGGCGGCGCCGGACCGAGACTCGCCAACACGGTTGCCAGCAACGCGACGAGTAAGCGGAGGGAGTACCTAACCCCCGGCCCCTTCCCTGAAGGGAAGGGGAGTCCGCGCGGCGAGGGGACTTTCTCCCTCACCATCAACCCCTCTCCCACTGGGAGAGGGAGGGCTATGTCACGAAAGCCTATCCTTTTCAGGAAATGTATCCGTGATTCCAAGCACCACCACAGCAACATGGCTCTATACTAGCAGTGATGGTTGGCACTAGGATGCCGCTCGCACACAAGAAGCGCATTCGCCGAGCAGCGCGCCGCCGGCCGGTGGTGCATTGGTGGCTGCACCTCGGCGTCATCGTGGCGCTGGTGAGCATACTGCTGCCGGCGCCGGCGGCGTTGGCGGCCGGCTCGACGGCGGCAGCACCGGCAGCGCCGCTGCCGGTGCTGCGCCTGGAGCTGGCGGCGGAGCCGCACACGCTCGATCCGCAGCGGGCGGTGGGGCCGGCCGAGACCGCCGTCGTGCGCCAGCTCTACGAGCCGCTGCTGCGGTTCGATACGGAGCTGCGGCCGCAACCGGCTCTGGCCGAGCGCGTGCAGAGCAACGACGATAATACGGTCTGGACCTTCACGCTGCGGGCCAACGCGCGGTGGAGCGACGGGGAACCGGTCACGGCGGCGCAGGTCCGCGACGGCTGGCTCCGCATGATGACGCGGGAGATTCCCGACGAACTGAGCCGGCCGTTCCAAGTCATAGAAAATGCCCGCTTCTTTCGCGTCAACCTCATCGTCAATCCGGCGGCCGTGGGTGTTCAAGCACTCGACGACCGCACGTTGCAGGTGACAACGGAAAATCCGGCGCCTCACCTGCCGATGATCGCCGCGCTGCCGGGCGCCGTCCCCTACCGCGGCGATGTACCGACGCCGCGCGGCGAGCGGGCGGCGGGGACGGCCGAGAACCCGCTGCACGTCGGGAACGGCCCCTTCCGGCTCACCGCCTGGCATCCGGGCGAGGTCTTGCGTCTCGAACCGAATCCATACTATTGGGGCGGACCACCGGCGGTCGCGCTAGAGATTCACCTGCCGTATAGCGCACTGCCGGCGAACGGTGAAGACGCGCTGACTCGCTTCCGTGCCGGTCGTCGGGACATCGTCGTGGTGCCGCCGGAGCGGGTGGCCGAGGTCCTCGCCAACAGGCCAGCGGGCGGGCGCGTGCTGCGCCAGCCGCTGCCGCAGACGACGTGGCTCAGTCTGAACGTCACCAGGGAGCCGTTCGATACGATCGAGGTACGGCGGGCGCTGTCGTATGCGTTGGATCGCCGGGCGATCATTCGGAACGCGCGCGGCGGGGTGGGGCAGCCGGCCTACAGTCTGCTGCCGCCGGGCGTGCCGGGGCACAATCCCGGCGCGGGAGTGGGGCGCGAGGCCAACGCGACCACCGCGCGGCTGATGCTGGAAGCCGCGGACTGGAACGTACCGTGGAGCGCCGGCTTTGGCGGCAATGATCTGCCGCGGTTCACGCTCCGCTACCCGGCGCTGCCGCAGCCGACGCGGCTGGCGTTCGCCATTCGGGACCAGCTGGCCTATGCGCTCGGTATCTGGATCAGGCTCGATCCGCTCGACCCGCTGCGGTACGCGCACGCGCTGGAGACGAAAGACTTCGAACTGGCGTTGAGCGGCTGGACTAGCACGTACCCCGACCCGGAGGCGTGGTTCTGGCTGACATTCGGCGAGGGGAAGCTGGCCAACCGCACCGGCTGGTCAAACCAGGTGTTCGACCGGCTCTGGCGGGCCGCGGAAGAGGCCCCGACGGAAGAGGAGCGGCTGCGCCTGTACCACACCGCGCAGCATCTGCTCATGGAGGAAGCGCCGGCGATCTTCCTCATGCATGGCGAGCGGCTGATCTTGGTGCGCGAGGGGATTGTGGGGATCGAACCGGCGCTCATGGACGACCTGCCCGGGGCGGCCTCGCTGCACCGGGCGCGGGTGGGCTGAGATCGCACAACACGCCGGACGGGTGACCAGGACGTTGCCGTGACTGCTGTCCCGGTAGGTGAGTCGCGCTGTCGGCACTCCCAGCCATGGCTGAAATATATTTTATTTATTTTTTGGAACTCCATTTCCAGTCGACTTGACATTATGGACACATCTGTCTATAAGATAATTATCTTTGTGTCAGGAGGGCGAGATGAAATCTGTGCGTGATGCGGCAGTACTGGCGTTGAAGGAGGAACAGCGAGCCCTCCCGGCCGACGTGATCGCTGGGATAATACTGGACCGCGGTTGGTGTACTAGCAAGGCGGCGTCTCGTAAGGAGCAGATCCAATCTCTCGGATCGTCGCTACAGCGATGGCACACACAGATCCAGCCTAACCGACCGCCGAGCGACCACATATTCTACCGCGAAAAAGGCCAGCACCCCAGGACAGGCCACAAGGTTTACCTATACGGTCTCATGGAATGGCAACCCAATGGTCCTGCTCCTCGTAACCATGGTAGCGTACCTCAGACTGCTCCAGCGAGTCGCGTGACTATTCCCCTTGATGAGAAAATCCGGGAGAATATCGAGTTACTGGTGAGGTCTGGCAAGTACCCCTCAGCAAGCGACGCCGTTCTGGCAGCTGTCGGATGGGGGCTTGAAGCGAAAGCGAAGGAACTTGCAGAACTTAAGGAATGGCTCGACGAGATCAAGCGCATTCCACTGTAGGACGCCGCAGCACTTTACTACCGAGACTCCAACTGGTCGGGGAAGCTGCGGCGGAGGCTGAGGTAGGTCATCGGGGCAGCTTAACCTATCGCAGTCCTACTAGGAGGTGAAACATGAGGTTTGAGGATGTGGCAGCGCAGGTATTGAGGGAGGAGCAGCGAGACCTCCCAGCCGAGATGATTGCTGAGATAGCGCTGGACCGCGGTTATTATACTACTAGCCGGGCGAAGTCTCGTAAGAAACAGATCCAATCTCTCGCAGGGACAATGGCTTCCATAATCACGCGGTACCAGCCTAAAAAGCCGCCGAGCGAGCACATTTTCTACCGCCAACGAGGCCCGTACCCAGAGACAGGCCGAGTGGTGTACCTTTACGGTCTACTGGAATGGCAGGGCAAGGGAACTGCTCCTAGTAACAATGGGAGCGTGTCCCAGGCTGCACCAGTGAGCCGTGTGACCATTCCCCTTGACGGGGAAATCCGAGAGAAAATCGAGTTGCTGGTGAGGGCGAGGCCCGACGATTACCCTTCAGCAACCGAGGCAGTCCTGGCAACTGTCGGATGGGGACTTGAAGCGAAAACGAAGGAGCTTGCAGAACTCAAGGAATGGCTTGACGAGATCAAGCGCATTCCACTGTAGGCGGTAAGACGCGGCAGGTGGATTGCGGTTTTCACCGCAATGACGAGGCGGGGGCCGAGTATGACGGGGGAATGCCAGCGGGGTCTAACGCGGTCCTAGCTCGTTCGGGAAGCTGCGGCGGAGGCTGAGGTAGGGCATGGGGGCGGCTTGGCCGAGGCCGCAGAGCGAGGCCGCGGTGATGACTTCGGGGAGGGCATCCAACTGGGCACGCGCCGTCGCGTCGGCGGTGCCGCGGCGGACCGCGCCGATGAGGCGGGTCATGTGGGCCATACCTTCGCGGCAGGGCGTACACTTCCCGCACGATTCGCGGGCGTTGTAGGCCGACAGGTGCTCGACGGCCTCGATGATAGGCAGGCGGTCGTCAATGACCACCATGCCGCCGGCGCCGAGCATGGCGTGGGTATCGGCGAGCGGACCACCGGCGATGGGAATATCCAGCCGGTCGGCCGGGATCAGGCCGCCCGACGGGCCGCCACACAGCACGGCCTGGAGCTGCCGGCTCTCGTGGGCACCGCCGCCGAGGTCTTCGACGATGGTGCGGATGGTCGTGCCGAACGGCACCTCGTAGGTGCCTGGCCGGCGCACGGTGCCGCCGAGACTGATGACCTTGGTGCCGGGGAAGTCTTTGGTGCCGACGGAGCGATACCACAGGCGGCCGTGCCGGACGATCAGCGGCACGTTGCACAGGGTCTCGACGTTGCTGATGACGGTCGGCTGGCCCCACAGCCCTTGCTCGACGGGCAGGGGTGGCTTCAGCCGCGGCTCGGCCCGGTGGCCCTCGATGCTGTTGAGGATGACCGACTCCTCGCCGCACACGTAGCCGCCGGCGCCGCGCCGCACCTCGACCGGGATCGGCAGGAGGCCGCTTGCTTGGGCCTGCGCCAATGCAAGCTCCATTCGTTCGGCCGCGAGATCGGCTTGCCCGTTGATGTAGAGGTAGATGCGCGCGGCTTCGAGGGCGAGGGCTGCAATCTGCATCCCCTCTATGAGTAGGTGCGGATCGTATTCCATGAGGTACCGGTCTTTGGAGACACCCGGCTCGCCCTCTTCGGCGTTCACCACGTAGTAGCGCGGGCCGGCGTAGCGACGGGCGGTTTGCAGCTTGATGTCCAGCGGGAAATAGGCACCCCCGCGACCACGCAGGCGCGACGTGTCAAGCAGCCGGATGACCGCCTGCGGTCCCAACTCCTGCGCCCGCGCGAGGGCCTGATAGCCACCGGCGGCGCGGGCGGACTCCAGGGAGAGCGGATCAACTGTGCCGCAGCGGCGCAGCACGCGGCGCACTTCCGGCGGCTGTGGGTCGCAGAGCGGCCGGATGGGATGGGGTGGCGGCTCCGGCGCTGACAGGGCGGCGCGAAGTCGCTCCGGCGTCGCGCCAGTGATGCAGCGGCCGTCTATCTCGGCCACGGGACCGGCGTCGCAGATGAACAGACACTCGTGCTCGACCACGGTGCAGCCACCGACCTCGTCGGCGAGGCGATGGGCCGCGGCCAGTAGCTCGTGCGCCCCGTGCTGACGACAGCTGAGGCAGGTGCAGACACCGACGACCCGGCCGTGCGGCTGCTCCAGGCGCAGCTCGTTGTAGCTGGTCGCAATGCCATAAACGGTGCTTTCCGGCATAAAGAGGTGCCGGGCCACGGCCCGTAACCCATCGGCCGAGAGATAGGATTCGGCCGCGTGGATGGCCCGCAGCGCCGGCAAGAGCTGGGTGCGCTCGCGCGGCAGGTCGGCCAGGATCGTAGCGTAGTCGGTGCGAGCCATGCGGCTATCCCTTCACCGTATCGTCGTCCGCCTAAATCTAGCGCAGCCCTGCCAATCTGTCAGCCGCGCGCCGCTTGCTACCATCTTGGCGCGGGCATCTTCAGCGGGCTGCGTGAACATTCGCCGTAGCGACGCGATCATAAAGGCTGCTACCTTGATGCGGTAGCGTTTTGGCCCCCACCCTCACTCTCCCCCGTTGCGACGGGGGAGGGAACCGCCCGCTGCGCCTGTGCAAGCAACGCCAACCGAGGAGACAATGCCGCCGGCAACCGAGCGCCAGCAGCTGATGATGCGCCGGCCCAATCTCGACGGATTGCCCCGGCTCGTCGTGCCGTCGGGGTATGCTCTGCGCTCCTATCGCCGCGGCGACGAGGCGGCGTGGGCGGCGATTATGAATACCGGTATCGGTAGTGATTGGACGGCGGAGCGCTGCGTCGAGTACCTGACCGGGCAGCCGCAATTCCGCGCCGACGGTCTGTTCTTCACCACGGTAGGCGACACGGCCGGGCCGGCGATTGGCTCCGCTTGTGCCTGGACCGAGCACCCGGACGAGCGGGATGAGGGCCTGGTCCACATGGTCTGTGTGCTCCCGGAGCACCGCGGTCATGGCCTCGGGCGGGTGGTGACGCTCGCTGTGCTGCGCTACATGCGGCAGCATGGCTTTCGGTCGGCGCGCTTGCGGACCGACGATTGGCGGCGTTCAGCCATCCGTGCCTACCTGTCGTTGGGGCTGGAGCCGCTCTACCCACCCGATGCGGCACCGGGGGACGACCATCGGGCGCGCTGGGCCGCAGTCATCGAGCAGCTTGGCGCATCTCCAGCACCGGGAACCGACGGCGCATGAGCAACCGGCCGGCTTTCGCGCCGCTGACGCGCCGCCGCGGGCGGCGGGCGCTGCTCGGAGCGGGGATCGCGGTCATCGTTGCCGGCGGCGGTGCAGTGGGGGCGGCGCTGTGGGGGAGCTTCATCCGCTCGGAGCAAGCGGCGCCGAGCGGCCCGCCAACCCCGGTACCGCTCAACGCCGTGGCGACGCAGCCCACCGACCGCCAGCTCTGGCCCAAGCTGGCAGCGCAGCTGGCCGAGCAGGAGCCGGCCGTGCAACTGGCGCCGGAGGTGATCCGGCTCAATGACGTTGCTCCGAGACTCGCCGGCGGCGAGGCGACCGGCCTCCTGGCGGTGCCGGACTCCCGCGTGACGCAGTTGGCGGCGACGGGTAGTCTGGCAACAACGGCCGATCTCTTGCGCGGCAGGAACGCGCCTACCCGCGACGAATTCGTCCATCGTCTGTTCGGGGCGTTGAGCCTCGAAGGAGTGCTGTACGGCTTACCCTGGCGCTGGCGCGGAGTCGCGTTGCTGCTCGACAGCGCGGTCTGGCAACGGGCCGCGCTCAAGCTGCCGCCCGACCACTGGCGAGACGACCGCTGGTCGCTGGCGGCGATGGAGACCGCTCTCGCGCGGTTTCAGGAGTTGGCAGCGGCAAATGATCCAGGGCCACCACCCTTTCGGGGCGGGACACGCTGGTCGGATTGGCTGCCGTGGCTCTGGCTGAACGACGCCGCGCTCTGGCAGCACGGCGCTACGGCCACGGCGCTCACCGAGCCGGCTGCCGTAACCGCGCTGCAGAGCTATGCCGAGTGGCGCACGACGCCGCGGCTGGCTCCGGGCAATGCCGGTGCTATCGTTATGGTGGAGCCGACTTGGCGCACAGTGGGTCAGGCGCTGAAAGCCGGCCAGGTGGCGTATCCGCTGCCTCGCAGCGTGTGGCGCACGACCCTGCTACGCTCGGAGGCCCTACTGCTGACGGGCGCGGCGGCGCAGCCGGATGCGGCGCGGCGGGCGCTGGTCGCCTTGGCGACGGATGCGGGACAGGAGATCGTCGCTGCGGACGGCGCCGGCTTTCCCGTGTGGCGCGCGACGCTGGCGGGGCGGACGTTGTGGGAGCAATGGCGGGAGACACCGCGCCTGGTACGGGCGCTGCGGACCTTTATCGAGACGGGGACCTATGGCGCGGTGCCACCCTATCCGAGCCGCTGGCCGGAGGCAGAGCGTGTGCTCAACCGCGAGCTGGGACCGGCATTGGATGGGCACGCACCGGTGGCTGCGGTGGTACAGTCGGCGGCAGCGGCACTGGCGCCGCTGCTGGCGGCATCACGCTGGCCGTAGGGAAAGGGGCGGCCAGCCCCCACCCTAACCCTCCCCCGGAGCAAGCTCCAGGGGAGGGAACC
>JAJDZR010000112.1 GCA_022824545.1 Chloroflexota bacterium
CCGGGCGGGGGACCATCCCCAGCCGGCCACACGGTCGGATGCCGTGTCATCCCGCCGTTTTCAAAAACCCTACCCCCGTCAGGGGGACCATAGGGGCGTCCCTTGTAGGCGCCCTGGCCTCTTGTATGTTAGGGGGTGGTAGGCACCAGTAGCTACCCGGGCGTGACAGACCGTTTGCCCCAGGGTCCACCAAGACCGGAGGGAAGCCGGGGTCGTCACGCGCGTTGGTTCCCACAGCCCGCACAGTTGCCGGGGCCGCTGCCACTGGACAAGCCCGGATCGCACAAGGTTGGGCGCCCACTCCCCGATACCCAGACCGCAGAGTTAGCCGCGCTGCTCACGCAGCCGGCGCCAGGTCATCCAGCAACTGACGGCCGAGCGCCACCGGTTGGCACGGACGCCCCTCCGCCGGGTGCGGCGGCGGATCCAGTCCCACGTGCGCTGGCTGCAACGGGAGTTGGCCCGCGTGGATGGCGACCTAGACCAGGCCCTCCAGGCCAGCCCCCTATGGCGGGGCACCTGGGGCGGGCGACGTACGGTCCGGGCCGTGCTGTACATGGCGACGCTGACCGCCACGCGCTGCAATCCTATCGTGCGAGCGTTCTACCGCCGGCTCTGCGCGGCGGGCAAAGCGAAGAAAGTGGCGCCGGTGGCTTGTATGCGGGTGACTTGTATGCGGAAGCTGCTGACGATCCTGAATGCGCTGCTGCGGGCCCAGACCCCCTGGCAGCCCCCACAGTTGCTTCCCTGCCAGGGAAGGGGCCGGGTGACAGGTCAAAGCCGCACCACACCTGGCACTATCCGTGCGGCTTTGGCCTGTCAGTGGTTAGGTCCGCCCTACAAATAAGCATCGCCCCCCTCGCGCTTCAACTGCTCGACGACCTCGCGCACGTCCTGCGTGCGGTCGCGGTGGCACACCAGCAGCGCGTCACCCGCATCCACGATGACCAGGTCCTCTACGCCAATCGTGGCGATGAGCCGGTCGCCGGTGCGGATCAAACATCCTGCGGTAGCGACCGCGATGTGGCGGCCCGCGCCGCCGATCACCGTGTTGCTGCCCTCGGTCGCCGGCGTGATCTCTTGGATCGCCGCCCAATCGCCCACGTCACTCCAGGGGAACTCCCCCGCCACCATCAGGACGTTGGTGGCCTGCTCGAACACGCCAGTGTCAATCGCAATCGGCTCCAGCCCGGCGTAGACGGCCGCCAGCGTCGCGTCCTGCTGCGCCGTACCCCACGCCTCCTGGATGGCCTCGACACCGCGCGCTAACGCCGGCATGTAGGTGCGGAGCGCCGTCAGAAAGTGGCGGGCCCGAAACCCGAAGTAGCCGGCATTCCAGAAATACTCCCCGGATTCCACGAACCGCCGCGCCGTGGCCGCGTCGGGCTTCTCGACAAACCGCTCCACCGCGTACACGGCGGCCCCGTCCACGCTGAACGCCCGCTGCTCGCGGTGGATATACCCGTATCCGGTCGCCGGTCCGGCCGGCTGGATGCCGATGGTGACCAGGTAGTCACCGCGTTGCGCCGCCAGCAGCGCCGTCCGCAAGACCCGCCGGAAGGCATCGGGGTTTTGGATCGCATGGTCCGCGTGCAGCGAGATGACCGTCGCCTGCGGATCGTGGGCCGCGATCACCCCCGTCGCCAAACCCACCGCCGCGGCCGTATTCCGGGGCTGCGGCTCGGCCAAGATGTTGCCGGCGGGCAGCGTCGGTAGCTGGGCGCCAGCCTCCGCGGCATGCTCCGCCGCGGTGACGATGTAGATGCGCTCCGGCGGCACCAGTCCGTCCAAGCGCGCCACCGTCTGAGCCAGCAGGCTATCGTCACCGATGATCGGCAGTAGCTGCTTTGGCCGGCTGGCACGCGACAACGGCCAGAGCCGCGTGCCTTGCCCCCCGGCCAAGATGACGGCATAGGAATGGTCGAGTTCCCTAGACATTCACGCTCCTCTGCGCGACGGGGGAGCAGATAGCCCTCAGCGGTCAGCTATCAGCCCCTGGTCGGCTCCCGCCACCGTTTCAAGCTAACGGCTAACGGCTGACGGCTGATAGCTGATAGCTCCTCCCCAGACATGATACCTTGCGGGGTGCGAGGTGAACGATGGCACTGTATGGGGCGGTAGAAGGCGGCGGCACGAAGTTTGTCTGTGCGGTTGGCGGCGGCCCATCGGACCGCCTCGCCACTGCCCGCATCCCGACGACCACACCCGCGGAGACCCTCCCCCGCGTGCGCCGGTTCCTGCTCGACGCCGCCGCGCAGGCGGGGCAGCCCCTCACCGCCATCGGCATCGCTACCTTTGGGCCGATTGAGCTGGACCGGCAATCACTGCGGTACGGGTACATGCTGCCGACACCGAAGCCCGGATGGAGCGGCGCGCCGGTCGTCCCCGCGATCACGGACGGGCTGGACCTGCCGGTAGCCGTGGATACCGATGTCAATGGCGCCGCCCTCGCCGAATACCGCTGGGGCGCCGCGCAAGGCTACGATCCGACGCTCTATGTCACCGTCGGCACCGGGATCGGCGGCGGAGTCGTCATCGGCGGCACACCGCTCCATGGCCTGCTCCATCCCGAAATGGGCCACATCGCCGTCCCCCGTGCCCGCGATGCTGCCGGCAACCGCGACGAGTTCGCCGGGATTTGCCCCTTCCACGGCGATTGCATGGAAGGCATGGCCGCCGGCGGGGCGCTCGCCGCCCGCGCCGGCCGGCCGGCGGACGATCTCGCGCCCGATGACCCGGTCTGGGAGCTTGAGGCGCACTATCTGGCCGCCGGCCTGGCGCAGCACATCCTCGTGCTCTCGCCGCAACGCATTGTGCTCGGCGGTGGCGTGCTGCAACAGGAGCACCTGCTCCCCCGTGTCCACGCCGCCTTGCGGGACCAGCTCCGCTCCTATATCGCGCGGCCGCAGGTGGATGCGGACGTCAGCAACTATGTCGTGAAGCCGCACTTTGGCGACGAGGCGGGATTGGCCGGCGCGTTTGCCCTGGCGATGTCGGCCGCCGGCTCCGCGTGACACCCCATCGGCGCGGTCAAAGCTGGAGGCCGAGCAGGCCGATGTAGACGGCGTACCCCACGAGCAACAGCCCGGCTTCCAAGCGCCGGAGCTTGAAGCCCGTCCGCAAGAAGAGCAGCAGCCCCAGGCTGCCGATAGCCAGCACCGGCAGGCCCGGATTCACCACCGCCGCCGGCAGCGGATCGCTCGTTATCAAGCCGACGGCGCCACCGATCAAGAGCAGGTTGAAGACGTTCGAGCCGAGGACGTTGCCGACGACCAGATCGGTTTCCCGCCGCACGGCCGCGATGATCCCCGTCACCAGTTCGGGCAGCGACGTGCCGATCCCCACGACGGTCAGGCCGACGAACCCCTCGTCCACCCCGGCCGCCAGCGCCAGCGACACCGCCCCACGCACCGTCAGCTCCGCGCCGAGCAAGACGAGGCCCAGTCCGACGAGCGCCCGTAGTCCCTCGCGCAGCTTGGCGCCGCCGCCGGTTTGCGTGCCGACCAGCCCCTCCACCTCCTCGGCCATGATGGCCGTGTCCTGCCGCTCCCGCAACGCCAGCCACAGCAGCCAGCCCATCGCCACGATGAAGACCACGAGGAGCACGCCACCTTCAAGCGCATCGAGACTCCCGTTCAACGCCAGGCCGATGAAGAGCAGCGCCGCGACCGTCGAGATCAGCGCCTCCCGCCGCACGATGGTCACGTTGACGATGGCCGGCTGCACCATCGCCGCCGCGCCCAGCACCAGGCCGATATTGGAGATATTGCTGCCAACCAGGTTGCCGAACGCCACCCCGGAGCGCCCCTGCACGGCCGCCAGCACGCTCGCCACCATCTCCGGCGCCGAGGTGCCGAAGCCGATCACGATGACGCCGACCACGATAGGCGAGATGCCGAACGCCTGCGCCACCCGCGCCGAGCCGGTGACAAACAGCTGCCCCCCGCCCGTCAGCAGCGCAATCCCGATCACCAGCATCAGCACATCAACGAACATAAGCCGTCTCCTCCAGTCCAGGCATTAGCCTATATTGCAATGTCTTGGTCATTCCCATCGTCTCGTCCGTCATTCCCGCGCACGCGGGAATCCACGTCCCCCTGCGCAGCGGGGGGACCATAGGGGGGCCGTCCACAGCCACCGTAGGGGCAACCCTTGTGGTTGCCCGCACCATCCCCGCCGCCCGCCCGTCATTGCGGCGCAAGCCGCAATCCAGGCCCCGCAGAATATCCAGATTATCCCCCGTCCAGACGGTCGTATCGGCGAAGTTTGTCTCAGCCATTGCTGCCTCCTTCTCGGTGCAGCATCGTGACTTTCTGATATTCCTTCTGATCTACCTTGAGTCGAATGACCCAATCACGTGATGGTAACGAAGCCTCACGTGTGACAATAGTAGCCAGTTCCCGCTCTGCATAGGATGGCCCACGTAAGTCCAACCTGCCATTGGGGTAGTAATGTGCCATGATCTTCCGTTGTGTATCCTTCCACTTCGCGTTGTCGCTATCGGAGCTACTGTCCAGCCTCGACGGTGGATGATACGGCTTACTATATTTGGTAGTGATCCAATTGCCGGAACCAGGCCCTCTATCTGGATCAGGACTTGTATCATAGTGAAGGCCAAAACGGCGAATACCGATTTCATCGCCTAGCCACAAGTGAATAGTGCTATCCTCTTCATGGACGTGATATATCCCAGCCACTCCATTATACACTTCCAAATCAGAGCCCACCATCTGTTTCAATGCCTCACGATTCTCGTTGTTGAAGACATCTCTAGCGAGAAATATCACATATTCTACACTGCATGGATTATCACCCTTATCGTTGCAAGCAGGGAAATGGTTTCCATCAATATCACGGTCTCGTGAGTAATTGCCGTGCGGGAGCTGAAAATCTCCTTGTTTTAATCTATATCGGCTAAATAAGATCATACTGGCAATCAGTGTTCCGTCTATGAATGCAGCTCTAAACATGTGTTTGCCTAGCCTGTGCGCTAAGTTGTTCAGCAACTCGTCGCCACGAGATGTTGGGACATATCGCTCTACACCCAGATTTGGATCTGGTTGTTCAGAAAGATACTTGTCTTGCAGCAGCTTGTCGCAGTGTGTTTTGCAATGATAACTGGCCCACAAATTATCTGCAACTGGAGTGGGCGGATTCGGTAGGGTATCAACGATGGTGGCGCTCAGAA
>JAJDZR010000334.1 GCA_022824545.1 Chloroflexota bacterium
CGGCTACACGAGGGAGGTCCCAGCGTGATGAAGGTCTGCTATGCCTACCGTCGCAGCGTCTTCTACCCCTACCAGGGTGGGGAATTCCCGCCAGCGAGCGAGGCGGCTCTGGCCCGGGCCTATCTGGCCAAGGTCAAAGCCACCGGCTTCGATGGCATCGAGCTGCCGGCGGCGCTCGCCGAGAGCTACACTACCGCCCAGCGCGAGGACTTACGGCGGGTGCTGCGTGCCCTGGACTTGCCCTGCGCGGCAGTGCGCGGCGGCGGCGGCCTGCACGATCCCCGCGTGGCGGCGGCGAACCGGGAGCGGCTGGAGAACGCAGTGCGCTTTGCCGCCGAGATCGGCGCCGACATACTCAACGCCACGGTCACGACGCCGCCACGCGATCCGGGCGGGCCGGGCAGTTTCGTCGGCGACCCGGTCTCGCAAGGCTCCAGCCGCCTGGCCAGCACCAGCGATTTCGAGCGGACGGCCGACGGCTTCCGTGAGGTTGCCGACCTCGCCGCCGACGAGGGCATCCGCATCTCCATCGAAGTCCATCAGCACTCGATAGCCGACTGTAGCTGGGCGGCGCTCCACTTGCTGGACCTGATTGACCGTCCCAATGTCGGGGCCAACCCCGATCTGGGCAACGTCTACTGGACCTACGAGACCCCGGAGGAGACAACGGAGGCGGCTATCGTCGCGCTGGCCCCGCGGGCCATGTATATGCATTGCAAGAACCTGGTCCGCGTACACATTCCCGAGCTACGGCACAGTATCTTCCTGCGGGTGCCCCTGCCCGACGGCGATATTGACTACCGCTTCGCCATCACGGCCATGCACGACGCCGGCTTTGACGGGTATTTGGCCGTCGAAGGCGCACGAGACGGCGACCAACTCACCAGCGACGCCCGTAGTCTGGCCTACGTGCGTGAGCTACTGGCCGAGTTAGGGTAAGCCCCTCTCCCCTCACACGGGAATCCCCGTCCCCCCGCCGCAGCGGGGGGACCATAGGGGGGGCCACTCACCCGCACAAGGAGACCTTTGCAGTTGGTCATTCCCGCTTTCGCGGGAATCCACTCCCCCTCTCTATCGCTCTGCGATGGAGAGGGGGCCAGGGGGTGAGGCCCGCACCCCATCCTGTCCATCCATATAAATACCCGCCCCTGTCAGGGGATTCGGGTACAATGCCGAGCAACCACCGGCATAGCCGGCACAGCCGCACCGCACCGGAGGTACCGCCGTGAGCACCGCCAGCAATCAGTACGCGCCATTCGCGCTGGGCATCATCACCCGCCTGCAAGACGATGCCGATGCGGCCCTCCGGCGCGTGGCCGCCTTCGACTTGCCCACCTGCCAGCTCACCACCGACGACCCGGCGCTGTATACACACGCCATGGCGGACCAGGTGCGGGCCGCCGCCGAGCAGCACCACGTCGCCGTCACGACGCATTGGGCACACGCCCCCGGCCGGCGGGTGTGGAACTTCTACGAAGGGCCGCTGACGCTGGGCCTGGTCCCGCCGGAGACCCGCGCGGAGCGGCTGGCCGCGCTCCAGCAGGCGGCGGCCTTTGCTGAGTGGATCGGCGCTCCCTCGCTCACCGGGCACATGGGTTTCATCCCCGAGGACCCGAACGATCCCCGCTATCCGGGCACCGTAGACGCGCTCTCGCGGCTCGCGCACACCTGCGCCGATCACGGCATTGAGCTGTGGTTCGAGACCGGCCAGGAGACGCCGACGACGCTGCTCCGCACGTTCGACGACATCGGCACCGACAACCTCGGCATCAACCTCGATCCGGCCAATCTGCTCCTGTATGGCAAGGCCAACCCGCTCGACGCGGTGGATCAGTTCGGCACGCTCATCAAGGGCGTCCACGCCAAGGACGGCGATTATCCCACAACGGGCCGGGCGCTCGGCCACGAGCAGCCCTTGGGCCAAGGCCGGGTCAACTTCCCGGTGCTGATCGCCAAGCTCCAGGCGCTGGACTACCGGGGCGCCATCACCATCGAGCGCGAAATCAGCGGACCGCAGCAGGCGGCCGACATCCGCGCGGCCATCGAGCTGCTCAACTCGCTGACCAGCCACTAGCTATCAGCCAAGGGTTGTCGCGCGTGACCGTCTCCGCTGCCCAGGTAGACCTCATCACTTTTATCGGCCCACCCGGCCCTTCTCCGGTGGAGCGGGCCGTCGCCGGCATCCGCCAGGCCGCGGCGCTCGACTTGGTGTCCCTCGCCCAAGCCTGCGACCGGATCGGACGAGTCGTGGCGGTGGTAGCCGACGGTGACGGCGCCGAACGCCTGCGCCGCACGAGCCGCGAGTCACCGGCCACTACGCCGGTGCATGTTGACCTCGACGCCGCGGCCGAGCCGTTTCACTTCGGCCGGCGATTAGCCAGCGTCATCGAGCGTTTCTCCATCCGCCACGCCGTCTACTTCGGCGCCGGCGCCGCGCCGCTGCTCTCCCCGCACACGCTGACGCACCTGTGCGACACGCTACTGGCGCAGCCGGCCGCCGGACCGGGAACCGGCACCGGCGTGGTCAGCGCCAACAACTTCTGGTCCGCCGACTTTCTCGGCTGGAACCCGGCCTCTGCCATCCGCCACATTGACCTCCCGCCCCGCCGCGACAACCAACTGGCCGTCCTGTTGCAGCGGCAGGCCGGCCTGACCCGCGAGGACCTCCCGCCGTCCGCCGGCTCACTCTTCGATATTGACACCCCGGCCGATGTTGCCATTCTGAACCTGCATCACGGCACCTATCCCCACGCGCGAGCCGCCCTGCAAGCGATTCCCTGGGGACAAGCAAGCTGGCCGGACTCCCGCCCATCCTCGTTATCGCCGCCTCCCCCGTCATTCCCGCTCTCGCGGGAATCCGGCCCCCCATGCCCAGAGGATGAAGCGCGACCCACGGACCAATGCCTCGGCGGTGCCGACCTGCCGCGTCACCTCGCCGCCCTGATGCCCCCCCTGGTCCACCCCGGTGCCGAGGTCTGTCTGGTCGGCCGCGTGAGCAACAACGTCTTTGGCAGCCTGCGCCAGGACCTCGCCTGTCGGCTCCGCATCTATGCCGAGGAGCGCGGGATGCAGGCGTCCGGGCGTGACCGTCGGGGGGAGGTACGCTCTCTGCTCGGCATGTTCCTGGAGCAGGTTGGCGCTGGGCGATTCTTCGCGGCGCTCGCGGACCTGGGATCGGACGCGGTGTTTATGGATACCCGCCCCATCTTCCGACACATGGGTTGGGACCTATCAACGGCCGACCGCTTCTACTCCGACCTGGGCTGCGTCGAGCGGATCCGTCACCCGGAGCTGCGCTCGTTCACCGCCGCCGCACGCGCCGCGCGGGTGCCGGTGGCCCTCGGCGGTCAGTCACTCGTTGGCGGCGGGCTGTGGGCGCTTACGGAGGCAGCGTGGGAACGCGCGGACGCCGGGCTACTGCCGCCGCTCGGCTGACGGCTCACTGGCCTCCGGCTCCCCGTCTGCGGCTTGCGCCTCCTTGGTGCGCTCCGCCTCCTCGGCTTCCAGGGCGGCGAGCTTATCGAACTGCCGCGTGCGGCGCAGATACGCCCAGCGCTTGTTCCGCGCCACTTGGGCCTGCGTCGCCACGTGGTCCTCTTCCATGGGCGGCGGCTTCATCCGGTCAAGGAGCGCTTGGGCGTCGTCCTCCCCGGAGAGTAGCCGGTCGGACCACTGCATCACGCGCCGGGTAATCAAGATGGCGATGCCAAAGGCTACGAACGCCGCGATGACGGAGCCGCGCCCACCCAGCAGCTCATCCAGGACACCCGGACCCATCAGGAAGATGACAATAATCGCGCCATACATGATGAGAAAGGCAACAAAAACCAGTCCCAGCGCGAACATAGTACGTAACATGCCCCGTTACTCCTCGCGGCAGGCAAAAACGCTGACGTCCACCATCAAGTATAGACCCTGGCCCGGCCGCCCGATTCTATCCGCGTCATTTCATCCACCGCGGCACCCCACGTCTCCCCGCTGCGGCGAGGGGACCATAGGGGGCGAGTGCGCCGCCGGCGTGTGGTATGGTGCAGCGATGGCGAGTACATTCGGTGCGCTGTTTCGGATCACGACCTGGGGCGAGTCGCATGGCGGCGGCGTGGGCGTTGTCGTGGACGGCTGCCCGCCCCGTATCGCTCTTGACGCTGCCACCATCCAGCGCGAGCTTGACCGCCGCCGCCCCGGACAGAGCCGCATCACCACCCAGCGCAAAGAAGAAGATCGGGTCGAAATCCTCTCCGGCGTGTTCGAGGGGCACACGCTCGGTACCCCCATCTCCCTGATGGTCAAGAACAAGGACGCCCGGCCCAAAGACTACGCGGAAGTCCGCGTCAAGTATCGTCCCTCGCACGCCGACTACACCTATCAGGCCAAGTACGGCATCCGTGACTGGATGGGTGGCGGCCGGGCCTCCGCCCGCGAAACCGTCGGCCGGGTAGCGGCCGGCGCCATTGCGAAGCGCATTCTGCACGACGCCGGCGGCATAGACATCGTTGCCTACGTCAAGCAGGTTCACGACCTCGTTGCCGACGTGGACCCGAGTACGGTAACGCTCGATGACGTGGAGGACAACATCGCCCGCTGCCCGGACGCCGCCTGCGCCGCGCGCATGATCGCGCGGATTGACGCAGCCCGCAAGGACGGCGACTCTCTGGGTGGAGTAGTCGAGTGTGTCGCGCGTAACGTGCCGGTCGGCTTGGGCGAGCCGGTGTTCGACAAGCTCGAAGCCGACCTCGCCAAGGCGATGCTGTCGCTACCGGCCGCCAAGGGCTTCGAGATCGGCTCCGGGTTCGCCGGCGTACACATGACCGGCTCGACCCACAACGACCCGTTCTACAGCGATGCCGGTACCATCCGCACCCGCACGAACTACTCCGGCGGCATCCAGGGCGGCATCTCGAACGGGGAGCCGATCATCTTCCGCGTGGCCTTCAAGCCGACGGCCACCATTCTCAAGGAGCAGGAAACGGTGGACGTGGGTGGAAACCCCACCACGCTGCGCGGGCGCGGGCGGCACGACCCGTGCGTCCTGCCCCGCGCCGTCCCGATGGTCGAGGCCATGACTGCGCTCACCCTCGCCGACCACTGGCTACGCCAGCAAGCCACCCGTAGCTATCCCGCGCCGTCCCCCGGCGCTGCGGGGGGACCATAGGGGGCTGTCCGTAGGGCCCAGCCATGATCGTTGATGTACACACCCACGCGCCGCGCCGGCGAACGGCGTCGGCTACGGCAGTCGTGTCCACTTCCGACCGCGCGCCCATGCGCCCGGACCGCCCGGACCCGGCCGGCGTAACCTGGGACGACTACCTGGCCGCGATGGCCGTCGTGGACCAGGCCATCGTCTTCAACATCGCGTCGCCGCCGCCCGGTGATCCGGACCCGTTGAGTGCCCACCTGACCGGCTCCGTGTTCGAGGCGCCGGCCCGCGCCGTGAACGACAACACCGCCGCGCTCGTGCGCGCCTATCCCGACAAGCTGATCGGCTTCCTGTCGGTGCATCCGCGCGACCCGGCCATGGACGACGAGTTGGATCGCGCGACCGGCGACCTCGGGCTGCGCGGCATCAAGCTCGGGCCGAACTACCAGAACTTCGATCCTCTCAGCGACGAGGCGTTCCGGCTCTACGCCCGCGCGCAGGAGCTACGGCTGCCGATCCTGTTCCACCAGGGCACCTCGCCAGTGCGTTTTGCCGACCTCGACTACGCCCACCCGCGGCACATTGATCGCGTTGCCATGCACTTTCCGGAGTTGCGGATTATCATGGCGCACATGGGACACCCCTGGCAGACCGACTGCATCACGGTGATCCGCAAGCACCCGCACGTCTACGCCGACATCTCGGCCCAGCACTACCGCCCCTGGTCCTACTACACCTGTATGCGGCTGGCGACCGAGTGGGCGGTCCTGCCGAAACTGCTATTCGGCTCCGACTTCCCGGTGGCAACACCGCAGGAGACGATTGACGCCATCCCCCACGTCAACGACATCCTCGCCGGCACCGCACTCCCCCGCGTGCCCACGGAAGAGCTTCAGGCAATCGTCGAACGGGACTCGCTGGCCTGCCTGGGCTTGGATTAGGGGAACCCCCTCCGGCCCCCTTCTGGTTGCCCACCCTGCGCTCACAGGGGTAGGTTTTTTGTCTGCATCAGGATTTTCAGGATGCAGGGATGGTCAGGATAGCGGCTGCCGCCGGAATGGCGAGCGGCGGGGCACGATGAATCGTGTCCCGACACGCAATACCTCCCGTTGGGCGAGTGAGTAGCCCCCCGATGGTACCCCCCGCATTGCGGGGGGACGGGTGCAACATGTTGCGCCCCGACGGCTTAACCTGTACCTCCCCTAGTCAGCCCGCCCTGCGGGGGGCCAGGGCAACCACCAAGGCTACCTCTACGACGGCTCCTTGGCATCGCCGACCTGGGAGGGGCGCGAGGGTGCTGGCGGACGGTCACGCCAGCTCTCCGCCGGGCCGCCGGCAGGGCGGATTCTTCACCGCCGGCCGCGAGCTGCTGAATGAGGCCCTGGAGCAGATGGGCCGCTGCAGCGAGCAGCGGCGCGGTCGGGGGAGTGACAGGAGGGCGGTCGTAGCCCGGCGGTGCCGGGTGCATGACGTGGAGGTAGTCGTGGGCCGGGGCGGTGGCATGGCGAGCACCGGGGTGGTCGTACCCCGGCACTATGGGCAAGGGCATGGCACCGGGGCGGTCATGCTCCGGCACCGTGGGCAAGGGCGTGGCGCCAGAGCAGTCATGCTCCGGCACCGTGGGCAAGGGCATGGCGCCAGAGCAGTCATGCTCCGGCACTGTGGGCAAGGGCGTGGCGCCAGGGCAGTCATGCCCCAACGCCGGCGGCGTGGCTACGCCACCGCGGTCGGCCAACGTGATGCGACGACTGCTCCTAGCCGGGGCGACGTGCGCGCCAGACTCGTCATGCATACGTTACCCTCCTGTCAATGTGTCCATATTGGGCGGGTAGGTGGTGAGACAACGGGCAGCAGGGAGTGGAGAGGAGGCGGTGCTATACTGGTTCGCGCTCGCCAGTGGCTCCGTTGGTAGTCATGCCTACGCACGCGGGATTTCACCCTACCCGGAGCACACGCTAGATTCCCGCGAAAGCGGGAAAGACGGGCCGGGGCGAGCGGGAGAGTCGTTGTGAGCAGCACGATTGACGAGCACATCACCCGCGAGTTATTCGACCTCTCCGGTCGGTCCGCCATCGTGACGGGCGCGGCCTCGGGGCTGGGCGAAGCCATCGCCGGCGGGCTGGCCGTGTTCGGCGCCGACGTGGCGCTCGCCGACGTCAATGAGCCGGGGCTGGCGGAGGTCGCCGCGGCCGTCCGCAGCACCGGCAGGCAAGCCCTCCCAATCACCTGTGATGTGCGTGTCCGTGAGCAAGTGCAGGCGCTCGTTGACCGGACATTGGACACCTTCGGTCACGTGGATATTCTCGTCAACGCGGCCGGGATCGCGCGGCGCGCGCCGGCCGTAGAGCTGACCGACGCGGAGTGGGACGAGGTGGTAGCGATAGACCTGACCGGTGCCTTCCTCTGCGCCCAGATAGTCGGGCGTGCCATGATCGCGCGGGGGCAGGGCGGGCGCATCATCAACATCGCCTCCATCGGCGCGCACGTCGGCGTGACGAGCGGCAATGCCAACTACTCGGCCGCCAAAGGCGGCCTGGTGGCGATGTCGAAGTGCCTTGCGCTCGAATGGGCGCCACACAACATCCTGGTCAACTGCATCTCACCGACGCACTTCAACACGCCGCTCATCCAGCGCAACATGCAGAATCCCGAGGTCCGGGCCTACTACCTGTCGAACATCCCGCTCGGCCGCCTCGGCGAGCCGCCGGAGATCGTCGGCCCGGTGGTGTTCTTGGCCTCCGCCGCCGCCAGCATGGTCACTGGCGCCACCCTCGTCGTTGACGGCGGACACATGGCGAAGTAGCTCACCCCCACCCTCCCCTCCCCCGTTGCGACAGGGGAGGGGATGAGCCGTCCCCCTGCCGGGCGGGGGGCCATATGGGGGCGAGGAAGTAGCAAGAAAAGGGGATGAGTATGGCTATCGCAACCGCACCGCAGACCCACTTGGACACCGACTTGAGCACGGACCTGAGCACGGACCAGCTCCGCGAGATGTATGCCTTGATGTGGCGCATCCGCTACTTCGAGGAGACGGTGCTGGACCTCTTCAACAAGGGCCACATCCGCGGCACCGCCCACCTCTACATCGGCATGGAGGCGGTCGCCGCCGGCACGCGGGCCGCGATGGATTCCGATGACTTCTTGGCCAGCACGCACCGTGGTCACGGGCATAGCCTGGCGATGGGCCTCGATCCCAAGCCGATGATGGCGGAGCTACTCGGTCGCGGCGATGGCTACTGCAAGGGCAAGGGCGGCTCGATGCACGTGGCCTGCCTGGCCCTCGGGATGCTGGGCGCCGATGCCGTAGTCGGCGCCAATGCGCCGATCACCACCGGCGCGGCGCTCGCGGCCCGCCTGAAGGGTGAGGACCGCGTCGGCATCAGCTTTTTCGGCGACGGTGCCGCTAGCCAAGGCGTCGTGCTGGAGGCGCTCAACATCGCCGCCGTCTCCAAGCTGCCGGTCGTCTTCATCTGCGAGAACAACCAGTGGGCCTTATCCACTTCAATCCAATCCACACTCTCCGTGCCGGACGTAGCCACCCGCGCCCAGGGCTTCGGGCTGCCCAGCGTCATTGTGGACGGTCAAGACGGCCTCGCCATGCACGCAGCGGCCCAAGAAGCAATTGACCGCGCCCGATCCGGCGGCGGCCCCACGCTGATCGAGGCCAAGACCTATCGCTTCCACACCCACTCCGCCTTTGCGACGAAAGACCCCCGCGCGGCCGACGAAGTGGCCTTCTGGAAGAGCCGCGATCCCATCGAGATTCTCAGCGCCAAGCTGTTGGACGCTGGCGTATTCACGGCTGCCGAGTTGGATGCGCTGCGTGAGACGGAAGCCGACCTCGCCCAAGAAGCGGCCGATTTCGCCGTCGCCAGCCCGTATCCGGCACCGGAGGAAGCCCTGACCGACGTGTTCTTGCCGTCCGAGACGGAGAGCTACAGCGAGCCGGGCCACCCGGCGCCGGAGTCCGCCGTCCGCCAGATCAACATGGTCGAAGCGCTCAACGAGGCCCTGCACGAGGAGATGGCGCGCGATCCGACCGTCTTCATCATGGGCGAGGATATCGGCAACATCGGCGGCCTATTCGGTGTCACCGGCGGCCTGCTGGAGCGTTTCGGCGAAGAGCGCATCCGCGAGATGCCGATTGCCGAGCCGGGCTACACCGGTGTAGGCGTCGGCGCGGCCATCGCCGGCGCCCACCCGGTCGTCGAGATTCAGGTGATGGATTTCCTGTCCCTGACGATGGACCAACTCGCCAACCACGCCGCCAAGCTCCGCTACATGACCGGTGGTCAGGCGTCGGTGCCGATGGTGCTACGCGGCGTCGTGATGACCGGCATCGGCCTGGCCGCGCAGCATTCGCAGAGCCTCGAAGCGTGGGTCGCGCATATTCCGGGCCTGAAGGTCATCATGCCCAGCACGCCCTACGACGCCAAGGGCCTGCTCAAGAGCGCCATCCGCGACGGCAACCCGGTCGTCTGCTTCGAGAAGCGCCTGCTCTACGCCGCGACCGGCCCGGTGCCGGAGGAGGAGTACCTCGTCCCCTTCGGCCAGGCCGCCGTCCGCCGGACCGGCGACGATCTGACAATTGTCGCCAGCGGTCTGTCGGCGCAGATGGCCATCGAGGCCGCCGAGACATTGGCCACCGAGGGCATCGCGGCCGAGGTCATTGACCTGCGGACCCTGGTCCCGCTCGATATGGACACGATCATCGAGTCGGTCGCCAAGACCCACCGCGTGATCGTCGCCAACGATGGCTATCGCAACTGCGGCTTTGCCGCCGAGGTGATGGCGCGGATCATGGAGCAGGGGTTCGACTATCTGGACGCGCCGGTCATGCGCGTGACATCGGAGGACGTGCCGATCCCCTGCTCCGAGGCGCTGGAGCAAGTCGCCCTGATTAGCGCCGACAAGATCGCCACGGCCGCCCGCGAGCTACTGGAATCCTAGCCACCGACGGCTACAGTGCGCCGTAACCCCGTCCTCCTGCGAAAGCGAGGGGGCCATAGGGGACTAGCCCCCTCTCCCCCTGGGGGAGGGCCGGGGTGAGGACGGCTTCCGCCTCAGGCCGGGTCGCCCCCGGCCATTGACCGGTCAAACAACTCCACGACCTCCTCGGACGGCTTGGCCGTCAGAAGCGTGACCGCGACAGCCACCGGGAGCGCGAGCAGGAAGCCGGGCGTGGCGGGCTGAATATCCCATAGCCCGCCGGGACCGCCGGAGAGGTATCCCCAGATGGACGAGACGACCGTGCCGGTAAGAATGGACGCCAACGCGCCCCAAAAGTTGAACCGGCGCCAATAGAGCGCCAACAACGTGACCGGCCCAAACGCCGCGCCCATGCCGCCCCAGGCGTAAGCAACCAAGGTGGATACCGATTCCGGGTTGAATATCGAAAGCAGTGCAGCGATGACACCGACGACCACGAGCAACAGGCGGCCCACCCACACGCGGATAAACGCGCCCAGCACGAACACGTATCTCTTCGCATAGATCAGCCGCTTGATAAACGGCAGGTCGTCGGTCGCGACCGCGGAAGCCAGCAGGAGCTGAGAGTCCGCCGTGCTCATCACCGCCGCAATCACCGCGGTCAACAGCAGGCCGGTAATCGCGGGGATGAAGAACGTTTCCGAGGCCACGAGGAAGACTCGCTCCGGGTCCGCCGTGACTTCTGCCAGCATATTCGCTTGCGACAGGGCGGGGAGCGCCACCAACCCCAGGAGTAGTCCGAACGAGAACATCAAGAGAATCCAAGCGGTACCGAGGTCGCGGCTCGGTGCAATCTGCTCCTCGCTCTCCACCGCCATGAACCGCTGCAAGACCCGCTGCGAGCCGAAGTACCCCGCTCCCCAGCCGGCTGCGGACAACAGGAAGAAGAAGGTGATCGGCTCACCGTCGGCATCGGTGAGGGGATTCCAGAAACCGGCCGGCACGTCGCCGGTACCCTGGAAGGGGTTGCCCGCCATGGCAATCAACGTCACAGGCAGGATGATGAAGCCGCCCAGCATGATGAGCGCTTGAAATACGTCCGTCCGCGAGACGGCGAGAAACCCGCCAATGAACGTATAGGACGCCACCGCGATCAGCGTCACGACGATGCCGGTGTTGTAGCCCAGCCCGAACACCGTCTCCAAGAGCTTGGCGCCAGCGATCAGACCGGAGCTAATGTAGAAAATCACGAAGAACACGGTGATGAAGCCCGAGAGCGTTCGCAACACCCCCGTCCGATCTCGGAAGCGCCGCTCGAAGAACTCCGGCAAGGTCAGCGAGTCTTCCGCGGCGATGGTAAAGCGGCGCAGCCGTTTGGCCAGGACCTTCCACGTGAGCCAGCTGCCGAGCACAAGGCCCACCAACGTCCACAGCTCGATCAGGCCGTGCTGGAACGCCAAGGCCGGGAACACCAACATGGTCCAGCCACTCAACGCCGACGAACCGGCACTCAACGCTGAGGTGATGCGACCCACCCGCCGGCCGGCCAGGACATAGTCCGACATCTCCTGCATTCCGCGGGCGCGGGCTACCGCTATACCGATCAGCACCAGAAAATAGATGACAAAGACGGTCAGAATCCAAGGACTGAATTCCATGCTGACCTCCTGCAGTCAGTGTATTAGGTCCGGACAACGATACTGAGTGGGCAAGGTCGGAGCAACAACACTCGAGACTGCTTGGTCAGTTCAATGCCCAGTCATCGCCGCCGGATACGGGCTAGGGCAGCGGCGCCGCCCGCGGCTTGGCTTTCAACTCCTCTGTAGTGTGCAAGAGTAGCGAGGCCCCTTTGGTTGCGACGAGCACCACTGGCAAGCTCCCCCTCTCATTCGTCCGGGGGTAGAGCGAGGGCCGGTGGCTGAGGCCGGATTAGACTTGGTCGCTCGCTGCCATTGACCGGTCAAATAACTCCACGACCTCCTCGGACGGCTTGGCCGTCAGAAGAGTGACCGCGATAGCGACCGGGAACGCGAGCAGGAAACCGGGCGTGGCCGGCTGAATGTCCATGATCCCGCCGGGTCCTCCCGAATAGTATCCCCAGATGGTGGAGACGACCGTGCCGGTGACTATTGACGCCAGCGCGCCCCAGAAATTGAACCGGCGCCAATACAACGCCAGAATTGTCACCGGGCCAAACGCTGCCCCCATCCCACCCCAAGCATAGGCGACCAAGTTGAGCACCGATTCCGGGTTGAATATGGATAGCAGGGCGGCGATGACGCCTATGACCACGAGCAGCAGGCGGCCCAGCCAAACGCGGACAAAGGCCCCCAGTACATAGACGTATCGCTTCGCGTAGGCAAGCCTTCTGATCAACGGCAGGTCGTCGGTCGCGACCGCGGATGCCAAGAGCAATTGCGAATCCGCGGTGCTCATCACGGCTGCAATCACCGCCGTGAGCAAGACACCGGCCACTATGGGATGGAAGAACAGTTCCGAGACCACGAGATAGACCCGCTCCGGGTCCTCCATGACCTCCGCCAGCGCACCCGCTTTCGCCAGGGCGGCGAACGCCATCAACCCCAGCAGCATGCCGAAGGTGTACGTTAAGAAACTCCATGCCGTACCAAGGTCACGACTGGCCGGTATCTTCGCTTCGCTTTCCACCGCCATGAAGCGCTGCAATATCCGCTGGGAGCCGAAAGCTCCCAACCCCCAGCCGGCAACGGAGAGCAGGAAGAACACACCGATCGGCTCCCCGGCGGCGTCCGTCAGCGGATTCCAGAAACCGGCGGAGACTGCTCCGGTGGTCTGGAAGGGGTTGTCCGTGATGAAGATCAACGTGATTACCATGATGATGAAGCTGCCCGCCATCAGGATGGCCTGAAATACGTCGGTCCTGGAGACTGCCAAGAATCCGCCGATGAGCGTATACGAGGCCACGGCGAAAAACGTCAACAGGATACCCACCGTCTCGTCCAGCCCGAATATCGTATTGAGGAGCTTGGAGCCGGCGATCATACCGGAACTGACGTAGAAAATGACAAAGAAGACGGTGACAAAGGCGGTGATAGTCCGCAGCACTCCCGTCCGATCATTGAAGCGTCTCTCGAAAAACTCCGGCAACGTAAGCGAGTCTTCAGCAGCGATGGTGAAGCGGCGCAACCGCTTGGCCACGATCTGCCAGTTCAACCAGAGACCAAACACAATGCAAACGATCAGCCACACTTGGATGAGGCCGCCCTGGAAAGCCAGGGCGGGCAATACCAGCATCGTCCAGCCGCTCGACGTTGATGCGCCGGTGCTCAATGCTGACGTGATGATGCCGATCCGCCGGCCGCCCAGGACGTAGTCCGACATCTCCTGCATCCCGCGGGCACGGGCTACCGCTATGCCGATCAGCGCCACGAAGTAGACCAGGAAGACGGTGACAATCCAGGGACTGAACTCCACGCCGGTACCTCCGAATATCGAATGGGAAAGTGTATCTAGCGCAACAAGTTGCGGCAACATCTTTTGCGGCCGCCGGGTCAGCTCGACGCACCGTCAGTGCCGGCCGCCGATGGCTCGGCCTCTGGCTGCTCCCGGGGTGGCAAGAGGAGCGAAGCAGCGACCGATACGATGAGCACCAAAGCGATGACGGCCAGGGAAATGGCCGTCGGCAATTCGTAATCGAACCATATGTGCAGGGCATCCTTACTAAGCATCTTCAAGCCGACGAGCGCCAGAATGATACCCAGTCCCATGCTGAGAT
This sequence comes from Chloroflexota bacterium, assembly GCA_022824545.1. Lineage (GTDB taxonomy): Bacteria > Chloroflexota > UBA11872 > UBA12225 > JAJDUF01 > JAJDUF01. The sequence goes on from JAJDZR010000334.1 coordinate 13,821, forward strand.
AGTCCAGCGAGCGGAGCATACCGGCCAGCAGAAAATACAGCGCCCGCAGACCCAGGATGGCGAACACGTTCGAGGTAAAAACGATAAACGGATCAGTGGTGATTCCCAGAATTGCCGGTACTGAGTCGACGGCGAACACCACGTCCGTCGTCTCGACGACGACGAGCACCGCCAACATCGGCGTGGCCATCAGTTTGCCGGCGTGCCGCACGAAGAAGCGCTGACCATGGTATTCATCGGTCAGCGGCACCAAACGACGCAGCAGCCGCAGCACCGGGTTCTCCCCCGGCTCGACCTCGACCCCGCTGTTCCGCGCCAGCTTGATCCCCGTGTACACGAGAAACGCCCCCAGCACGTAGAACATCCAGTGGAAGTTCTGGAGCAGCGCCACACCGGCGAAAATGAAAACGCCCCGGAAGAACATCGCGCCCAGAATGCCCCAGAACAAGACCCTGTGCTGGTACTCCGGCGCGACGGCGAAGTAGGTGAAGATCAACGCGAAGACGAATACGTTGTCAACGGAGAGACTGTATTCGACCAGGTAGCCGGTGATGTACGCCAGACTTGGCTCCGACCCCTGCCAAAACCACAGTAGCACTGCAAACGAGAGGCCGAGTGTCACCCAGCCCGCCGTCCACATTCCGGCCTCGCGGGTCGAAACCACGTGCGCCTTGCGGTTGAGGACCAGAAGATCGAAGCATAGTAACGACAAGATCACGGCGATGAAGACAACCCAGACCCACCATTCGACCTCTACCATCAGGCTTCACTCCCCACGGCGCGACTAAAATGCCGACGGCCGTTGCAGCTCCGTTGGAAGCGGCACCGTCGGCTCCGCGCACATGCTTGTGGTAGTCTAGCCGAAGTGTACCCGCTACGGCGCCGTTTACCGCAGCAGCGCACGCATCAGGCCGGGTAGCAAGGAGTGACCATGCCCTACTTGGACCCCCAAGACGCCAACAACGAGATCAGCACGATGATCGCGGCAGTCAAGGCCCGGCGCGGGCCGCCACCGTGGCGAGAGCCGCTCATCGCCACGCCGGCCTTCCGCCAGCTGCTCCTGTACTGGACACCGGGCGAGCAGCTCACTCCCCACTGGCACCCTCGCGCCAGCGAATCGTTCCTGGTGTTGGAAGGAAGCGGCACGTTCAAGATCGGTGACGCCCCGCCGGTCGAGGTGCAGCCCGGCAGTTGCCTCCTCGCGCTCCCCGGCGTCCCCCACGAGATAGCAGTCAGCGCAGACGGGCCAATGATGATCCTCGCCACGGTCGCGCCGAACGAGACGGACGACACCTACGAGTAGCCGGCACCACGATTCATAGACCCGTGGCGGTTCTGCGACTAGGCGAGGGCGAGGGCGCTACGCAGGACAGTGAGTACAAGGTAAGGGGTCACGCAATAGCATTGGAGCGCTATAGGAGTCTCTCATCACGCTTGCGGCGAATCAAGTCGCGGTACTCACTGCGCGACATCGGACACCTGATAAGCTGCTCGAACTCTTCCGCATTCAGCCGTGTGGCTCGCCGGATACTGGCCAGGGTACCCCTAGGGACAGAGCCACCCCGATGAACCTGCGGGCGAGTGATGCGGAGAAGCTTCTTCCCATCCATTATCACCCAGCAGTTCACTTCACCTCGGCGCCTCGTCTCGTCGCACACCTTCAGATCGAGGGCCTGGGCTACTTCCCGCGGCCTGAAGTCAAGCCGCGGCATCTTGGCAGCCCGCGGCGGCACCACGCTTGGCACCATCAGTGTCGCTGTGGCCCGCCACTCGAATCACGAGGTCGGCGAGTGTACATTGCCAGGATCGCGGGAGCTTCCCTAGCTCATCGGCCGGCGTTCGTCGAAGCTCCTCGTGGAGCGCAACGATGTCGAGTTGCAGCGCAGCAAGCGCCTCCGGCTCAGTGTCCCCATGCCCTGCTGCCTCGACCTCCACGAAACGTGCCGTCACACCGTCATCGTACTCTTCGGTCAAGACCCAGATCGGTCGCGCGAGGCGATACCGCTCAGAGCCGAGGTCCGAGAGCATCATGTGACGCACTATCGGCCGGGAAGCCAATGCGTCGCGCAACTCGGCAATCTCGGTACGTAACACCTCTATCTCCCGGTGAACCAGGGCCAGCGCCTGCCGGTCGGTTGCGGTATCCTCGTTGCCGGATACCAACCCATACTTGTCATTACCTTCACCAGTGCTATTCAGCAGCAGAGCCTGATTGCTCGCACTAGCGGACGCCTTCTCAGCCACTGCCGTCCTCCTTGGATCAACTGCCGTATCCTAGCACGCGAGTCCGGCCGAGAAGCACCTTTGGAGCCGGCACACCTCGACGAGTGCAGTGCTAATTCGGCCGGCGGCTATCCGGGGAGTCCCGCCGCGACGCCCGCTCGGCGAGGAAGTCGTCGCTATAGAAGCCGGTTTCTTGTCCCCGATACACCGTCACCAGGAAGTCGTCACGGGCCACCTCGGCCGAGAGCACGAGCGCATCGTCAATCCGCTCGATGAGATCGAGCAGCGCCCCCTCGGTCATATCCACTTCCAGGATGAGCGAGGCGTACACGTCGCGCTGCGTATAGTGCAGGTCCACGTGCCCGATCCGCTGCTCCCCGTCGAGCAGATGATAGCCCTCCGAGGCGGCGGTGCGATACTGTCGCTCAAACCGCACGCTTTCGCTCATAGTGGTCACATTGTCCAGGCTCGACGTTCAGGCAGCCTCTCACCTGCGGCTAGACCCCTAGCTCCGCAAAGTCTAACCCCAAATCGAGGGCCGGCGCAGAGTGGGTCAACGCGCCAACCGAGATGATGTCCACGCCGGCCTCGGCATAGGCCCGCACCGTTCCCAGCGTCACTTGCCCCGAGGCCTCCGTGATCGCGCGGCCGGCCACCAGTCCGACTGCCGTTTCCGCCTCCTCCGGTGACATGTTGTCGAACGTGATCGCGTCGGCGCCGGCGGCGAGCGCCTCCTCAACCTGCGCCAGCGTGTCCACCTCGACCTGCACCCGCATCGTGTGTGGCGCGTAGGCCCGCGCCCGTTCAATGGCGGTGCGAACCGAGCCGGCCACCAGCAGGTGATTGTCCTTGATGAGGATGGCATCGTAGAGCGCGTGGCGATGATTGCGCCCTCCACCGGCCCGCACGGCGTACTTTTCCAGCACGCGCAGGCCCGGCGTCGTCTTGCGGGTCTCGACGATGACCGCGCCGGTGCCCTCGACGGCAGCGACGTACCGGTCCGTCAGCGTTGCGATTCCCGACAGCCGCTGCACGAAGTTGAGCGCCACCCGCTCCGCCGTCAGGATGCCCCGCGCCGGCCCCTGCACCGCCAACACGCGCTGACCGGGCGCCAGCCGCGCGCCGTCCTGCCGGTAGTGCTCGACCTCCACCCGCGGCTCCACAAGCGAGAAGGCCAGCGCGGCCACCTCGGCCCCCGCGAGCACACCCGCCGTCCGCGCGACCAAGTGCGCTACGGCGCGAGCGGTCCGCGGCACCACTGCCATTGCCGTGATGTCGCCCGGCCCCACGTCCTCCGCCAAGGCCCGCCGCACCATCACCCGCACGACGCCCGGATCGGGCGGCTCCGGGACAAGCGCATCAGGCTGCGCCGCTACGGAGGGCAGTGGCTGCTCCAATATCTCATGCTCCTATCGAATCGCGTGTCCCCGACGGGTCAGAGGCTCACCGGGATGATGGATTGCATCGGCGAGAGGGCCGCCAGCTCGGCGAGCAGCTCCGGGGGTACCAGCTCGTCCACGTTGATGACCATGATCGATTCGCCGCGCGGCACGTGCCGGCCGACCTGCATCCGCGAGATGTTGATGTCTCCGGCACCGAGCAAGGTGCCTACGCGGCCGATCACGCCGGGGCGGTCCCGATGGGTCGTGACCAACAGGTGGCCGAACGGATGGACATCAATGTCGAAATCGTCAATACGCACAATGCGCGGTACGTCACTGATGATCGTACCGGCAACGACACGGGTCACTTCACCGGAATGTACCCGCAGCTCGATCAGGTTGGCATAGTCGCTTGCCCGGTCCGCACCGCCTATAGCGGTAGATCGTGCGGAGCGAGCGAGCGAGCTGGAAGCGGACGCGCTCTCCTTTCGCTCGCGCACGCGCAAGCCGCGATTGCGTGCCACGTGCCGCGCGTTCACAATGTTGACCCGCTCGTCGGTGACGGGGTCAATCAAGCCCTTGAGCGCCGCCGCCGTGAGGGGCGCGCTGTCGTGCTCTGCAAGCAGGCCGGACAACGCGACTTCCACCTCGTCAATTCGCCCACCAATCACCTGCCGCAAGAACGAGCCGAGCCGTTCCGCGAGGTCCAGGTACGGCTGGAGCAGCGACAATGCGCCCGGCAAGACGAAGGGCGCGTTCACCGCACCGGCGACGTACTCACCACGCAGCGCCGCGAGCGTCTGCTCGGCAACGTCCAATGCCACCCCCCGCTGCGCTTCCTGGGTCGAGGCGCCCAGATGCGGCGTGAGTACCACGTTGGGCGCGGTCAGCAGGGGGCTACAGCGCGGCGGCTCCGCCTCGAACACGTCCACCGCGGCCCCTTTAAGCCGCCCGGCCGTGAGGGCCGCGGCCAAGGCGTGCTCGTCTACGATCCCGCCGCGCGCGCAGTTGATGAGGCGTGCCGTGGGCTTGAGTAGCGCCAGCTTGTCGGCATCCAAGAGGCCGACGGTGCTGCTGGTCAGCGGGGCATGCACCGAGACAAAATCGGCGCGCCGCAGCAGGTCCTCCAGTCCGGACAGCTGCACACCGACCTGCCGGGCACGATCCTCGGACACAAACGGATCGTGCGCGAGCACGGTCATCTCGAACGCCTGTGCCCGCCGCGCGACCAGGCTGCCGATGCGCCCCAACCCGATGATCCCGAGCACCTTGCCCCGCAGCTCCACACCGACGAACTCACCACGCTCCCACTCCCCCTGCTGCACGGCAGTGTGCGCCGCCGGCACGTGCCGCGCCAGCGACAGGATCAAGGCCAGCGTATGCTCCACCGCCGCGTGCGTGTTGGCAGTCGCGGCATTGACCACAATGACCCCCCGGCGCGTGGCCTCCGCGAGATCAATGTTGTCCACTCCCGTTCCGGCGCGCCCGACGATGCGGAGTCGCCGGCCGGCGGCGAGCACCTTGGCCGTCACGGGGGCCTGGCTCCGCACGATCAGGGCGTCGAAACGGGGGATGCGGGCGATCAACTGTTCCTCGGTCAGGCCGTTCGCCACGACCACCTCGGCCTGCTCGTGTAGCAGCGCCAGGCCCTCGCCCGCCAGCCCGTCGGCCACGAGCACGGTAGGGCACGGCTGCGAGCGCGAGCCGGCACGGGAGAGCAGTGTCGTATCAGCCATCACCCAACTCATGGGCCAACGCCTGCAAGACGCGCCGGATCGCCGCCCGGTTGACCCGCCCCAAGTGCCCGACGCGGATGATCTCGTCCGTCCACTTGCCCTGACCGCGGGCGAGGACAATCCTGTGCCGCTCGCGCACCCGGCACAGCAGGTCCGCCGCCGCCACACCTTGCGGCGGCCGAGCCGCGGTGACGGTATTCGAGGCGTGGGCCGGGTCCGCCGCCAGCGCAAACCCCAAGCGGGCCAGCCCGCGGCGCGTGTAGCCGCCGACCTGTCGGTGTCGCTCATAGACCGCCGCCAGCCCCTCACCCTCGATGATGTCGAGCGCGGCTCGCAGCGCGAACAGCTGCGACAACGGCGGCGTGTATGGCGTCACTCCCCGCGCCTGTGCCGCCCGCTGCGCCTGGAAATCCCAGTAGTAGCGCGGCAGCCGCGCGGTGCGCGTCGCTTCCCACGCCCGCGGACCGACACCCACGAGCAGCAAGCTCGGCGGCACCATCCAGGCTTTCTGCGAGCCGGTCACCACCACGTCTACGCCCAGCTCGTCCATCGCAAACGGCAACGCCGCCAACGAGCTGACACCATCCACCAGCAGTAGCGCGTCGCTATGCTCATGCACCGTGGCCGCGACCGCCGCGAGATCGTTCGTGACACCTGTGCTCGTCTCGTTGTGCGTAATCAAGACCGCCCGTGTCGCGGGTGCTGCTTGCAGGCGGCGCCGCACCTCGGCCGGGTCGGCCGCCTGCCCCCACTCGACTTCATACCGCTCGACCGCGAGACCAAAGCTCTCGGCGATGTCCGCGTAGCGATCACCGAACGCGCCGATAGTGATGGCGAGAACACGATCGCCAGGCGAGAGCGTGTTGACGAGCGACGCCTCCAGCCCACCGGTGCCCGATCCCGGGAAGAACAACACGTCATGCTCGGTCCGCAAGACGCGCTGCACTCCGGCCGTGAGGTCCGCCAGCAGCGCCGCGAACTCCGGCCCCCGATGGTTAATCATCGGCGACGCCAGGGCACGGCGCACTGCCGGCGGCAGCGGAGTCGGACCGGGGATACGCAAATCGCGATCTGTGTGCCGGGGCGTGCCAGGATCAGTTGCAGTCATAGTAAGCAAACTATAACTGCCGCGATTCTCCATCAGCAAGGCGCCAAGAGGCCGTGCTCCGAATTTCCGCCTCAACGAGAGTGAACAGGAACTGTCAACGGAGCGAGGATCAACCAAAGTGCCGGGGTACCGGTAGGCCGTCGGCTACGGCAGTAGACCAGTCCGTTGCGAGAGTGGTGCTCGTGCGGAGCGCACGCTCGACGTGGCGCCGCGCCGCAGCGTAGTCAATCGGAGCCTCCGGCGGCGACAGCGGCTGCCCCTCCTGCTCGGCCAGCCATACGTCAAACGGGTAAATGACCAGACTCAAGGGCCGCCCGGTGGCCGCATCCATCCGCACGTAGAAGTCCCATTCCTCATCTACGTGCAGCCAGGGGATATGCGCCGAACGCCCCTCGCCCCCAGGTAGTACGACGTTCATCTCACCAATGTCAGCATTGTAGCGCCATGTAGCCATAGGCAAGGCCGCAATAACCTCTACCGCCACATCGCTGACGGCTGTCTCTATGCTCATGAGTTTTGTCTCCATCGCAATTGTAACCGCCCCCTCAGCCGAGGCACAAAAAACGCCGTCTGCACGTATCCTACGACAGCGCCACCGGGCCCATCGGGCAACCACTTCACGGAGACCTTCAGCAGGAGACCGGCAAAGCGAGTGCCCTGTAGTGCGCTGACGATGTAGTCGAGGACCCTACCTCTAGGATTGACGAGTCTTGCAGTAGCAGTTAGATCATCGTAGATCAACTCCGGCTGGCGGAGCGCAGCCCGTACAGCCGCCTCGAAAGGGCCTACCTCGTCATGCTCGGTAAGGACATGCCGCCACTCAGCCTCGCCGCAATGGATGGGATGTCCGAACGGGTCGGTCTCGGTCCAGCGGTAGGATGGCGCCTTCATGCTGGCGAGAGCATAGCGCACCGGCCAAGGCGCGGGTGGTTATGATAGATTTAAACCAATCAATCGCTGCGGCGGACACCTATCGCCGTAGCGGCAAGACGCGCCTGCTACCATTGGTCATCCGGCCCGATCACGCCGCACGAGGCGCTAGGCATGGTGGATGTACGCGAAATCCGCGACTTCAGCGAGACCGTCACCGACAACATCGAAAAGGTCATCGTCGGCAAGCGCGACGTGATCGAGTTGGTGATGGTCGCGCTGCTGTGTGAAGGCCATTTGCTCTTCGAGGATATGCCCGGCACCGGCAAGACCATGCTCGCGCGGGCTGTCGCAGTCTCGCTCGGCCTCGACTTTCACCGTATTCAGTTCACGCCCGATCTCTTGCCCAACGATGTGGTCGGCGTCTCGGTCTTCAATCAGCAGACGCTCGAATTCGAGTTCCGCCCCGGCCCGGCGTTCTCCCACATCCTGCTCACCGACGAGATCAACCGTGCCACGCCACGCACCCAGTCCGCCTTGTTGGAGGCGATGGGCGAGCAGCAAATCTCGGTGGACGGCGTGTCGCGGACGCTGCCGCGCCCCTTCCTCGTCATGGCTACGCAGAATCCCATCGAATACGAGGGGACCTTCCCGCTCCCGGAAGCCCAGCTCGACCGTTTCTTCATGCGGCTGTCGCTCGGCTATGCCTCCGCGGACGACGAGCGCACGATCCTGCACAATCTGGAGCGCGAGCATCCCATCGATTCGCTGGAGCAGGTCGTGGACGGTCGCCGCCTGCTCCAGCTCCAGCAGGCGGTTTGGGACATTCACGTGGATGACACGGTGCGCGACTACCTCATCGGACTGGTGCAGGCCACACGGGAGCACGAGGAGTTGATCCTCGGCGCCAGTACGCGCGGCACCATCGGGCTATTCAAGGCCGTGCAGGCGTATGCGGCGCTGCAAAATCGCGACTACGTGATCCCGGACGACGTGAAGCGGCTGGCCGTCTGCTCACTGGCCCACCGCCTGATCGTCAAGCCCGAGAGCGCCCTGCGTGGCCGCACGGCGGACAGCATCGTCGGCAACATCCTGGAGCGCGAGACGGTCACACTGAACCAGTAGCGGTCGGCACTCGGCCATCAGCCCGCTTACGACTGAAGACCCAAGGCTAACGGCTGACAGCTAACGGCTATCGGCTGGA
>JAJDZR010000121.1 GCA_022824545.1 Chloroflexota bacterium
TACCTCGGAGATGGCGCTCTCCTCGTCGAGGCGGAGCAGATTGTCCCGGTTGCGGAACGGGTCGTAGCGTATCCAGCCGAGATTTTCGATGGTCAGCGGCTCGAAGGATTTGTGCCGCTCGGCGGGATCGTCCGGCGGGTCGAACATACAGAGGAAGTCAATCAGCAGGTGCTCGTGGGTGAGGGTTGGGCCCAACGCTTCCGGGCGCACCGGTCCCAACACCGTCTGCACCAGCCCGGTCGTCTCGCGGTTCGTCACGGCGTCCTCCTTTTGCCCTACGATAGCACGGCCAGCGCGCCAGTTGCCTCTGCCGGTTCAATAGCCGTAGTCTGCCTTCAAGACGGACTCGTCCCGCCAGCGCTCACCGGTCTGTTCGAGCCGTTTGGTGCGCGCCGCCAGGCCGGAGCAGTGCTGGGCGAGCGTCTGAAAGATGGTGTGGGCCACGATCCGGTGGCCGAGGTCGTTCGCGTGGACGCCATCGTGATGGACGAGCCACGGCGCGTTCCCGTAGGCATGGTAGACATCGCAGAAGAGGCAGTCTTGGCTCCGCGCGACCTGCTCGGTGAGCAGGGTGAAGAGCACGAACAGCTCGTGGCTGCCGTGACCAAAGGCCGGGGCGCCGACCGTAAAGTCGGTCATGAAGTAGGGACTGAGTAGCACAATCAGGGGGTCGCAGCCGGCGCGCACGGCGGCGATGAGGGCGATCAGCTCGCGCCGAAACAGCTCGGCCGGTGTCCCGCCACGGGCGTCGTTCAGGCCGTAGGAGATCACGAGCAAGTCGGGCTGATGGTCAATGACGTGCTTCTGCAGGCGCTCGTTGGCCGCCGGTTTGCCGGATGCAGCGTATGATGGCACCCGGGTCGAGATCACGTTGGCGCCGATCCCGCTATTGACGAGCCGGACCGGCTCGTCCTGGAAGTCGCTCATCAGCGCCGCCAACATGGGCGCCCAGCAGCGGTCCGGCGAGGAGCTCCAGCCGCCGGCGGTGGTGCTTTCGCCGAGCGTGACGAGCACCCGGAACGGTTCGGGGTGCCAATCCACGGGTGGAGAGTCCAGTCGGGTTGTCGTGGCGCTTCCCGGTGTGGATGCTTCAGCCATACTTCCCCCTTCTCCAGTCGGCCCGGCCTCGCCAGGAAGGATACGGCATGTGACGGCCGGAGGGTGAACCGCCGTGGGGGTTGACCCGCGTGGGGCGGACGGCTAGGTTACGAGGCCGCTTCCCGTGTGCGCGGTGCGCCGCCGCCGGTCGGCGAGCACAGTGGGGGTGCAGCGAGTTGTGCCCCTAGCGAGAGGAGTACCACACGATGAGTGCAACAGAGTACCGCGCGGCGGTGATCGGGCATACCGGTCGCGGCAACTTCGGGCATGGGATTATCACGGCGTTTGTTGGCATACCTGGCGTGGAGATGGTCGCGGTGTCCGATCCTGACCCGGCCGGGCGAGCGGAGGCCGCCGCGCAGAGTGGGGCGCCGCGGGCCTACGCCGATCCTTACGAGATGCTGGAGAAGGAGCGCCCCAATCTGGTGGCCATCGCCACGCGCCAGCCGGATCAACACCACGACTTGTTCCTGGCAGCAGCGGAGGTGGGCGCCCACATCTTTAGCGAGAAACCGCTGGCCCGCACACTGGACGAGGCGGACCGGATGCTGGCCGCCACCGACAGTCGGGGGCTGAAAGTGGCGGTGGCGCACGTGTGGCGCACCTATCCCGGTGTGCAGCGCGCCCGTGAACTGTTTGCGGAGGGAGCAATTGGTCAGCTGCGGCTGATGCGGTCCTATGGCGTAATGGATCATCGCGGTGGCGGTCAGTGCCTAATGGTGCTGGGCACGCATACGTTCGACTTGATGCGCTATATGACGGGGACCGACCCGCAGTGGTGCCAGGCGCGGGTGGTGCAGGACGGCCGCGACGCGACAACTGCGGATGTGCGGCCGGGCGACGAGGAGATCGGACTCATTACCGGCGACGGTCTCTGGGCGGCCTATGGATTTCCCAACGGTGTCACTGCGACCTATGAGACCTATGTCAGCGATGGCACGGCGCCGACCTACGGCCTGGAACTGCACGGGAGCGACGGCATTCTCGTCATGCGGAGTGACGCCTGCTATCGCCACCCGCGGCCGTATGCCGGACCGGTGGTGGACGCAGCGCTGGGAACGGGATGGGAGAAGATCGCGTGCCCGCCGGTGCCGGCCCCGCCGGGCGCCCCAGAGAATGCGCCACAACAACATCCGCTGAACAATCTGGTTGTCACCGACTTGCTCGCCGCTGCGGCCGAGGACCGCGAGCCGCTGTGTAGCGGCCACGGGGGGCGGTGGTCGCTGGAGATGATCTTGTCGGTCTACGAAGCGCATCGCACCGGCGAACGGGTGCCCTTGCCGCTCGCCGACCGGACGCATCCGCTGACGCGCTGGTAGGGGGCGCCGAATCAGTTGCCAAGCGAGGAGGTGCTTGGTGGAAATGAGCGTGCTGGGGCGCACCGGGTTGCAGGTTTCGGCTCTCGGCCTGGGCGCTGCCTATATCAAGCTTCCCGTACCAGGGGAGCCGAGAGACGAGGCCGAGGTGCAGCGTGGCAAGGAGACGATCTGGGCTGCCGTCGAGGCGGGCTGCCGGCTGATCGATTCGGCGGCGGGTTACGGGAGGGGCGGCAGCGAGCGCCTGATCGCGGAAGCGTTTGGAGAGCGCCCCAAACTCGCCGCCGACGTGCTGGTGACGACCAAGGTGAGTCGGCTCCCGGTTCCTCAAGATGGCACCTACGACGCGGCGATGCGCTGCGTTGAGGGCAGCATGGAGCGCCTGGGCGTAGAACGTCTTCCGCTGCTCTACATTCACGACCCAATGGACCTGCCGATGGACCTGGTGATGAGCGAACGGGGCACGCTCGGCGCGCTGCGGACGCTGCAGAAACGCGGCTTGCTGGACTTCGTCGGTGTTGCCGCGAACGACCCGGTGACCAATGCTGCGTATATCGAAACCGGGGAATTCGATGCGGCCGTCGTGCCGGAGGCCTGGAGCCTGATTAACCGACTGGCCGAGGAGTGGATCTTCCCGGCCGCCGAGCGCCACGGCACCGGGCTGGTGATTGCGACGCCCTTGGAGCTGGGGCTGCTCGCGGTAGGGGCACGGGAGACGAATACCTTTCCGCGCCGGCGGTTCTCGCCGGAGGTGTTGGCGCACGTGCGGCAGCTGGAGACCGCCTGCGAGCGTCATGGCATCTCGCTGGCCGCGGCAGCCCTGCAATATGTGGTGCAGCAACCGACCGTCTCTGCGGTCATCGCTGGCGCCCGCAATCCGCAGGAAGCGCGGGCCAACGCGGCGGCGATGCAGGAGCCAATACCGGCGGCGTTCTGGGACGAGGTGCGACCAACGCTCCGCCATTGGGAGGCCGGTGAGCACCGCCTGCCGCCGGAGGACTAGCCGGCGGGCAATTTCTCATTATGCAAGGGCTCCTTAACTAGCTCTCAAGGACAGGAGCCGAATGTCCGGCATCGGAAAGTCCTTGATATTCTCGGTGATAAGGACCGCTCCGTATTCCTCAGCCACGGCGGCCAGCAAGGCGTCGGCGAGGGAGAGTGCTCGCCCTTGCCGGGCCAGATCGTAGCGATAACTCCCAGCGCGCTCGGCAGCTTCTCGCGTGATGACCCAGTGGGGTAGAGTGGCAAGAAACCGCCGCCATTGGGGGCGGTTCTCAGGCGGCAGACCAGCATAGAATTCGGCGATGTTGACGGCGCAGATGGCAACCGTCCCGGCATCAATCAGGGCGAGGAGGCGGGAATATGTCGGTTCTCGCCCCTTTGAGAAATCTATGAGAGTGCTGGTATCCAGCAGGTAGCGGGTCATGACTCGCCGAGGATCCGTTGCAGGCGCTCGTCATCCGCCTTCCGCAAGGCACGGACCCACTCAACTGCCGCCTCGCTCGTTTCCCAGCCGGGGATGTCCACGTGGGCGAGGGAGCCACCGGCCTCCCGCGCGAGTTGACTTCGCCGCATCCGGGCCAGCTTCTCGGAGACGGCTTCAGCAAAGAACTTGCTGCGGCGCCGGCGACCGATAGCTTGATCCACCTCTTCGACGAGTCGACGGGAGATGACGATATGCGTGCGAATGGTGTTGCTCGGCATCGGACTGCCTCTGGCGATCCACGGGAGTGGGATGAGTTTATCACACTTACGCGCTCACTTGCCGCTCTATGATCCCGGTACGTGTGACCGGCTGAGTGGATGGTTGCGGTTTCCGGTGGTGGTCTAGGGGGAGGGGTGGAGGACGGAGGGTGGCCACTTGCCGGCGACGGGGTAGGCTTCGTCTTCGCCTGGCCAGGGTGGCATGGTGATGCCGAGGGCGGCGAGCGGCTCGGGGCCGAGCGAGCGAAACTGGAAGTGGGTATCCACGGGGATGGTGAGGCAGACGCCGGGTGTGACGGTGACTACCGCTTCTTGTTCGTGCAGCTTGCGCCACATCTCGCCGCGACCACGCAGGAAGTACCAGATTTCCTCGACCGTGCGGTGGGCGACGGGAGCCGAGGTTTGGCCGGGCGCCAACTCGAAATGCGCCATGCTCCCCCTCTGTAGCGCTAGCAAGATACGCACGTCCGAGCCGTCCGGCGCAACCACGTCCGGGTCCGTAGGCAGGCGCTTGGTATGAAAGCTCGTCACGCTGGTGTCCTCGGCTACGCCACCAGCGGCGACGTGACATCGTCCCGCCGCGAGGTGTCGTCGAGCGTGCGTTGCTGGCGGATTAGCTCGGATAGCTCCCGCACGACATTGGGATGCTCCGCGGCCAGCTCCCGCTCTTCGTAGGGGTCGTCGGCGATGTTGAATAGCTCGACCTGGCGCTCATCATCCTCGTGAGCGATCAGCTTCCAGTCGCCGGCGCGCACACCCAGCCGCGTGCCGCCGCGGAAGTTCCAGAAGAGCGTGCGGTCGGCCGGGGTCTCGGCCGTGCCAGCGAGCAGGGGCCAGATGTCTGTGCCGTCCCACTGCGGATCGTGCTGCGGCGTGGCGCCGAGCAGGCGGCAGAAGGTCGGCATCCAGTCCACGACGTGGACCAGCTGCGCCATGATTCCGGGTGCCAGGTGGCCGCGCCAGTTGATGACCGTCGGTGTGCGGATACCGCCTTCGTAGAGCTGGGCCTTGACGCCGCGGAACGGGAGGTTCGATCCGAGCCGCGGGGAGGCCTCCTGCCAGCCCGGGTAGCGGTCGGAACTGTGGAGGGGTGCCCCGTTGATCGCGCCGTTGTCGGAGGAGAAGACGATGATCGTATCGTCGCGCTGGCCGGTTGCCTCCAGCAACTCGACAAGCTGACCGATGGCCGCATCCATGTGGCTGGCGTAGGCGGCGTACCGCTTGAAGGAAGCGTCTTTCAGCGGGTCGGCGTCGAAATGATCGAACCAGTAGCGGTCGAGCCAGGGCTGGGGCGGCTTGATGGGCACGTGAACGGCGGTGAAGGGAACGTAGCAGAACCAGGGCCGGTCGCGGCTGGCGATCCAGTCGTAGGCGGCGCGGCCGATGAGGTCGGTGACGTGGCCGGTCTCTTCGATTAGCTCGCCGTTGCGGTGCCAGGTGACGGAGAACTCCCCGCGCTTGTAGCGATGGTTGTACGGGTCAACGCCGCCGGCCAGGCTGCCGTAGCCGGTGTTGAAGCCGTAGGCCTGGGGGCCGAACTGCGGGGCGGAACCGAGGTGCCATTTGCCGAATAGTCCCGTGTCGTAGCCCTCGTCGCGCAGCACGGTCGCGAGGGTAGGGTAGCCGTCGGGGAGGACGGGCGCGTTGGAGGGCACGGTGGCGTGGGGGCCGAAACGGCCCGGATGGCGGCCGGTGAGCAGCGACGTGCGGGTGGGCGTACACATGGGGCAGACGTAGTGCTGGGTCAGCTCCACGCCGCCCTGTACCAGCCGGTCAATGTTGGGGGTGCGGATGGGCGAGCCGTGGCAACTCACGTCGCCCCAGCCGAGGTCGTCGGCGAGGATGTAGAGGACGTTGGGTGTGCTCATCGGGTCTCCTGGTCCGGCCGTAGCGCCGAACGCGAGCGTAGGCTGCTCCGCCGGATCACATCTCATGTGGGGTATAAGCGATATAGTATAGCGGTGAGCAATGGCCCCGATAGAACTGAGCGAGGGACTGGGAGATGAGTGGCCGGGGAGATAGCATCCGATGAATCCGGGCAGGATCGAATCCGTCCGTATCCGAGGCTTCCGGTCCCTGGCGGACGTCGAGCTTTTAGGGCTGCCACAGGCGACGGTTTTGATCGGCGCCAACGGCTCGGGGAAGTCCAACTTCGTTCGCTTCTTCGAGATGCTGACCTGGATGCTGGGAGCACGGCGACTCGGCGAGTTCATTGAGCGGCAGGGCGGCGCTGACGACCAATTGTTCGGTGGCAACCGCCGGACCCCACGTCTGGAGGCGGAGGTCGGACTGCTGCGCTCTGATAGGGGGTGGCACGACTATCGGTTCGCACTTACCCATGCTCATCCCGACCGCTTCTTCTTCACCGAGGAGTGCTTCCGCTTCAAGCGCCATGATTCTCTGCAGGAGGCGGAGTGGGTCCACCTTGACAGTGGACAGCGGGAAGCACGGATCATCGAGGCAGCGCATGCCTGGGAGGAATTTCATGTCAACACGGGTACCGTTGGGGTAATTGTAGACCTGATCGGCAACTGTCCTGTCTATCAGTTTCACGATACCTCCGATAGCTCGAATTTCAAGAAACTATGGGACGTGGAGGACCGTAACTATCTTCGCAGCGACGCCGGCAATCTGGCGGCGGTGCTACACCGGTTGGAGCGGGAAGACATACGGCGGTACGAGGTCATCTGTCGCCACATCGGTCGGATATTGCCGGGCTTTGATCGCTTTGTGCTGGAGGAGAGCTACGGAAAAGTGTCACTGCGCTGGCAGGCCAAAGGGACGGACAAGACCTTTGGGGCACACCTTACGTCCGATGGCTCGCTGCGGTTCTTCGCCCTGGTGACATTGCTCAATCTTCCCCCGGAGATGCTGCCCGGCGTACTGCTGCTGGATGAGCCGGAGCTTGGCCTGCATCCGGCGGCGATCACCTTGATCGGCGGCATGATTAAGGCACTCGCCGAGGAACGTCAGGTGATTGTGGCTACACAATCACCGCTGCTGGTGGATGCGTTCGATCTCGACGAGATTTTCGTGTTGGATTTGCATGAAGGCCGGACGGAGATTCGCAAACTGGACCCTGATGACTACCGGCAATGGCTCAATGATAGCTTCACCCCCGGACAGCTTTGGCAGAAGAATTTGCTCGGAGGGCGGCCGTGATCCGGTTGGCTATTTCGGTGGAGGGGCAAACGGAAGAGGAATTCGTAAAACAGGTTCTCGCGGATCGCCTGTGGTTGAAGGGCGTTACAACGCAACCGATCCTGCTCGGAGGTAGCGGTGGCGACGTGACCGTAGAGCGGCTTGCGTCGGACATGGCGAATTTGTTTCGTTCTTTCGACTTCGTAACCTCGTTGGTTGATTTCTACGGGTTTCGTGACAAGGGCAGTGCAACAGTTGACGAGCTAGAAAAGATCGTAGACGGAAAGGTCAACGACA
>JAJDZR010000320.1 GCA_022824545.1 Chloroflexota bacterium
GGGCAAATGGGGTTTCAGACGTTTCCAGACCCGGTCGGAAAGGTCGTGCCTACGATGTGCTGCGGACATGCTACACTTGCTCCTGGCCTACTTACAGCATCAACTTACCATCCAATCCTCAATTTGACGACACGCCCTAGCTGCCGGAGTTGGAGCACAAGAACGGAGCGCTGGACCAAGCTGCTCCGCTGCTTGGATGGGATGCAAGCATTCCTCACCTGGCACCCAGGGAGAAAGAGGCGCGCTTCTCCCATAGTCCGGCGCTGTTGTCCATCAGCCACACATGGTCTGCGAATGCATTGAGAGGGAGTTGGTCTGATGCTACGACCGAAAAATTTCCGCTCGACAGACACGGGTAGGTCACTATCCCTTGAATGAGCAACGGTGAGATGGGGTGTGATGCTGTCGAATTGTCCTCCATAGGGTGGCGACTCAGGAAACTCGTGAGCAGTCTGATCAATCAGTTGGACAAATGGGGCTGAGGGCATGGGAGCCAGATATACGACATTGGGGAACCTTGCGATGTGGTCGAGGGTGAACGCAAAGGGCTGTATCGCCGCGAACAGCTTGGACAGGCGGCTGAGAGTGTCAGCGGAGGGCTTAACGCCGGGAATGAATGGAGAATTGATTGTAATGTGTGCTGGCATGCTCCGAGTGGCTGCCGGATCATATTCTGATCGGCATCGACCCACTAGCCCCTCGGCCTCAGGCACAGTGACTACGAGAGCAGCTTTGATCTTGCGGCCGTCTACGTTCTGTGCCATCGTCAAGTCTCTGATCCCTGGCGTCCAGCGCGCTGGACGAACCTCAAAGTGAAGGCTCTCGATTTTGTCCAGATTGGTGGAGTCATCGAGATAGAGCCGCAGGCTCACGGAGATAGCCTCCCTCGATCAGCGAGCGCTTCTCCGCCTCCGCTTCCTCGATGATGAGGTCCTTGTGCCGCCGATAGTAAGCGACCGCTTCCTGCGCTGCGGCCAAGGGGAGATGGTATTGCCGTGCTCCCTCGGCCACATCCCAGCCCGCAGCACGCATCGCGTAGACGAACTGCCCCACGGTCATCTTGCGGCCTTTGATGGAGAGCTGCTTGCGCCAGCGGCTCGGCCGCCACTCCAGGTATTCGTACCGCTCGTCCGGCACGAGGTTGTTATTCATGAATTGCTCCCGTGGGTCTTGCTCGTCGTAGGTTAGTGCTCTCTAGGAGCGCCGCGGGACCCTCAACCGCTCTCTTACAAGTGTACGTCATCACCCGGCGCCCTCCTTGGGGACCACAGCGGCCGGGGGTGAGGTCCTACTCGTCGGTGCGGCTCATCTGCTCCGGGGCGGTGATCCCCATGAGGGCGAGGGTGTTGGCCAAAACAATGCGCGCGGCCTCGACGAGCAGTAGTCTAGCTCCGGTTAGCTCCGGCTGAGACTCGTCCACCACCCGGCATTGCTCGTAGAACGTGTGGAACTGGCGCGCAAAGTCGAGCGCGAAGTGCGCGAGATGATGCGGCTGAAGCTGCCGCGCAGCATCCTCGACCACCTCCAGATACCGCCACAGCCACCGCATCAATTGTTGCTCCGGTGCAGCTGTCAGCAGCGCCAGATCGGCCCCGGCCGACGCCGGGCTGCCCGCAAACCCGAGGCGCTCCGCGTGCCGCCGAATGCCGGCCAGCCTGGCGTGCGAGTATTGGATGTAATACACCGGGTTCTCAGCCGATTGTCGCGCCGCTAGCTCTAGGTCAAAGTCCATATGGCTGTCCGGCGAGCGGGCGAGGAAGAAGTAGCGGCAGGCGTCGGCGCCAACCTCCTCGATGACCTCCGACAGCGGCACGATGTCGCCGGTCCGTTTCTGCAAGCGCACAAGCTCGTCGCCGCGCTTGAGCGTCACCATCTGATGCACGATGATGACCAGGCGCGACGGCTCCACGCCCAGCGCTTCGGCCGCTGCCTTCATCCGCGGCACGTGCCCCTGATGATCTGCGCCCCAGATGTCAATGACCGTATCGAGGTGGCGCGTGAAGAACTTGTCGCGGTGGTAAGCAACATCGGAGACGAGATAGCCCGGTACTCCGGTGCTGCGGACCAGCACGTTGTCCTTGTCGTCGCCGAGTGCGGACGAGGTAAACCATACGGCCCCCTCGCGCTCGGCAACGTATCCCCGCGCGCGGAGCAGGTCGAGGGTGCTCGCTACGTCGCCGCGGTCGAAGAGCGTCTGCTCGTGGAACCACACGTCGAACTCGATGCCCAGTGCATCCATGTCGGCACGGTGACCGGCCGTCATGCGCTCCATCGCCAAGCGCCCTAGCTCGGCGGCCGCCACGTCGGCGTCCTGCGCCAGCAGCGTATCGCCCAACGTATCCGCCAGCGCGACAGCCTCGTCCCGCACGTAGTCGCCGTGGTAACCGTCGGCCGGCACCTCCGCGTCACCGCCGAAATGCTGCGCGTAGCGCGCATAAACGCTTTGGCCAAAGGCTTCCATCCGGCTACCGGCGTCGTTGACATAGTATTCGCGCTGGACCTCTGCGCCGGTAGCCGCCAACAGATTGGACAAGGCATCTCCAAGCGCCGCGGCGCGGCCGCTGCCGGCGTGCAGCGGCCCGGTGGGGTTGGCGCTAACATACTCGACCTGAATACGCTGTCCCGGCCGCGCGTCGGTGTGGCCGAACCGGGCACCGGCCGCGATGATGGCCTCTGTCTGGGCCGCGAGCCAGGTCGGCTGTAGCCGGAAGTTGATGAACCCGGCGCCCGCGATGTCCACCCCAGCGACCATCTCGTCCGGCGGCAGCGCGTCCACGATAGCGGTAGCGATTTGGCGCGGCGCCATGCGTGCGGTGCGCGCGAGTCGCATCGCCAGGTTGGTCGCGTAGTCGCCGTGCTCCGGCCGTTGGGGTTGCTCGACGGTGAAGTCGGGCAGCGCAACCGCCGGCAGCTTTCCCGCCTCTTGAGCGGCTGCCGCGCCACGACCAATAAGCTCGGCGAGGCGCTGGCGCAGCGGCGAGATCGTGGCGGCAGCAGTCGCCATCGTGAGTCTCCTTCCACTCCTGCACCCGTCATTCCCAGCGCACGCGGGAATCCAGGCTTGGTGGATCAAATCTGCGGAATGAGCACTTTACCATTGCGGGCGAGCGGCAGGCCGGCGAACGCGCAGCGGTTGCCCCAGCGGTCTATCGCGTCCCTGGTCTTGTACTCGTTGATGATCTTGTGTCTCGACCGGTTGGTGTAGTTATGGCCGGCCGTGTGGAGCACCATCACGTGAATGAACAGCACGTCGCCGGGGTTTGCGAGCATGGGTACGGCCTCGTAGCCCTCGACCTGGTCCTGGGCCACCGTGCGTCCGTCGCGTGTGGGCCACTCGCCCCGTTTGTGGCTGCCGGGCAGGACGGTCGTGGCCCCGGCGTCAACACCCGTCTCGTCGAGATAGATGATGGCGGCGGCCAGATCGGACGTACTGTGACGCTCATACGGCCAGTCCTGATGCCAGCCCTGATGATTGGTGAAACCCGGCGGGTTGTTCCGCACCTTGCCGTTGTGGAAGTCAATGTCCGGCCCGAAGAGATCAATGAACACGTTGACGATGCGGGGATCGGTGACGTTGTTGAACCAGTACTCATTGGCGAGCGGCTGGTCCATGATGCCCCGCACGTTCTTCGGGTTGTAGGGGTCAATCGGATAGCCGGGCACCGGCTCCGAGAAGTCATAGGACATGGCCTTGGGGCGGTGCTCGGTGTTGGTGATGAGGTCGTGAAACTCGCGGCGCATCTCGTCCATCTCGGCCGACGTGTACAGGCCCTCGATTGCCAAGTATCCGTTGTCGGCGAAGAACCGCTGCTGTTCCTCGGTGAGCACCTTGAGCTGCCCGGTACTAGCCATCACACTCTCCCTCTATGTGGAACTGCCGTCCCGTTGGCGGCGATACGTGGCATGATAGAGACAGACCGAGGTCGCCACGGCCACGTTGAGCGACTCCACGTGCCCCAAGAGCGGCAGTCTTAACAGCATATCGCACTTGGCAAGCACGAGGCGACGCAGGCCCGGCCCCTCCGATCCCACTACCAGGGCCACCGGACGCCGATAATCGGCTGCATCGTAGGTCATCGGCCCACGCGGATCGAGGCCATAAATCCAGAAACCGAGTCCTTTCAACTGGTCCAAGGCCGCGGCGACATTCGTGGCTTGCGCGATGGTGAGGTGCTCCAGCGCGCCCGCCGACGCCCGGCTGACCGTCCCGCCGAGGGGCGCACCGCGACGCTCCGGCACTACCACGCCGTCTACGGCGACGGCATCGGCCGTTCGCAGGATCGCACCGACGTTCTGCGGGTCCTGTACTTGGTCCAGCACGAGCAGCAGCGGGTTATGGTCGGCCTGCTGTGCCGTTTGCGCCAGCTCGTTCACGGTATGCATGGGCAGCGGCGCCACCCGCGCGACGGTGTTCTGGTGCCGCCGGCCCGGTATCAGTTGGGCCAACGCTTCCCGCGTCACCCACGTCACCGGCACGTCCGCTTGCGCCGCTTGTTGGCCGAGTGTGGCGAGACGGCCGCGACCGGGCGGCTCACCCGCGAGCCACACCCGGTTCGCGCGGCCGGCGCGAATGGCCTCCTGGACGGGATGGATGCCCCAACGCCAGTGCGGCTCGGAGGGCGCAGCCGGGGCCGCCTCCGGACCCATCCTGCGAGCGCGGCGCTGCGGTCGTGGCGCGGTCAACGTCGTCGCCAGTGCGAGCCGTCGGCACGGTCCTCGATGGCGATGTCCAGCGCGGCGAGCCGGTCGCGGACCGCATCGGCCAGCGCAAATTGGCGCTCCGTGCGGAGGCGCTGCCGCACCTCTACCAAGAGACCGATCAAGGGAGACGCCGCCAGCTCCGCCTGCCGGTCACTCCGGCGCCAGGCGGTACCGTCGGCCCGATCTTCGAGTGTGATTCCGTCCGCCGCCAACCGGTCACGGATCAGGTCGGCCAGCGCATAGAGGCGCTCGTCGCGCAGCGACCGGCGCACGTCGAGCAGCAGGTCCAGAAATGGCTCGGCCGTGCCAACCTGCCGGCTCTCCAGCCGTGCAGCCACTGCCGCCAGGTCCACACCGAGCACGCCGGCCAGCTCTTTGAGCGTCGCCGGCGCCTGACCCAGCGAGGCGGCGGGCGCCTCATCGGCCGCGCGGTTGATCTCACGGGCCAGGTCGTAGAGCACGCCGAGCGCCGCGGCGGTGTTGAGGTCGTCGTCCATGGCGCCCATAAAGCGTCGCCGGCTCTGCGCCGCTACTGCGTCCATCTCTTTGGTGTCCCCAGCCGCCTCGCGTTGAATCGCGTGGACGAGCCGATCCAGCCCCCGACTCTGGGCGGCGATATGCTCCGGCGCAAAGGTCATGGGCGAGCGGTAGTGGACCGAGAGCAGATACAGCCGCAGCGCCTCGGCCGGATATTGCTCCAAGAGACTGGCCACGGTCGTGTAGTTGTTCAGCGAATGGGCCATCTTTTCGCTGCCGGCCATCAGCAGCCCGATGTGTAGCCAGTGGTGCGCGAACGGTGCCTGCTCGCTGTAGGCCTCGCTCTGCGCGATTTCGTTCTCGTGGTGCGGGAAGATGAGATCGGCGCCGCCGGCGTGCAGGTCAATCTGCGGGCCGAGCAGCTCGAACACCATGCTCGTGCATTCGATGTGCCACCCGGGCCGGCCCGGTCCCCAGGGGCTATCCCAGGCTGGCTCGCCCGGTGCTGCCGCTTTCCATAGCGCAAAGTCGCGTGGATTGCGTTTTTGCGCGTCCACCTCGACCCGCCGCCCGGCCTCGACTCCTTCCTCCACCCGGCCGGAAAACCGGCCATACGCCGGAAAGGCGTCGACGGCAAAATAGACATCGCCGCCCACCACATAGGCCGCCTCGCGCTCCAGCAGGCCGGAGATGACGCGGATAATGGCGTCCATGTGCTCGGTCACGCGCGGATAGTGGTCGGCGGGCTGGACGTTCAGCGCCTCCATGACCTCGAAATACGCTGCGGTCATGCGTCGGGCATAGGCCAGGGGCTCCTCGCCACGCTCCCGGGCACGCTCGATGATCTTGTCGTCTACGTCGGTGAAGTTTTGGATGTAGGTGAGTGGCACGTCTCGCCAGGCAAGATAGCGCCGGAACACGTCGGCGACGACGAACAGCCGCGCGTGTCCCATGTGCGGCGGTGCCTTCGGCGTCATGCCGCACAGGTACATCGTTGCCGGAGTGGACCGCGGTGCAAACAACACCTTGCGCCGCTGCCGGGTGTCGTATAGCGCCAGGTTCACGAGCGCCCTCCTGACGACGCCAGGCGTCGCGCCGCGTCGGCACAATCCGCTGGGTGCTCCGGCGGTGCGGACTCGGCGGTCAGTTCGGCACCGCAGCCATTGGTGGCTTCCGCGCCGCCGGTTTCCGGATCGCGGTCGGCAAACGCGGCCGGATCGGGGAGCGTCCCGAGGCCGAGCGCATCATCGGCTTGGGGTGGTTGAGCGGTCCTTTCGAGCCGCCCGAGGCGTGTCTCCAACTCTTGCACCTTATTGCTGAGGTGGCGAATGATCTCCAACTCTGAAATGGGCCGTTGGCCGCCGGGACTGATCAAGCCGCTGGCGGTCGAGGCAGTGCCATCCAGGATTCGCTCGGAACTGCCGCGTTCGGGGTCACGCACGGATACCACCCGAGCGGGAATGCCGACCACGGTCGTATGCGCCGGCACGTCGCGCAGCACGACGGCTCCGGCGCCGATGATCGCTCCGTCGCCCACATTCACGGCACCTAGTATCTTCGCACCGACCCCGACCGTGACGCCATTGCCCAGCGTAGGATGGCGTTTACCGCGCTCGAATCCGGTCCCGCCCAATGTTACCCCTTGGTACAGCATCACGTCGTCGCCGACCTCCGTCGTCTCCCCGATCACCACACCCATGCCGTGATCTACGAAGAAGCCGCCGCCAATCGCGGCCGCCGGGTGGATTTCGATACCGGTCAAGAAACGGTTGAGGTGCGAGAGCAGCCGCGGAATGACCGGCACGCGCCGCCGACACAGCCAGTGCGCGGCGCGATGCAGCAGGATCGCGTGCAGGCCCGGATAGGACAGCACGACTTCGGTAAACGAAGTCGCCGCGGGATCGCGGGCAAAGATGGCCGCGAGGTCGCGGCGCAGTGTCTCCACTGGGCCGGGTCGCTGTGTACGGTCACGCTCGTTCGTGCTCACAGCTACTCACTTTACGACTACTCTGCTTGGTGGCCGGTGACGGCTCGCTCCACGCCAGCGGGCGGCGCCGCGTCCAAGCGCGTCAAGAGCGCTACCGCCTGGGCAGCGATGGCCTGGCCCCGGCCAACGGCGTCCAACCCTTCGTTACTGGTGGCCTTGACGTTGATCTGCGACGTACATAGCATAAGCGCGGCCGCCAGCGCCTGGCACATCGCCGGTAGATGCGCGGCGAGGCGCGGCGCTTCCGCTACCACCGTCGCATCGAGATTCCGAATACGCCAGCCCCGTGTACGCACCTTGTCCGCCACCGTCCGCAAAAGCTCCAGGCTCGATACACCCCGGTAGGCCGGATCGGTATTCGGAAAAAGCTGCCCGATGTCGGGCAAGCCCGCCGCGCCCAACAAAGCATCCATGATGGCGTGCGTCACCACGTCGGCGTCGGAGTGCCCGGCCAGCCCCTTGCCTTCCGGGTGCTCCAAGGCCACGCCACCGAGAATAAGCCGACGCCCCGGCACCAAGCGATGAATGTCGTAGCCCGTGCCCACGCGCGTAGCGAGTGGCCCGTCGTCGGTGGTCAGTGTCCCGTGCTCACCGGCGCGGTCTCTGCTGGTCAAGAGCGCCGCCGCGACTTCCACGTCGGCCGGCACCGTCACCTTAATGTTAGCCGGATCGCCCGGAAAAAGGCGCACTTCAATACCCTGACTTTCGAGCAGCGCCCCTTCATCCGTATAGTCATCGGCCGCCGCGCCGGCCTGCCGGAAGGCCGTAGCCAGGGTGTCCCGGCGGAATATCTGCGGTGTCTGCGCTGCCCAGAGCCAGCTGCGGTCAACCGTGTGTACCACCGTATGGTCCGGACGGACACGCTTGATCGTATCGCGGAGGGGGACCGCCGCGATGGCCGCGACTGTGCCGGCAGCGGCGGCCAGCCCCGAGGCCACCAACGCCGGTGTCAGCAAGGGCCGCGCGGCGTCGTGGATAAGCACCCACTCGGTGCGTTTGACGGCGGCCAGTCCCGCCCGCACCGAGGCCGCGCGCACCACGCCGCCCGCGCAGATGGCCGAGACTTTCTGCCACCCCGCCGCCTGCACCACTTGGCGACAACGCTCAACCAGCGCCGCGCTCACGACCAGCGCAATCTCGCTCACCTGCGGGCAGGCCTCCAGTGCATCCACGGCATAGGCCAGCAGCGGCCGCCCCAGCAACGGGAGGAATGCCTTATCCATCCCGCCCATCCGCCGCCCCTGGCCAGCGCCGACGACGATGGCCGCGACCGATCCGTCGGCCGCCGCCGCGTCGGGTGCCTGTTTCGCTGCACACATTGCTCGCCTGCCTGGGGTCTACGCGGCAAAGGCCGCCTCGAAGGCGTCGCGCAAGCCGGTAGCGCCGATGAGCTGCGGCTCGTGGCTGCGCTCCAAACGTCGAGCGTCGCTGGCGGGTACGACGCAACGCCGAAACCCCATCCGTTGCGCCTCCGTCAGGCGGCGCTCGATCTGACTGACCGGTCGCAACTCGCCCTGCAAGCCGACTTCGCCTAGGAAGGCGAGGTCGGCCGGCAGAATCTTGTCCCGATAGCTGGACGCGATGGCCGCCGCCAGCCCCAGATCACACGCCGGCTCTGCCAGCTTCAAGCCGCCGACGGCATTGACGTACACGTCCTGATTGCCCAACGCCAGGCCGAGCCGCTTGGTCAAGACGGCGATCAGGAGATGGAGGCGATTGAGGTCCACCCCGACGACCGTGCGGCGGGGCATCCCAAAGGCCGTGGCAGCCACGAGCGCCTGCACCTCGACGAGCAGGGCGCGACTGCCCTCCAGCGGCACGGCGACCGCCGAGCCGGAGGCCGAGGCGACTCGCTGCGCGAGAAAGGCTGCCGAGGGATTGGCCACCTCGCGGAGGCCGGTCGGGGCCATCTCGAAGACACCGACCTCATCGGTCGAGCCGAAGCGGTTCTTCGTCGCTCGCAAGAGGCGATACGCATGAAAGCGCTCGCCCTCCAAGTAGAGGACGGCATCCACGATATGCTCCAGCACGCGCGGGCCGGCGATATTGCCGTCCTTGGTGACGTGCCCGACGAGAAAGGTCGCAATCTCCGTCGCCTTGGCCAGGTCCATGAGCCGGAGCGTGCATTCGCGGAGCTGCGTAATGCTCCCCGGACTGGCGGCAATCGAATCCAGGTAGGCCGTCTGGATGGAGTCGACGATAATCACCCGCGGCCGCAGCCGCTCGACCTCGCGGAGCACCGCTTGCAGGTTCGTCTCGGTCAGAATATACAGTTGTGGGGCTGTAGCCTTGATCCGGTCGCTGCGGAGACGCAGCTGCCGCGCCGATTCCTCGCCGGAGACGTAGAGCACCGGCGCCTCGGCAGCTACCCGCGCGGCAAATTGCAGCAAGAGGGTGGATTTGCCAATCCCCGGGTCGCCGCCCAGCAGGATAAGCTCGCCGGGGACGATACCGCCGCCGAGCACGCGGTCGAACTCACCGAGACCGCTGCTGACGCGGCTTTCCGCCTCGGTCTCGATCTCCGCCAGTAGGACGGGGCCGGACGAGCGCGACCGGAAGCGATCCGGGGCTTGGTCGGGGGCGGCTACTTCGGCGAGGCTGTTCCAAGCGCCACATTCCGGGCAGCGCCCGTGCCACTTCGGGGTGGTGGCTCCGCACTCAGCGCAGGTGAAGTGGCTGCGTTGGCGGGGCACACTCCACCTCCTCGGCGGCCGGCGGCGGGTCGGCGGCACCAAGCCGCGAGTGAGGTGTACGCCGTTCTGGGGAGTGGCCTTCGCTCGGCGTCATTGTGCTAGACGGTCGCTGCCGCCAGTTCTTCTTCCGGCTCCGGCTCCGACGCGGCCGACTCGACGGTCATCACGAGCTGATCCTGCTCACCATCATGGTCGGCTAGGATACGATCCCCGGCCTTGACGTTGCCGGCCAGCAACTCCTCGGCCAACTCGTCCTCGATGTTGTTCTGGATGACGCGCCGGAGAGGACGGGCGCCGAAGTCGGGATCAAAGCCCTTGTCCACCAGCCAGTCCTTCGCCGCGTCCGTCAGCTCAAGGACAATCTCCTGCTCGTGAAGCTGCGCCATCACGCGCTTCAACTCGATGTCAATAATGGACTTGACGTTGCGGCGAGTGAGCGCCCGGAACACGACAATCGTATCCACCCGGTTGATGAACTCCGGTCGGAAGGTATTCTTGACCTCACCCAGCACCTTTTCGCGCATCCGGTCGTAGGCTTCCTGCTCGTTGTGCTCGTCGCCGGAAAGGGTGCGGAAGCCGACCTGCGCCTCACGCTTGATCTGCTGTGCTCCGACGTTGCCGGACATAATCAGGATCGTGTTGCGGAAGTCCACGGTCCGGCCCCGGCCGTCGGTAAGACGACCATCCTCCATGATCTGGAGGAGCATGTTGAACACTTCGGGATGGGCCTTCTCGATCTCGTCCAGCAGGATCACGGCGTAGGAACGGCGCCGGATGGCCTCCGTCAACTGCCCGCCCTCGTCGTATCCGACATAGCCCGGCGGGGCACCGACCAAGCGGGCGACTGAGTGCCGCTCCATGTATTCGGACATGTCGAGGCGGATCATGGCCTCTTCGCTGCCGAACATAAACGTTGCCAGCGCACGCGCCAGCAAGGTCTTGCCGACCCCCGTGGGACCGAGGAAGATGAACGAGCCGATGGGCCGCCGCGGGTCCTTAAGGCCGGCGCGCGCCCGGCGCACGGCGCGGGAGACGGCCTTGATGGCTTCATCCTGGCTCACGACCGTCTCGTGCAGGGCCTCTTCCATGTGGAGCAGGCGCTCGGACTCCTCTTCCTTGATACGCGTCACGGGGATGCCGGTCCACATACTGACGACCTGCGAGATCACCTCGTCGTCAACTTTGGGGCGCTCGTCCTCGCTCTCGCCCTTCCGGCTCTGCTCCAGCCCCTGAATCTCCGCGCGTAGGGCTGCCTCTCGATCGCGCAACTCACTCGCTCGCTCGTAGTCCTGTTTCTCGATGGAAGCGTTCTTCTCGCTAATCAACTCATCGAGGCGCTTCATCGACTCGCGCAGACCTTGTGGGGCCATGGATTGCTGAATACGCACGCGGGAGCCGGACTCGTCCACCAAGTCAATGGCTTTGTCGGGCAGGAAGCGGTCCGTCACGTAGCGCCCTGCCAACTCGGCGGCCGCCTTCACCGCTTCATCGGTGATGGTGACCCGATGGTGGTCCTCGTAGCGATCTTTCACCCCCCTGATGATCTCGATGGTCTCTTCGATGGTCGGTTCCTTGACATGCACCGGCTGGAAACGCCGTTCGAGGGCGGCGTCGCGCTCGATGTATTTCCGGTACTCGTCCAGTGTGGTGGCGCCGATGCACTGTAGCTCGCCGCGCGACAGGGACGGCTTGAGGATGTTCGCCGCATCCACCGCTCCCTCGGCGGCGCCAGCGCCGACGAGCGTGTGTAGCTCGTCAATAAAGAGCACGCATTCCTCTGACGAGCGGATTTCCTCGATGATCCGCTTCAGGCGCTCCTCGAACTCGCCGCGGTACTTCGTGCCGGCTACCAGGGCACCCATGTCCAGGGTCAGGAGGCGCTTGTTGAGCAAGGTCTCCGGAACGTCACCGGTGATGATCCGCTGCGCCAATCCTTCGGCAATGGCGGTCTTGCCGACGCCCGGATCGCCGATCAGGGCCGGGTTGTTCTTCGTCCGGCGGCTCAGAATCTGAATGACGCGCTGAATCTCCTCCGAGCGGCCGACCACGGGGTCGAGCTTGCCCTCCTTGGCGGCCGCGGTGAGGTCAATGCCCATCTGGTCAATGGTCGGGGTTTTGGTCCGCTTCCGGCCTTCCGACCTAGAGCCGCTGCCGGTCTGGTTCACCACCTGGATGACCTGCGTGCGGACCTTCTCTAGGTTGACGCCCAGACTT
>JAJDZR010000305.1 GCA_022824545.1 Chloroflexota bacterium
GTCAACAACGGCTTGGGCTACTACATCCTCGACACCCGCGACCGCTTCAGCTATGGCGAGTTGATGACGATCATCTTGATTATCGGCGTGATCGGCTACACGTTAGATGCCATTATCCAACGGCTGCGCTATCGCTTCTCCTGGACGTTAGGTATTCGCGACGCATGAGCGACACCACACCGTCTCGACGGTCAAGGCCCTCACCATCGTCATTTCTGCCCCGGCGGGAAGTCGGTGTGGATGGCTCGGAGCGCCTCACGACCGACGTGCTCGTCATCGGCGGCGGGCTGGCCGGCCTCTGGGCCGCGATCCGCGCACGCGAGCAGGGGCAGCGGGTCTTGCTCGTGGAGAAGGGGTTTGCCGGCGCCAGCGGGTGCAGCGTGTTCGCCGGGGCCGTCGTTCTCTGCCTGACCCCGGACGACGACCTGGACACCTTCATCGCCGAAGAGTCCCAAGACGCCGACTACCTGCTCGACCCGGAGTGGGCCGAGTTCGTCGTCCGCGACAACTACGAGCGCCTGCGGGAAATCGTCGCCTGGGGCGGCCCCATCCCCGTGGACGCGGACGGGCAGCTCATCCGCCGCCGCGGCCAAGTCCACGGGCGCCATACCGTCGCACGGGTGGCTTTCGATAGCGCCGAGCTGATGAAGTTCATGCGGAAGGTGGCTATCGGCAAGCGCAAGGCCAAGACGCTGGACCAAACGGTCGTGACCAGCCTGCTGGTCGAGGATGGGCGGGTGGTGGGCGCCGTCGCCCTGCGCCGCCAAGAGGAGCGCGTCACGGTCATCCGCGCCAAGGCCGTCGTACTCGCGGCCGGCGGGTGTAGCTGGCGCGGCACCCACTTCGGGCACGATATGGTCTGCGGCGAGGCGTACAAGCTGGCGTGGGACGTTGGCGCCGAGCTGATGAGCATGGAGTTCGGCAACGGCTACATGGCGACCTATCGCCACGCCGATACGCACGGACAGTGCCTATTGGCGGCAATTGGCGGCAAGTTCATCAACAAGCACGGCGAGACGTTCATCCATCGCTACTCGCCACGCGATCCGGCACCGACGCACCTCATCCCGCGCGCGATGGCCGGGGAAGTGCGCGCCGGTCGCGGCCCGATCCGCTACGACCTCACCGGTATTCCGCCCGCCGCCCGCGAGCAGTGGAAGCGGGACTTTGCCCTGATCTGGCGCGGCATGGAGCGCACCGGCATTGATGCGTTCGACGAGCCGCGCGAGTGGTTTCCCGGCTTCAACGGCACCGTCTCGGCCAGCGCCGGAGTACGCCTGCTCGACCGCAGCGGCGCGACGACCGTGCCCGGCCTCTACGCCGCCGGCGACGCCGCGAGCCGTAGCCCGCTGATCGGTGCTGGCAGCGGCATCACCTTCTTGAACCTGGCGTGGGCCGGCGTGAGCGGCGCGCAGGCCGGCATTGCCGCCGCGCAGTTCGCCGAACAACACGACGCCCCGGCGCCGGACGAGGCGAGCGTTGCCGCGGCCGTGACCGCCGCGGTAGCGCCGCAGCAGCGCAACACGGGCGCCACACCCGACGGCATCTACATGCGCCTGCAAGAGCAAGTCATCGGCATGGACGCGAACATCTACCGGCACGGCGACCGCCTGCGTGCGGTGCTGGCGGCCACCGAGCGCGTGCGCGACCGGCTACTGCCGGTGATCCACGCCGCCGACTGGCACGAGTTGGTCAAGTGCCACGAAACGATCGCCACCTGCTTCACGACCGAGCTGATGTACCGCGCGGCGCTCTTACGTGAAGAGAGCCGCGGCTGGCACTACCGCGAGGATTTTCCGGTCCGCGACGATGAGCGGTGGCGGGTGTGGCTCGTCGCCGCGCCGCAAGGCAGCGCCAGCGAACAGGTGCTCTGGGCGGCGCCGGAGTTTCGGCGTCTGCCTGTGCCGTTGGACGCCTACGCGGCCCGCGGCATCGCGCCGACGCCGGCCATGCCGCTCCCGGCCGCTGCCGGCTGACACCGCGACACACATGGACTGATTGAGAAGGTAGGAAGCGCGATCTATGGCCGTCGAAGTCGTCTCGGACAAGCTGTGTATCGGGTGCAACCTGTGCGTGCGTGTGTGCCCGGTTGACGTTTTCCGTCTTCAAGGGCCGGAGAAGGAGCAGAAAGCCTATATCGCCTACCAGGAAGACTGCCAGTCGTGCTTCATCTGCGAGGAGTATTGCCCAACCGATGCGATCTACGTCGCACCGGAGAACCCCCGGCCCATCCCGATGCCCTACTGACGGCGGGTAGCGGATCGCGGCGCGTGCTCACGATTGGCTAAATCGTGAGCGACCTGCTATACCTCACCACACACATCCACGGAAGGAGAGCCGACATGCCGAAGTTCATGGTGGAGTGGAACCTGCCCAAAGACCTCACCAAAGACAAGTACATGGCCAAGAAGGTGAAGTCGTTGGACATATATCCCAAGATTCCCGAGTGCAAGTGGGAATCCACCTTCCTGGCCGACGATATGAGCAAGTGCTACTGCATCTACGACGCGCCGGACGAAGAGACCGTGCGGAAGGCGCGCGAGATGGTGCAGGCCAAGGTGGACCTGATGGCAACGGTGGACGAGATCACGCCGGACTCCTTGGAGGAGATTCGGGACGAGGGAAGCACCGAGTAGCCCTCGGACGTTGCCCCCACCCTAACCCTCCCCCGTAGCAAGCTACA
>JAJDZR010000144.1 GCA_022824545.1 Chloroflexota bacterium
TGGTCCCCCCGTTGCGACGGGGGGACGGAGGGTGAGGGCAGACGGCCTTTAGCTGCGGACCGTGAAGCGGTCTTCGAGCTCGTTCTCGATGTCCACCAGGCCGGTGTAGGCAAGCTCGGCGTTGGAGGCCATCGCGGCGCCGAACCAGCCCTGCCGGCGCATAGCCAGACCCTTCTCTACAGCGCCGAGGCGGACCGACTCCCACAGGCTGTCGGCAAAGAAGTCTACGATCTCGCCGGTGAAGTGGCCGGTAGCGTCTACCGACACGCCAATCGCGGACACAATCGGTTGGCAGTACACGAACCGGACTTCGCTGTTGATGGGGACGGGCGTAATGGGCATCACGTGGCTGCCGCGGGCGTCGCCGGTCACGTAGGGGCAGATCGCCCAGGGGAGGAGTACCTCTTCGGGTGCCGGGAAGATGCCCTGGGTGCGGAAAATCGCCACCGGGTCGTCCTTGCCGACGTAGGTTCCTGCGATATTGTGCAACCGGCTCGTGCTGGCCGCGAGCAACTGCTGGTCGGGATGGGCGCGGGACCACGCCGACTGGATGGCGAAACGGGCTTCGTCGCGCAGGAGGGCGGCCAGCCGATAGTAGTCCTCGGGCGCGTGGAGGGTAATCTCGCGGTCGCCCTCCGTGTAGTCCATGTCCATCAGGCAGAAGCTGAAGCCCTTGCTCATCTCCGGCTTGAGGAGCAGGCCGCCACAGTACATCGGATCGGCGAGGGGGAGGAAGAACGGCAAGTTGAAGGCGCCGGGAGCACACTTGTCCGCGTAGAAGAAGAGCACCGTTTCGGCCGGGCGGACCTTGTTGTCCTTGACCGGATTGTGGTCGAACTCCAACTCGGCGACAGCGGGACCGGCGCCCCGAATGTTTCCGGAGGGAGCGTCCGCCAGGAGGTCTTGCCCGGCGCCGTAGTCGCCGCGCACTTGGGCGGCCGCCGTCCCGTTCAGGAAGGCTTGCCAGGCCAGTTGGTGTAGCTCGGTGTTGTCCGGCCCGGCGGTGTGGCTACACGTGATCGCGATGTCGTCGCCGGTGTGGGTAATCAGCATGTCAATGAGCAGGCCGCGTGCTTGAGCGGCGGCGAAAGTCTCCTGGACCGCGTCCAGTACGGACTGCGAGGGGCGGGTATGTCCCCCCGGTGAACCGATATCGGCCTTGAAGATCGAGAGCGTCAGTTTCATGGTCCCCCCTTGGCTCCTTCAGATGAAAATTCCTCGAGTAACCCTCACCAATCCCAGTCTGAGGTCGGTCTCGCCAGGTCACTGCGACTGTAGCACTCCCCTACAGCGTTGCCAAGTGTATCGGCCGAATGCCGCGAGGCCGAATGCACGGGTACGCTTGCTCTATGAACGGTTGAGCTGGCCCGGTGGATACGGACTAGCTGCCCGGTGGTGCTGGCACGGCGGTCTCGGAGTAGGGCATGAGCGACGCCAGTCCGGCTGCACCGGTCATGATCTCGGTGATCTCCCGCTGAACCTCCGGGGTGAGCGCCACGTCGAGTGCCCCGACATTCTCGTCAAGCTCGGCCGGCCGCCGGGTCCCGGAGAGCGCCACCGCCACCAACTCGTTGCTGAGGACCCAGGCGAGCGCCAGGCGCGGCAGGGTGGTCTCGAGCTGGGCGGCGACCTGCTTGAGTTGGTCAACAACCTGCAAGTTCGGCCCGAAGTTGTCGGCGCTAAACAGCGTTTGGCCGAAGATCGGCCGGGAGCGGCGCCAGTCGCCCTCTTCGAAGGTCGTCTCGGCATTGAAGGTGCCGGTGAGTAGCCCGTGAGCGAGCGGCCCGTAGGACATGATTCCGACACCAAGCTCTCGGGCCGTGGGCATCATCTCGTACTCCCAGCGCCGGTCGAAGAGGTTGTAGCCCACTTGGTTCGCCACCAGTGGCGCCATCCCGCAGGCCTCGCGGAGCTGACGGGCCTCGTAGTTCGACACGCCGACATAGCGGGCCTTGCCGGCCTCGAGCAGGTCTTGCAGGGCACGCGCCGTTTCCTCGAAGGCGGTCTCGGGGTCCGGCCAGTGGATGAGGTAGAGATCCACGTAGTCGGTGCCGAGCGACTTCAGACTGGCCTCGCAGTCCGCGATCACCGAGGCGTAGCGGGCGTCGCGATTGGGGTTGAAGCGCGGTAGGCCGGGCCGGGTGGGCTTGTCGTCCAGCTGCCCTTCGCGCGTGGGCAGCGCGCCTTTGGTGACGACAATGGCCTCCTGGCGACGAGCGCCCAGCCCTCTGCCGAGCAACTCCTCGGAGGCCCCGGTGCCGTAGCCGCGGGCAGTATCGAATAAGGTGATGCCCAAATCGAGCGCCCGGTCAATGGCAGCGATGACCTCGGAGGTCTCGAAGTGCCCGTAGCCACCCCCCATCTCCCAGCAGCCAAAGCCGATGACCGATACTTCGAGGTCGGAGGTTCCCATGTGCCGATATTCCATCGTCTTATCTCCTTCTAACCCTGATTGTAGGGACATATGCGTCCTAGTGTGTCTTCAGAGGATTCGATTCCCCGTAGGGGCGCCATTCATGGCGCCCAGGGCGCGATCAATCGCGCCCCTACACAGTGCCCCACGAAGTACTCTGATTCCGTCCTAGCCCCAAAGCTCCGTTTGCTGCCACTGCGATACCATGCTTTCCAGGAGGGTTGCGGCGGCCACGCCGTCCGCGACGCGGTGGTCGAACGTGAGGCTGAGATGCACCGTCGGTCGCACGGTCAATGCTCCGTCTTCATCCACTACCGGCCGCGGCGTAATGCTGCCCACGCCCAGAATGGCGCTCTGCGGCGGGTTGATGATGGGCGTGAAGGCGTCAATGTGGTAGGCGCCGAGATTCGTCAGCGTGGCAGTGCCGCCTTCCATCTCGTTGGGCTGTAGCCGTCCCTGCCGCGCCCGGTCGGTCAGCCCGGTCAACTCGCGGGCGAGGTCGAGCGCCGGACGGTGGGCCGCATCGCGCAGCACCGGCACCACAAGGCCATCCTCCACGGCGACGGCGACGCCGATGTGCGCCTCCGCCAGGAGCACGACCTCCTCGCCTTCAATGGTGGCGTTGAGCGCCGGGTGTGCCAGCAACGCAGCGGCCAGCGACTTGGCCAGGAGCACGTCGTAGGAGACCCGCACGCCCTCGTCGGCTGCGCTGGCGACCAGTTGCTCTCTGGCCTGCACCAGGGGACGAGCATCCACTTCGCGAGTCAGCGTCAACTGGGCGGTGGACGTGAGACTGTGCTGCATCCGCTGGGCGATCAGGCCGCGCATCCCGGTGAGCGGGACGCGACGGAGCACGCGGGGCGGAGAGGGCGTCGCCGGTGCCGCTGTCGCGGACGGACCGGTACTCGCCGCCGCGGCCGCCTGCACGTCGGCCTCGGTGATGCGGCCGCCAGGACCGCTGCCCGTGACGGTGGTGAGATCAACGCCAAGCTCGCGCGCGCGGCGTCGGGCGACCGGGGTCGCGCGCAAGCGGCCGCGGCTGGCGCGTGCCGCCGGCGGCTTGGCCGGCGTGCGTGGTGGTGCGGTGGCCGGGGCGGCCGGCGGCTCGGCTGCCGGTGTTGCGGCTGGGGGCGCCTCGCCCGGTGCGAGGATGTGACCGAGGATGCCTTCGACCTGGACGCGCCCGCCCACGGGCACGACTTGGTGGAGGGTGCCGGCTGCCGGGGCGGGGATTTCGACGGTGGTCTTCTCGGTGGTCAACTCCAGCACGGGCTGGCCCGCTGTGACCGAGGCGCCGTCGGCCACCAGCCAGCGCGTGACTTCCCCCTCGATGGTGTACATGCCGAGGTTGGGCATAGCGATTGCTACGGCCATGATTTACCTCCGGCCCGGCTCCGGCGTTCGCGCGCCGGCTCCCTACCCCGTACCGAGCATCTCGTGGACCGCGTCTACGACCTGTTGCGGCGACGGTGTATAGATCGACTCCAGGGCCGCGCTATAGGGTACCGGCGTGTCGGCGCTGTTGATGGTCTTGATGGGTGCGTCGAGAAAGTCGAAGCCAGCATCGGCGACACGGGCGGCGATGTCGCGGCCCAGTGAGCACGATGGAGTGTCCTCGTCCACGACGACCAAGCGCTGCGTCTTCTCGACGGACTCGAGGATGGTCTCCTCGTCCAGGGGCGCCAGACTGAGCACGTCAATGACCTCCGCCTCCAGGCCCTCGGCGACCAGCGCCGCGGCCGCGTCGAGGCACACGTAGGTCATGCGGCCGATTCCGCAGAGGGTGAGGTCGCTGCCCTGGCGCACGATCTCGGCCTTCCCGAGCGGCAGGGTGTAGGCTTCCTCCGGGACCGGTGTGCGGGCATTCAGCCCCAGGTAGCGGTGTTCGAGCACGATCACGGGGTTGTTGTCGCGGATGGCGGAGATCATGAAGCCCTTGGCGTTGTAGGCGGTGGTCGGTGCGACGCATTTCAGGCCGGGGATGTGGGCTAGGACCGAGTAGAGCGTTTGGGAGTGCGTGGCGGCCGCGCCGCCGCCGGCGGTCTGGCTGCTCGGAGGGCGGGCACCATACGACATCCGCACGGTCATCGGAATCTGCACCTGGCCGCCCATCATGTAGTGCATCTTCGCCGCTTGGTTGATGAGCTGGTCGTAGCAGCAGCCGATCAGGTCAATAAAACCCAGGTCCACGATTGGACGCAAGCCGCTCATGGCGGCGCCGACGGCTGCCCCGACAAACCCCATCTCGGCAATCGGCGTGTCGAGGACGCGCCCGGAGCCGAACTCGGTGACCAGCCCCTTGGTCGAGCGGGTGGGGCCGCCCCAGGCGTCCTTGAAGCCCAGATGCTCGCGTCCGGCCGCGCCGGCGACGTCCTCACCGATGACCACGATGCTCGGATCGCGGTGCATCTCCTGGCGGATGGCCCGGTTCAGTGCTTCCGGGAACGTCAGGACCTCGGCCGTCTGGGTAGCTGCCGGTGCTGCTGGCGCCGCTGTCATCGTGACCATGATCTTTCCTTTCGGGGCCGCTTCCGGCTGTCTGACCACTGGCCCTCACCCTCACCCGTCCCGACGGGGGAGGGAACACGCACTGTCCTCCTGCTCCAGCGGCCGCTCGTGCCACCGTCCCTCTGCCGCAGCGGGGGGCCATAGGGAGGCCAGGTCCTAGCTCGCTACTACCTCCGTCGTTAGCTCTGCTGCCGCCGGGAAGGGTGCGGCTTCGGCGGCGGCGACGGCGTCGTCCACGGCCGCTGCCACTTGGTCATCTATCGCCGCTAGGTCGGCGGCGTCCAGTAGCCCGGCGTTGGTGACCTCTTGGCGGAAGCGAGCAATGCAATCGCGGGCACGGGCGGCTTCGATCTCGGATGCGAGCCGGTAGGCCGTCCCGTCGTCGCCGGCCGAGTGTCCGTAGTAGCGATAGGTCCGTGCCTCGATCAGCGACGGGCCGCCGCCGGAGCGGGCGCGCTCGACGGCCCGGGCCGTCGCCTCGTACATGGCGAACACG
The DNA here is from genome assembly GCA_022824545.1 of Chloroflexota bacterium. Classification (GTDB taxonomy): domain Bacteria; phylum Chloroflexota; class UBA11872; order UBA12225; family JAJDUF01; genus JAJDUF01. Next base: position 5,418 of record JAJDZR010000144.1, read on the forward strand.
TCCTGTCCGTCCACCTTCTCGCCGGGGAGACCGTAGCCGGCGGCGCGTTTCCAGACCTCGCCGGCAGTGCTGTACTCGACCGGCGTGCTCTGGGCGTAGCCGTTGTTCTCGCAGACGAACACGCAGGGGACGTTCCAGACGGCCGCCAGGTTGATCGCCTCGTGGCAGGCGCCGATATTCGAGCCGCCATCGCCGAAGAAGGTCACGGCCACCTGACCGGTGCCGCGCACCTTTGCGCTCAGGGCGGCGCCGACCGCGTGGGGAATACCGGCCCCGACGATGGGGTTCACGCCGAGCATGCCGACGCGCACGTCGGTGATGTGCATGGAGCCGCCCTTGCCGCGATTGGCACCGTTGGCCTTGCCGTACAGTTCGGCCATCATCGGTGCTACGGCCATGCCCTTGGCGATGCAGTGCCCGTGGCCGCGGTGGGTGGAGGCAATCCAGTCGTCCGGTTGCAGGGCGGTACAGACGCCGACCGCGACGGCTTCTTCGCCGACGTAGTAATGGGCGGCACCGAAGGCAATGCCGCCGTCCACCAGGGCTTTGACGCGGTCCTCGAAGGCCCGGATGAGTACCATGCGCTCGTACATGGTCAGCAGCGTCGCGCGCGGGAGTGCTGCTGCGGTCGTACTGCTTGTCATCGAGCGGCCTCCTCGCCGGTGCTGGCCAACGTGGCCATTGTCCGCAATTTCCAGGCTAAGGTAACGTGCCCGGCGAGCGTATGCAAGCCGGGTAGGGCGAGGTACCGGCGTGCTCGGTCGCTTGCGGTGCTCGACTGGCAATGGCAGAGGCTGGCACAGTAGTCGCGCGAGGGCGCGGCGGCCAAGCACACAACCGTAGGGAGAGGGAAATGTCTGAGAACGGAGCGGCGGAATACGTAGTCGAGCCACAGAAACGGGTACCCGTGGCCTACGACGTGGACGTGGCGGTGGTGGGGTCCGGCATTGGCGGGCTGTTCGCGGCGCTGGCGGCGGGCAAGCAGGGTGCCAAGACGCTGGTGATTGATCGCATGGCCGCGCTCGGCGGCAATATCGGTCCGGCCATGATCGTGGCCGGCGGCTTGTATAACGAGGCCGATGGCACGCTGGTCGGCGGGCTGTCCGGCATCCCCAAGATGGTCATAGACATGATCGAGGAGCGCCGGACGGCCAACAACTATGCGGACGAGACGAGTATGGTGTCGTATCTGGGCGCCAAGCTCAGTGAGGAATGGGGGATCGAACTGCTGCTGACCGTGTGGGCCGGCGATCCGATCATGGAGGGCAACCGAGTGACCGGCCTGTTTGTGGAAGGCAAGTCGGGGCGCGTGGCGGTCAAGGCCAAGGTGGTGATTGACGCCACGGCCGACGTGGACCTCGCGCGGCGCGCCGGGGCGCCGGTCATCATGGCCTCGCCACCCGACCCGGCGCACGGGCCGCTGGTCCGGGAGCGGCGGGGCGGCGAGCCGTACCGCGTGTGGAACGATACGGCGCTGTTTTATCTGGTTGCTGGCGTGGACTTTGCGGCCTACGAGGCTTTCGCGGCGACGCGCGTGCCACTCAGCGCCGCGGATCGGGAGTGGGTGCGCGGCCGCAACCCCGGCAGCTTCCCGCAGCCGATGCTGCCGCTGCTGCGCCGGGCTTGGGAGGACGGGTCGTTTCGTCATATGCGCGACATGGAGCCGACGGTACATACCGAGAGTGCGGCGATATCGCAGTTCGACGGCCACGTCGGCTCGTCGCGGCTCAACGTGCGTGGCGAGATTCGCCGGGAAGACATGAAGCAGCACTCCAAGATCGAAACGGCCGCGCGGGTCCACGCGCAAGAGACCCTGCACTTCTACCGGGAGCACGTGCCCGGCTTCGAGAAGGCCTACATGCTGTTCATGGTGCCGTACTTCGGCGCCCGCGGGGGGCCGTGCATTGACGGGGAGCGCACGGTGACGGCGATGGAGGCCTACGAGGGCAAGAAGTTCCGCGACGTGATGTACCGGAATATCCACGAGGGGCAGGACATGCACGGTGGCGAGAAATCGGGCCACGACGCTCCGTATCGGATGATCCAGCCGAAAGGGGTGGAGGGCCTGCTGGTGACCGGCCGGGGCGCGGCTTACATCCGCCGCGGCCACGACCCGACGGGGATGCGCGCGCGGCCGAGCAT
>JAJDZR010000196.1 GCA_022824545.1 Chloroflexota bacterium
GGGCGTCTACGAGGCGGATCGCTATTCCCACTTGCGCGACGAGCTGCGATTGATCGAAGCTGCCTTGCACGCGCAAGTTCCGATCATCGGCGTCTGCCTCGGGAGCCAGCTGCTCGCGGCCGCGCTCGGTGCGCGCGTCTACCCGGCGCCGCAGAAGGAAATCGGCTGGTATGACGTGTGCCTGCGGGAAGCCGCCCACACGGATCGGCTCTGGCAGGGTGTCGCGCCGACCTTCACGCCGCTACACTGGCACGGCGATGTCTTTGATCTGCCGGACGGGGCGGTAGCCTTGGCGTCGTCGGCGCTGACCGAGCACCAGGCCTTCCGCTACGGCGACAGCGCCTACGGGCTGCTCTTTCACCTCGAAATGGGGCGCCGCCAGATCGCGGTGATGGTGGATACGTTCCGCGATGAGGTGGTGGGCGCCGGCGTAGCGCCGGAGACGATCCTCGCCGACACGGCCGCCTGTCAACCACGAGCCAAGGCGGTCGGTGCGGTCGTGTTCGAGCGCTGGGCCGCAGCCGTCCTCGACAGCGTTGCACCAGCCGAGGGGTGAGGGCCGGCCTCTGCTGCACTCCCTCTCTATCGTTCCACGATGGACAAGGGGCCCCTGGCGGGGCGGGTTCGCGGGATGCCCCGTCGCAACGGGGGGACCATAGGGGGGCAAGCTGCCGGCGGCCTACTCGTCCGGTGCCGGCGCCCGACGTAGCTGCTTGATCTGAGCACGCTGCCGCTTGGCCTCCAAGCGCCTGCGCTTCTCGCTGCGGGGCACGGTCGTCGGAATACGGCGCGGCGGTGGCCGATTCAGTGCCTCCAACTGCTCGCGTAGACGGGCAAAGGCCACCTCGCGGTTGCGGGCCTGCGAGCGGCGGCGCGCTTCCTTCACCACCACGCCCGATGGGCGATGGCACAGCCGGACCCCCGTCTCCACCTTGTTACGGTGCTGACCGCCGGGGCCGGAGTCACGGATGAACTCGATGTCCGTGTCCCGCGCTAACGATTCGTCGTCGGTCGGATACGGTCTCATGGTCTTCAGCATCATACCCTCCCGGCCGGCGCGTGCGCCCCGCCCCTCGCCGCTGGCGTAGTGGCGCCGGAGGGGTCCCGAGGGTATTGTAAGGAGCGTCGGCAGGGGTAGTGCCGCAGCGATAGCGCGCTACCGGATGGAGTAGAGGCTATGTCTTCAGCAGTCAAGATCACGCGGATCGTCGTCACCCACTACGAGCACGAGATCGCCAACCTGAGCATGGAAGCGCAGTTCGGCTTCGACATGGTGTATGAGGAAGGCAGTCGTCTCTCCTCGGGCGGCAGCATCATGACCATCGAGACCGATGCCGGCGTTTGTGGCCAGGTACCGGGCGGGAACCTTCAACCGCGCACGGTGCAATATCTCCTCGGACGGAATGCTTTGGAACGCGAGGTCATCTGGCACGATCTCAAGCGCACCGCCCGCGGCGCCGGAGGCACGCCACCCGGCGCGGTAGACGTGGCCTTGTGGGACATCGCCGGCAAGCTGCACGGTGTCCCGATCTACGCCCTCCTCGGCGGCTGGCGCAAGAAGCTCCCCTGCTACGCCAGCACCTATCACGGCGACGAAAACGGCGGCCTGACCCGTCCCGAGGACTACGGTGAGTTTGCGTTGCGGTGCAAAGAGGAATTCGGTTACCCGGCCTTCAAGATTCACGGCTGGATTGACGTGCCTATCGAGCGCGAAGTCGCAGCGGTGCTCGCCATCCGCGCGGCCGTCGGAGACGACATGGACATCATGCTTGATCCCGCCGGTGCCTACAACACGTTCGATGACGTGCTGCGCGTGGGCCGGGCGTGCGACGAGGCTCGCTACTTCTGGTACGAGGATGCGTTCCGGGGCGGTGGCTTTTCCAGCTTTGCCCACACCAAGCTGCGCCAATTCATCAAGACGCCACTGCTGCTCGGCGAGCACGTGCGCGGCCTGGAGCAGAAGGCCGATACCATCCATTCCGGCGCAGCCGACTACGTGCGCGCCGGGGACGGTGAGGATGGCGGCATCACCGGCGTGATGAAGATTGCCGTGCTCGCAGAGGCCCATGGTCTGGATGTAGAGCTACACGGTGGTGGCCTGGCTCACCGGCACTGCATGGCGTCCATTCGCAACACCAACTACTACGAGTTGGGCCTGGTCCACCCCAACATACAAAATACGAAGGCGCCGATCTATGCCGACCGCCGTTGGCTGGACGAGTTGGATTCGGTGGACGAGAACGGCTGTGTGGACGTGCCCGAAGGGCCAGGGCTGGGCGTGGAGTTCGACTGGGACTACATCAACGCGCACAAGACCGGCGAGACGGTCTACGAGTAACGCTCGCGGTTCGTAGTCGCGCGGGTTGCAGTAAGGTGCAGTAAGGAGGGGAGACGATGACACCGGATGGCAAGCTGGGCGTAGGTATTGTCGGTATCGGCTGGGTCGCTGGCGAGCATATCAAGGCGTTTGAGGCCAACCCGCACGCCAGCGTCATCGCGCTGTGCAGCAGCAGCCGCGAGAACGCCGAGAACGTGCGTCAGGCCCATGGGCTGGGGCCGGCGCGTGTGTACACCGACTACGAGCAGTTCCTCCAGGACCCGGAGATTGATATCGTCGCGGTCTGCTCGGTGAATAACCTCCACGTGGAGCAAGGGGTGGCCGCGGCGCAGGCCGGCAAGCATCTCCTGCTCGAAAAGCCGGTGGCGATTGACCTCCCCGGGCTACGCCAGCTGAATGCGGCTATCGAAACGGCCGGCGTCAAGACGCAGGTGGGCTTTGTGCTGCACTGGAATCCCTACTTCGAGAGCGTCAAGGCGATGGTCGCCGGCGATTTCTTCGGCTCGATCTACTACGGCGAATGCGACTACTTCAGCGGCAACTGGGAGAAGTGGTATCCCGGCTACCATTGGGCGCGGCAGCGCGCGAAGGCCGGCGGGGCGCTGATCTGCGCGGGCTGTCACGCCGTAGACGCGCTGCGCTGGTTCATGCCGGGCGAAGTCGTCGAGGTTTTTGGCTACGAGGGCCGGTTTACCGACGTGATGGAGTGGGAGCCGACCACCCTGACCGTGGTGAAGTTCGACAGTGGGGCCATCGGTAAGATCGGCTGCATCCTGGAAGGCAACCTCAAGTACCAGTTCAACCTGCGCCTGCACGGTGCGAAAGGGACACTGGACAACGAGTATTTCCTCTCCGACCACCTGCCCGGACAGACTGGCTGGGCCAGCTTCCCGACGATCATGCCCGACACCCCCGAGGTCACGCACCATCCCTTCCCAGGCGAGGTGAACGACTTCATTGACGCTATCCGCGAAGACCGCGAGGCCCAAATCCCGATGAGCGACGCGGTGAAGACCCACGAGCTCATCTTCGCCGCCGAAATCTCCGCCCGCGAAGGCCGCCCCGTCTCCCTCCCCCTCCCGGCGTAAGCTAGGCACCGCCGACTGCCAGGTAGGAGTGGTAGGAGGATGACCACAGATACCTGGGCCGCCCATCTCGACCAGGCCATGGACCTGCACCGGCGCCTGCCGGTCTTCCTGGGCTACGTGGACTATGACGACGAGGCGCTGGCCCCGGACGGAGGCACCTACATTGACCTCGCCAAACTGCAAGCAGCCGGCGTGCATACCTTGGTCGCCTCGATTGGCTTCGGCTGCTACTTCCAGACCGGCCCGCGCGACTACCACCTCGCCGGCCCCGCTACCTGGGTGCTGGAGCACCAGCTACGCCGCATCGCGCACGTGGTGAACGCCGTGCGCCGCTGCCCGGCGGCACGCCTCGTAGAGCGGCGTAGCGACTTGGAGGCGTCTCCCACCGATGACCGCGTGGGCGTGATCGTGCATCTCACAGGAAACGCGCATACGGTGGATCGCCTGCTCGGACAGGGCGTGCGCGCCACCCACCCGGCCATGCAGTACCACAACCGTTGGTGTACGGGGATGGACGGCCTCCCCGGCCCGGCGCTGACCGACTTCGGCCGGGATGTGATAGCGGGTCTGAACGAACTAGGCGTGGTGCTCGACGTGGCGCACGCCTCCGAAGAATCCGCGCGCGCTATCATCGAGACGTCGTCAAAGCCACCGATAGACAGCCACACCACCAGCCGTGACCTCGTACTGTCGTCGCGTGGTCTGCGAGATACCACCCTGCGGTTGATCGCCGAGCGTGGTGGGGTGATCGGCGTGCATTTCGCCGACCACATGCTGCGTCAGGATGTGTGGCCCCGGAAGTACGCGCCCGCGGCAGCGCATGGACGGCCGCCGCGACTCTGGCGCTACAATCGGCATCTACTGGACACGTACCAGGACCCCGACGAGCGGATGCGCTGGCGGCCAGGCCCGCCGCCGCCCTGGGACCGCAAGGTCGTCTTGACCGGCAATCCGGCATGGGAGCTGGACCCTGGGGAGCGTTGGGAGGCCGAGCAGTCCTTCTATCGTGACCACAACCTACCGCCGGACCCCGCTCCGCCACACGGCCGGATCGCCACCGTGGCCCACCTCGCCGATCTCGTGGACTACCTCGTCAACCTGGTAGGGCACGAGCACGTGGGACTGGGCGGCGACGTTGGCGGCATCGGCGCGGACCAGTGGCCGCTCGGCATGGACCACACCGGTCACCTGCCACGCCTGACCGCGGAGCTACTCGGCCGCGGCTACAGCGAGGACTCGCTGCGCTGCATCCTCAGCGACAACTGGCGCCGCGTCTACCGCGAATGCCTCCCCGCGTAGCAGCCCACACGCCCCCACTCCACTTGGTAGCGTGAGAGGTGATAATTAGGAACAACAGTTCCCTAGCCCGGCTCGCGGACGAACGAGAGCGCCGCTGTCAATGCGGCCTGCGGCGTCGAAAAGGTGCCGATATTGCGGTAGTCACCGTCGCTCTGGTGTCCGACGACCGTGTACTCGACCTCGCTCAACTGGGATACCTCCGCCGCTTGGCCCGGTTGGGCGCCCTCGGTACGGATGTCGTGTCCCAGGGTCACGTAGTCGCCCGTGCGAGCGATCCGGCAGCGCACCTCCAGGGTGCGGGCTGCCGCTGCGAGGGCCGTCTCTTCCGACATGGCGCTCTCCCTCTGCGATGGAGGAAGGATACACGACCTCCCCCCTACGGTCCCCCCGCGTGGCCCGCGTGGCGGGGGGACCGTAGGGGGGGCTAGTGGAGGGATCGGGTCAGCGGACGGTGTGCATGGGCATGATGACGTGGAGGTAGTCGGGCAAGCCGCCGCCGCGGACGACTCCCGGACTTAACGGGCCGGTGATCTCGATGACCACTTCGTCAATCTTCTTCTTATCACCCGTTTCGGGGTCAAGCGTATCGCTGGCGAGGGCGTTGGCGAACTCGTTCAGGTACTCGGCGTTGAAGGCGAGGTGGGTGCTCTCGCCCTCGATACTGGCGTCTAGCTCGTCGTGACTTTCGCCGAGGTCCTGGGCCTGCGCCTCAATCTTCAACTGTCCTGGAGTCACCCCCTCGCCATTCTCACCGGCCTCGACCTCCAACCGGACGACATTCGCGCTTTCCCGTGCAAAGAGCGTGACCCGCCCCATCGCATCGGCGAAGGCTTTGCGGTCTACAACCACCTTGGTTGCCCAACTCTTCGGGACAAAGTTCCGCACGTTCGGGAACTGTCCCTCGATCAGGCGTGAGACCAGGTAGACATCCCCAGCGCGGAACAACACCTGACTGCGATTGGGCGTCACCGTCATTTCAACCTTCGCATCCTCGTCATCGCCAAGCACACGTTCCAACTCCTGCAGGGCACGCGCCGGGACAATGACCTTCACCGCCTCGGCGACCTCCTGCTCCAGGGTTGCGTCCCGCATGACTAGGCGGAAGCCGTCGCTTGCCGCCAGGGTGACGCGATCATCTTCCAACTCCAAGCTCACGCCGGCGAGCACCGGCCGGGTATCGTCGCGGGCGGCGCCAAACGCGACCTGATTAATCAATTCCTTGCAGAGCGCCTGGTCTATGCTTACCGTCGCTTGGTCCTCGGGGGGGGGAATCGGAGGAAACTCCTCCGGGTCAATCCCCCGGACCTGCGCCCGGCTCCGCTGGCACTTCACAGTCAGCGTGCGTGTTTTCTCCTCCTCACGTAACTCTACGTCTTCGCCCGGCGGCATCTTGCTGACGAGATTATTGAGGAGATTCGCCGGGACAGTGACCGTACCCTCTTCCTCCACGTTGGCTGTGACCCAGGTCGTAATCCCGAGGTCGAGGTTGGTGGCCGAGAGCTTGAGGCGGCTCCCGTCGGTGGCTAGGAGGACGTTCGCCAACACGGGCATCGTTGGCCGGCTGCCCACTGCCCGATTCACCGTGGAAAGTGCCCGACTCAGGTGGTCTTGGTTGCAGGTGATACGCATTCCCGTACTCCCTCTGTTCGGCTTGCTGATTCGAGTCTCGATTCCTCACCGCCGTCGTCTTCAGGGTGTGGATTGTGTGGATGCTGGGGATACCCGGCCCGCTATCTCCGTTCCCTCGGTTACAACTCTGGTCACAGCCCTCTCCCAAATCTGCTTGGGAGTGTGGATAAGCTGGTGACAGTAGTGGGAATAACGAGCGCGGCGGCTTTGGTTCCTCTGAATGTCCTCCAACGGTGGCGCTGTGTCTGGCCGTACCGCTCCGGTTATCCCCAGTCCGGGGGGGTTGTCCACACCAACGCGGCAGTTATCCACACACTGCCGGTCAAAATGTCCTCTCCTGTCGTTATCCGGCGACCATCGCCCGCACCGCTTGGACCTGCTCGCGGACCGTTGCGTTCCGCTCCAACTCGCGCCCGATCTTCCCGACGCCATGCAGCACGGTACTGTGATCGCGGCCGCCGAGCAGGCGGCCGATCTCGACGAGCGAGGCGCCGGCGTCTTCGCGGAGCAGGTACATGGCGACCTGTCGCGGCAGGACGACCTGTTTGGCGCGGCCCTTGCCCCGCAGTGCTTCGTCCGTAATGCCGGAGAAGCCGATGATGGCCTGAATGATTCGCTCCGGCGAGATCGTCTTCGGGGCCGGAGGGCTGACTACCCCGTTCAAGGCTGCGGCCGCCTGGTCCGGCGTCAACGGTCCGGCCTGCAAACCGGAGGTTGCTACCACGCGCGTCAGGGCGCCCTCCAACTCACGGATGTTGCTCGTGACACGCTGGGCGATGAAGTCCAGCACCTCCGGCGAGACCTGCGCCGCCAGCGCCGCGGCCTTGGTCCGCAGGATGGCGACGCGCGTCTCGAAGTCCGGTGGCTGGATGTCGGCGATCAGCCCCATTGCGAAGCGCGAACGCAAGCGGTCCTCAAGCGCGGCGATTGCTGCCGGTGGCCGGTCGCTGGTGAGGACGATCTGCCGGGTTTCCCCGTGAAGCGTGTTGAAGGTGTGGAAGAACTCTTCTTGGGTTTGCTCCTTGCCACTCAGGAACTGGATGTCGTCAATCAGCAGGATGTCCGTGGTGCGGTACTTACTGCGGAAAGCGTCGGCATGGCCGCGCCGGATGTGGTTGATGAAATCGTTGGTGAATGTCTCCGAGGTGACGTAGAGCACCTGCGTCCCGGTGTGGCGACGCAAAACATGGTGCCCGATGGCGTGGAGCAGATGAGTCTTGCCCAGACCGACGCCGCCATAGAGAAAGAGCGGGTTGTAGGCTCCGGCCGGGGTGTCGGCGACTGCCCGCGCTGCGGCGTGCGCGAGCTGGCTGTGCTTGCCGACGATGAACTCGCGGAAGGTGTAGCGGGGATGGAGACCCGCATACGGCGAATCGTCGTTGGACTCCGCAAGGCGCGGTAGCGGTACTGATCCTGCCGGCGGCTGCTTGGCTTTCTTGCTGCGCCGCTTGGCACTCGTCCGCGCTGGCTGCTTGCGCGGAGCGGCGGCGGGCGCTGGCGTGCCGTTACGCCGGGCCGGGGCAGGTGCAGTGGTCGGGTCGGGCGTCTCCGCGTTCCTTTCCGCCACCACAAACTGCACTTCCCCCGGCATTTGCCCGACGACCGACTGCAAGGCACCTTCGACCAGCGGCCGGAACCGCTGCTCCAGCTTGTCGCGGGCAAAGCCGCTAGGGACGCCGATAACGAAACGGCCGTCCTCGTGGGCTACCAAGTGGCTCTGCGCTAGGCAGGTGGCGAACATGGCGCGGCTGACCTCGGAATGTGCGGCCAGGGACGCTAGGACTTGCTCCCACGTTACATCTGTGTTCATTGTGCCGATGCGTGTAACCCCTAGAATTGGGAGGCGGCGCCGGGCGGGCAAGCCGCGCACCCACGCCTCTTTTTCCCTAACGCGCGGCCTGGCCGCTGGGTGCGCCCCGCTGGTATTGGCGGCGCCGGTGCCGTACAAGGAGGGCATTTGTGCCGGATGTGCGACCACCCCGGGTGCTGCGGATCAAGCGGAAGGTGCCGAGGCGCATTTCGCTCGGCGATGCGGCCACGTTGGAGGATGGGCCAGAGCTGCTTCAGCGCCTACTGCGCCCGGAGCCGGGGCAGGCGTTCGCGCTCGGTCGCGGCATTCACCCGATGACGACGGTGCCGCTGGGCCTGGCGATTGAGGCGGCGATCACGGCGATCAACGGTACCGTGCTTGACGTGGCCGTGTTGCGCTACTGCTCGTGCAGCATGGAGCATTTCACCTCCAACCGCCAGCCGCTGCGGGCGGTGGCGCGGGTAGCGGAGTTGGGTGCCCGGCACGTCGAGTGCGCCGTCGAGGTGTGGGAGCCCGAGCGGCTGATCTGCACGGCGCGGATTGGGCTGTGTCAGGTGCGCGGCGGCCGGGCGGCGCCGCTGGCACGGCTTTATTCCTCACCCCCCGGCCCCCTCTCCACTGCCGAGCGATAGAGAGGGGGAGGCATTTACATGGATGGACAGGATGGGAGGTGTTGGTCCTCACCGCCCGGCCCTCGTACCATCGCTGAGTGATAAAGCGGGGGAGTAGATTCCCTAGACTCACAAACGAAGTGCAACACCAGAGTAAGGTGTTGCCATGGGACAAGCATACACGCAGCTTGGTATTGAAGACCGGTGTGAAT
>JAJDZR010000191.1 GCA_022824545.1 Chloroflexota bacterium
TTGCTCGATCCCTTCAACCCCACCGGTTCGACGAGGTACGTGAACTTCAATACCTCCAAGACGGACCTCCGCGCGACCCGCAAGAGCCACATCAACCGGGTCGTGTTGGATCTCGGCTGGGAAAGCGAGTTCTGCCGCATAGTCGAGGGCCATCCTCGGGTGCGGGCCTACGTGAAGAACCACAACCTGGGCTTGGAAGTTCCGTATCGCTTCGCCTCTCACACTCGTAGCTATCGGCCCGACTTCATCGTCCTCGTGGACGACGGGCGCGGCGACGACAACCTCCTGCGGCTCGTCGTCGAGGTCAAGGGCTATCGGGGTGAAGACGCCAAGGTGAAAAAAGACACGATGGACACCTACTGGATTCCCGGCGTCAACAATCTCCGTGAACATGGACGCTGGCTGTTTGCCGAGTTCACCGACGTTTACGAGATGGAGCAGGAGTTCGACACGCTGATCCAGCGGCAATTGGCAAGCGACCGAGCCACGGGCCACTAGCCCCCGGCCGGCTGCTTTACCGTCACGCGGATGATCCGCACACAGTAGTGGCCGTCGTGGCCGTTGCCGAGCGCGATGTCGCGTTGGCCGATCTCCAACTGGCTCCAGCCCATCACGGTCACTTTGCGACAGGCCGGCAGATGAAACTCGGCGCTGCTGAGGCCCGCTTCCCGCCAATCCTCCGTCACGCCCCGCCCCCACGGCAGGCCGTTGACGTGCTCGCCCCAGAGGTTGGTGGCCTTCATCTTCACGCCCGTCCGCGGATACTTCCACTCCAGCGGCTCGGCATGGATGAGCACGGTGCCGGGCGGCGAGCACGCGCTCCCGATGACCGTGACGCCGATGATCGGCTCCTCTTCCACGAACGTGATCGCGCCGAACGGCGGCACGTCAATTTCCACCCCGTCGGGGTTGTATTCGGCGCCGCCCTCCTTCTTCCTGGCCTCCCGCCCCAGCTCGACGTAGAAGTTCGGGTAGTTGAAGGGTGCCTCGTACTCGCGGTGCTCCACCGCGTAGACCTCCACCGTCTGCGGTATGCCGGCGTGCGCCATCTGCGTTACCCCCAGCTCGTCGTCGGCAATCTGGCCGGGCTGCCGGCCCGGTCGGACGGCGACGGCACGGGCGATGGGCTGGGCTATCGCTGCCATTGGTCACTCCTCCTCCACAAGCGGCGGGCAGGATTGCCCGCCGCTTGGCCGCACGCGCTGCACGAGCGAGGCCGCGTGCGCCTCCCGATGGCACCGAGGATGCCATACCGAAATCGCCGCACAGCGGCCAATAGGTGTCACTTCCTTGTCCGGGAGGCGTGCTGTGCCGTATCATCTAGGAGATAACCAGCGGTGGGGGACTAGGAGGTAGTATGGGCTTTCTGCCTAGCGGACCGGAAGTTTGGGTCATCCTCGTCATCATCCTCATCGTCTTCGGTGCGGGCAAACTGCCGGAGATCGGCGGCGCTCTCGGTAAGGGCATCCGCGAATTCCGGTCGTCCCAGAATGAAGCCAGCGAAGAAGACGACGAAATGGAGGAGGTTCCGGCCACGGCGCAAGTCACAGAGGAGCCGGAAGCCGCCCCGGAGCAGCCGGCGGCTACTGCCGAGGCGGCCACCGCCGAGAAGAAGACCGCCTGAAACACACGTCACCAGGAGCCGCCCGCTCACGCGTGGCGGCGCAGTACCAAGCAGTACCAATAAGGAGGTAGGATGGGCTTTCTCCCAAGCGGACCGGAAGTCTGGGTCATTCTGATCATCATCTTGATCGTCTTTGGGGCCGGCAAGCTGCCGCAGGTCGGCGGTGCGCTCGGCAAGGGCATCCGCGAGTTCAGGATTTCCCAGAAGCAGGCCATGGAAGAGGACGAAGAGGACGAGGGCGAACCCGAGGAGGCCCCCGCGGCCGCCGAGAAGAAGCCGGCCGCCACCAGCACTGCTGAAGCTGGCGCCACCAAGTCTCCGGCGAGCGCAGCCAAGCCGGCTGAGGAAGCCAAGCCTACCGAGAAGGAAACCGCCTAGCCATCCACAGCCGTTGACGGTTGGCGGCTCAGAGCGCCCCGGCAATACCCGGGAGCGCGCCGCCGGTTGCCGGCGATACGGCCGCGACCAGTTGGCGCCGCACATGAGCCGGCTGTGCCTCGTACCGGCCGCGTGCGCGCTCCCCGGTCAGTCTTCAAGCACCCAGCGGTCCAATTCGCGGGTGTAGGCGTATACCTCTGCGGGATCGAACCACAGCGCGATCTCCGCCGCCGCCGTCTCCGGCGCGTCGGAGGCGTGAATCAGATTACGCAGTCCGTGGAGCGCGAGGTCGCCGCGGATCGTCCCCGGCGCGGCCTCCCAGGGGCGGGTGCTGCCCACCATAGACCGCACGATCCGGATGGCCTCCGGCCCCTCCAGCACGGCCGCGACGACCGGCGCGGCGGTCAGGTGGTCCACGAGATCGTCGAAGAAGAACTTGCCCTGATGCTCCGCGTAGTGCCGCTCGGCCAGCGCTCGCGCCACGGCCACCATCTTGAGGCCGACAATCTTCAGGCCGCGGCGCTCGAACCGGCCCAGGAGTGCTCCGACCAGCGCGCGCTGCACTCCGTCCGGCTTGACCAGGATCAGCGTGTACTCGCGGTGCGGTTCTGCTGTCGTCATGCTGCCACCCTACCTCACAGTTGCTTGCTGACCCCGATTCTACCCCCCGCCGCCGGCGAGAGCGCCTCGTGGGGAGCGACTGGCGCGGGTTGTGCGGGTACTATTGTCGGTTCGGCCCGGCCGGGTGTCTCCAGGTCGGGGTCGAGCAGCGCCAGTTCGCTGGTATCGAGCACCCGGAACGCGCCGCGCAAAAGCGGGTCTACCCGTCGCGCCAACGCCAGGGGCCGACTACTATCGCCGCCATTGACCTCGGCATCCAGCGCCGCCAGCAGGTTGGCCGGGAAGGACAACGGCTGCCGACTCAGGAGCGCGGCCAGCGCCACCCGGGCCTCGGCGACCTGGTGCGAGCGCCACAGCGCCCGAATCAACACCATCACGAGGTCGCTGCGCCCCGGCTCCAGGTCCAGACACGCCCGCGCCTCCTGCACGGCATGTTCCCAGAGCCCCCCGCGCAGGAAGCGGTGTGCCAGCCCGGCCCGGCTCAACGGCGGCCGGGGTGGTCCCGCCACCCCGCTGGTCAGAGAGGCGTCCGGTCCCCAGTATTCGCGCAGGTCGGCAGCCCACTGCCAGTAGGGAGCGGCTACCACGTCGCCCTCCAGAGTCGTCACGGCGCTCGCTACCCCCCGCGCGGCCGGCGCACAACCCGGCTCTAGGCGCAAGACCAGCTCGAACTCGGAGCGCGCCTCCTCTACTGCGCCAATGGCCGCGTGGCCCACGCCCGTCAGGAGATGAACTTCCCACCCCTCCTTCACGAGCGCCGCAGCACGGGCGCAAGTATGCAACGCATCCGCCGGACGACCACGCGCCAAGAGCCGGCGTGCCCGCTCACAAGACGCCGTATACTGGTCGGCAACGCGGTCGGCTGCAATCTCAGATGCCAAACTCTTCCCCACACGTAGCCGCCCAGCGGCTGCTACCTCGACCGTCTAGCCGGCAGCTTACTTAATTGGGGGCGTAATGCGAGGCCGGCGCTACGCTGCCGCCGTTCGCAGAGGTAGACGGTCGTACCACGTTGCCAGCCCGGAGTCGGTGCATCTTACCCAACCTGCGGCGCGAGGAGCAATCCGTCGGGCCGGTGTGTCGTCCCATCGCCGGTAGCTACGACATAGGATGTGGCCCCCCTCTGGTCCCCCCGTCGCAACAGGGGAGGACGAGGGTGGGGGCCAGAACACGACCGCAGCAAGTTGGCAACTTTCATCAGGGCCGGGGTAGGTTCAACCATCCCGTAGGCATGACGATGATTATCGGCATCAACGCCCAAAAGCTCTACCACTCGCAGGACTATCGCAACGCGGGCATTAGCCGGTACATCGGCCAGCTACTGAGCCATCTTGCCTCCCGGACGAAGCACCGTTTCGTGGTCTTTGCCAACGAGCAGCTCCGCCACTGGGAGGGCTGGGGTGCAGCGCACATGGCGCTGCACGCCTCCGTCTGGCCCACGAGCCGGCCGGCGGTGCGCGTGCTCTGGGAGCAGTTGGTGCTGCCCTGGGCGGCCTGGCATCACCGGCTCGACGTGTTGCACTGCCCGCTCAATATCCGGCCCCTCGCCACGCCGGTGCCGTGCGTAGTAACCATCCACGACCTTTCTTTCGAGCGCTTCCCCGACCGGTTCCATCCGGCCAAGCAGCGGTACCTGGCCGCCTTCACCCGCCTCTCGGCGCGGCGCGCCGCCCACATCCTGACCGACTCGGCCAGTACGCGGGACGACGTGACCCGCTTCTACGGTATCCCGCCAGAGCGCATGACCGTTGTATACCCAGGGGTGGACGCGGACTTCACCCCGATCCGCGATCCCCAGGTGCTCGCCGACTTTCGGCGTCGGCACGGTCTGGAAGCGCCGTACATTCTCTATCTCGGCACGTTGGAGCCACGGAAGAACGTTGATCGCCTGGTGCGGGCCTTTGCCGCGCTCGTGCAGGCCGGCGGGCCGAACTTCCGGCACCGCCTGGTGCTGGCGGGTGGCAAGGGCTGGGACTACCAGGCCATTTTTCGCGCTATCGAAAGGGAGGGCGTGGGGGATCGCGTGGTCACACCTGGCTACGTACCCAGAGCGGAGCAGCCCCTCTGGTACAATGCCGCCGACCTGTTTGTCTACCCGTCCGAGTACGAGGGGTTCGGCTTTCCGGTGCTGGAAGCGATGGCTTGCGGTGTGCCGGTCATCACGACGCAAGCCTCGTCGCTGCCGGAGGTGGTCGGTGTCGCCGGGTGTTTAGTGCCTCCCTCCGACGAGGCGGCCCTCACAGCGGCGATGGCCGGGTTACTGTCGCGGCCGGAGGAGGCCGCGGCACTGGGCGCTGCCGGCACGGCCCAAGCGGCCCGGTTCACCTGGGAGCGGACCGCGGCGGCCTGCCTCGCGGTCTACGAACGCCTCGGAGCGGGGGGACAACAACCATGACTCGTCTCCTAGGCCCGGTGATGACGATGCCTCCGGCACCGCCCCGGCCGCCGCAAGCGCCGCGCCGCGTCTCGACACGCCTGCTGCCCGTCCTCGGGCTGCTCAGCGGCGATGTCGCCTTGGCCAACCTCGCCTTCGTGCTCTCCTACTGGGTGCGCTACGACTTGCGCTGGGCGCCACCGGTCGGCAGTGAGTTCGTAGATGTGCCGCTTTCCAACTACACCGGACCGCAAGTCCTCGTCACCGCCATTCTCGTCGCCGTGTTCCTCTGGCGGGGTCTCTATCACCAGCGGCGCAGCCGGCAATGGCTCGATGAAGTGGGCAGCATCGTGACGGGCAGTACCTTCGGCTTCTCCACGCTGATCGTGCTGTTCTTCATCCTGCGGCCGGAGATCGGCATTTACTCGCGCACGATGATCCTGTATCCCTGGCTGGGAGTCGTGGTGCTGCTCTCCGCCTTTCGACTGGTCGTGCGGACCGTCATCGCCTGGCGGCGGCGGCGCGGCCGCGATGTACGGCGCGTGCTCGTCGTTGGCGCCGGCACGCGCGGCAAGATGGTCATGCAGCAGATCGAGCAGCATCCCGGCCTCGGGTACCGTCCCGTCGGCTTCCTCGACGACGTTTCCTGGGCACAACGCGCCGATTTCGGGCGCTTCCGGGTCCTGGGCGCAGTCGAAGACTTGCCACAGGTCGCCGCAGCGCAGCAGATTGACGAGGTGATCGTGGCGCTGCCGGGCGAGTCCCACGAGACCATTCTGGGCACCCTCGACTATTGCGCGAAGAGCAACATCGGCTTCAAGCTCGTGCCCGACCTCTTCGAGCTGACGTTGGGGGACGTGGAAGTTGACAACCTGGCCGGCATTCCCCTGATCGGCGTCCGCGATTCCCTGCTGACGGGCCTCAATCTCGGCGTCAAACGTGTGCTCGATATCGTCATCGCCGGCCTGACCTTGCTCCTCACACTCCCGCTCTCGCTAATCCTGATTATTGCGATCCGCCTGGAGAGCGCCGGGCCGTTCCTGTTGCCGCAGCATCGTATCGGCCGGGACACGAAGCCCTTCCGGATGTTCAAGTTGCGCTCGATGTATCGGGACGCCGAGCGGCAGCGCGGTGCGCTGGAGCATCTCAACGAGGCAGAAGGGCCGCTCTTCAAGATACGTGACGACCCGCGGATCACGAAGGTTGGCAAGATCATGCGGCGGTTCAGCCTCGATGAGCTGCCGCAGCTCTGGAATGTGCTGCGGGGAGACATGAGCTTGGTCGGGCCACGCGCGCCGCTGGCCGGCGAGGTGGAGCAGTACGACGCCTGGCAGACCAGACGACTCGCCGTGACACCGGGGCTGACGGGCCTCTGGCAGGTCAGTGGTCGCAGCGAGCTGAGTTTCGACGAGATGGTGATGCTGGACTTCTACTACATCGAGAACTGGTCCATCGGCCTTGACGTGAAAATCCTACTCCGCACCGTTCCCGCCGTGTTGACCGGCCGCGGCGCATACTAGCCTTATGTCAGTGGAGCAATCGTCAACGGACAGCGGTGCCGTCACCCGCAGGGCGGCGCGTCGCCGGCGGCGCCAAGAGCCGCTGGCCGGCGCCCGCATCGCCATCGTTCACGACTACCTCAACCAAATGGGCGGCGCCGAGCGGGTTCTGGAAGTGCTCCACGAGGTCTTTCCCGCAGCGCCCATCTATACCTCTATGTACGCGCCGACGCTGGTGTCGCCCGCGTTCCGGCGCATGGAGGTGCATACCTCCTTTATGCAGCGCCTGCCGTTCGCCACCCGCCGTCACCAGGCCTTTCTCCCGTTCTACCCGGCCGCGTTCGAGCAGTTCGATCTCTCCGGCTACGACGTGGTGCTCTCCATGAGTAGCGCCTGGTCCAAGGGGGTGGTCACGCCGCCGGAGACGTGTCACGTGTGCTACTGCCTCACGCCAATGCGCTTCGCCTGGCAGGCGCACACCTACGCCGCGCAGGAACGCATCCCCCGGTGGGCTGGCTGGCTACTGCCCCATGTCCTGACCTGGCTGCGGACGTGGGACGTGACCACCGCCCAGCGAGTAGATGCCTTTGGCGCCATCTCCCGCGTCGTAGCCCAGCGGATCGGCAAGTATTACCGGCGGTCGGCCACCGTGATCCATCCGCCGGTGGATACCCAGCGCTACACACCGGCCGACGGCCACGACGACTACTTCCTGGTCGTCTCGCGCCTCGTCCCTTACAAACGCATTGATCTGGCCGTGCGCGCCTGTACCGAGCTGGGCCTGCCGCTCAAGGTGGTGGGTGCCGGGCGCGACCGGGCGCGGCTCGAAGCGGTCGCCGGTCCGACGGTCGAGTTCCTCGGTCGGCTGCCGGACGCGACGATCCGCGAGCTGATGGCGCGGTGTCGCGCCTTCCTCTTCCCCGGTGAAGAAGATTTCGGCCTCACCCCGCTGGAGGCCCAGGCCTCGGGCCGACCGGTGATTGCACTGGGGCGCGGCGGCGCGCTCGAAACGGTCGTGGACGGTGTGACCGGGCGGCTCTTCCCGGAACCGACGGTGGCGGCGCTGGCTACCACCCTTACCGGCTTGCGCGATACGGACTTCGACGCGCGCACCATCCGCCGTCACGCGGTCCGGTTCGATACGAGCCACTTCAAGCGGCGCCTCCGCCAGTTCGTGGCCGAGCGTTGGGCGGCGCACCGTACCGAATTCCCGGCTGCGCCGCAGCCTAAAACCCCGGCGGGTCCGGCCGGGGCACCCGGCCCGGAAGGAGGTCAGTAGCCGCTGCCGTCCGTTTCAGCGAGTGAGTTACTGGCCGGCCAGCATGGGAGACGTTACCCTTAGCGCGAGGGAAACGTGCCTGCCCGCTTCCGGCGTACTTCACCGGTGGAGAGGCGGCCGGGAGGTGAGGCGGCGGCCTCAACGGTACTCGTATGGAGTTGCGGGAATACTGGCACATTATCCGGTCGCGGCGGCTGATGATCGGCGCGCTGCTGCTGGTCACACTTGTCGTCAGTGTCGTGCTAACTTATGGCCGTCCGCCGACCTACGAGACGGAGCTACGCATTCTCGTCAAACCGATCCTGCCCGACGCGCCGGACACAGGCTACTATTCCCGCGAGTACTATCGGACCCTGTTTGCGGAGTACGTGCAGGACGATCTATCCGAGGTCATCAAGAGCCTTCGGTTTGCCGAGGATGTCGGTGAGCTTATCAAGACGCGCTACGGAGCGGCGCTGACGACCGCGGGGATCGTAGCGGCGTTCGAGACCCGCAAGGAGCATCGCGTCGTGCGGATTACGGTTACGACGCCCAGCTCGCGCGACACCAAGTGGATTGGGGAGGCTGCGGCGGAGGTGCTCCAGACCGTCGGTTGGCAGTACGTATCGCCAGAGGACCGCCCCCAGGTGGAAGTGCAGGTCATTGATCCGCCGCAAGAGCCGGCAGCGCCGACACTCCTCTTCCGGCTCCTGACGGTCGTGCTGCACGTCTCGGTGGCCTTGGCCGTCGGCGTCGCTTTGGCGTTCCTGCTGGACACGTTCGATGATCGGGTGCGTACAGCGGACGAGATAGAACGGGACTTGGGCTGGCCCGTCCTGGCCGCCGTTCCGCACGGCAAGCCTGGCGATCCGGCGGACAACCGAGCAGCAGCGAACCGCGCGAGCGATGACGACGCGGAAACATCTGAGTAGAGGTAAGAGCGTGGAATTCCGGCGCTATATCGGCATCCTCCTTCGTAGCTGGCCGCTGATGGTGCTGTGCGGGCTGGTGGGTTTGGCCGGCGCGTACACCTACAGCATCCAGACGCCCCGCACCTACCGCGCGACGGCCGCGCTATCGGTGACGCCGAGCGTGATCGAGTACTGGACCGGCCAGGCCGTCGAGCGTCTACTCAACAACTACACCTTGCGCCTCAAGTCAGGCCCCTTCTTGGAGCGCGTCACCCAGGACCTCGCCGCGCAGCAGCAGCCGATTGCACCGGGCGAAGTGGCCGGCAAGGTGCAGGCTATCGCCTCCGGCGGCGAGTTCCGCATCACCATCCAGGTGCATGACGCCGACGCGCAGCGTGCCCAAGCCATCGCCAACGCCGTTGCCGAGCGCTTTGTCTACGAAATGGAGTTCGAGAACTACGCCCGCGAGAAACGCGACATCGAGATCATGTTACTTGACCGTGCTGGCGTCCCGGCAGCGCCGTTCAGCCCCCGCCCGCGCCGGAACGCCGCCGCCGGCCTCATTCTGGGGGCCATGGTGGGCCTCCTCGCCGGGGTGCTGCTGGAATACTGGCGCGACACCGTGCAGGGAGCCGAGGAGGTGCCGGGCCTGCTCGGTCTCACCGTGATCGGCGCGCTG
This sequence comes from Chloroflexota bacterium, assembly GCA_022824545.1. Classification (GTDB taxonomy): domain Bacteria; phylum Chloroflexota; class UBA11872; order UBA12225; family JAJDUF01; genus JAJDUF01. The sequence continues at coordinate 9,345 of JAJDZR010000191.1, forward strand.
CCCACCGTAGAGCCGCCCCGCACCGGCTGGCGACGCTGGCTGCCCCGCCGCGCTGCTGCCGCGCTCACACCGCAGACAGGAGTCGCCAGTGACCAACACTGATCCAGCCCTGGTTACGCTCACACACCCGCGGTCGCCCGCGGCCGAGGCCTATCGGACGCTGCGGACCAACGTGCAGTTCGCCGGCGGCGAGCAGGCCGTGCGGACCATACTGATTACGAGCGCCGGCCCGGACGAAGGGAAGTCCGCTGCCGCCGCCAACTTGGCGATCACGTTGGCCCAGGCCGACCACTCGGTCATCCTGGTGGACAGCGATCTGCGCCGGCCGGTCCAGCACCGGCTCTTCGGTCTCCAAAGCCAACCGGGTTTGGCCGATATGCTCGCCGGCGAAGGCCCGGACGCCGCGCCGCTCCAAGCGACGGCGGTGCCCAAGCTCTCGCTCCTGGCCAGCGGACCGCTGCCGCCAAACCCGGCCGAGTTGCTCGGCTCGGCACGCATGAGCGAGGTGCTCGGCACCATCCGCGAGCAGGCCGACTACGTCGTGATCGATTCACCGCCGACCGTGCTCGTGACCGATGCCGCCGTGCTCGCTACCCAGGTAGACGGCGTGCTGCTCGTGCTGTCGCTTGGCAAGGTCAAGCGTGAGATGGCCCGCAAAGCCAAGACCCTGCTGGAAAACGTGTCGGCGCGCATCCTGGGCGTGGTCGTCAGCAATGCCCCTTACGACGCCCGCGACTTCCGCGACTACTACGCTGCGTCCGGCTGATGCCCCGGCCCCCCACCCTCGCCCTCCCCCGTTGTGACGAGGGAGGGAACATACCGTCCCCCGGCCACAGCGGGGGGGGCCACAGGGGGGCCAGTCCAGCAAGGAGCAAGAACATGCGCCTCCTCGTAACCGGCTGTGCCGGCTTTATCGGCAGCAATTTCGTGCGTTACTACCTGCGGCAGCACCCCGACGACAGCATCATCGGCCTGGACAAGCTGACCTACGCCGGCAACCGCGCCAACCTGGCCCACACCGACAACGACCCCCGCTTCCGTTTCGTCCAAGCCGACATCGCGGATCGCGACGCGGTGGGGCCACTGACCGAAGAGGTGGATGCGGTCGTCAACTTTGCGGCCGAGTCGCACGTGGACCGCTCGCTCCTAGACCCGGACGCCTTCATCCGCACCAACGTCGTGGGGCTGCACGTGCTGCTGGAGGCGGCGCGCCAAGCCGGCGTGCAGCGGTTCTTGCAGGTGAGTACCGACGAGGTGTACGGCCACGTGCCGGCCGGGCTGGCGGACGAGTGCGCCCCGCTCGCGCCGCGCAATCCGTACTCGGCGAGCAAAGCCGGTGGAGACCTCCTGGTGCAGTCCTACTGGCACAGTCACGGGCTGCCGGTGGTGCTCACCCGCGGCGCCAACACGATTGGGCCGTACCAGTATCCGGAGAAGGTCACGCCCCTCTTTGTCACCAACGCCCTCGACGATCAGCCGCTGCCGATCTACGGCCAGGGGACGGCCGTGCGCGACTATCTCTACGTGGAGGATCACTGCGCGGCCATTGCGCTCGCGCTCCATGCAGGTGCCGCCGGCGAGGTCTACAACGTCGGGGCCAACGAGGAAGTGAATACCGTCGAGCTTGCGACCCGCATCCTCGACCTGCTCGGCAAGCCGCAGACGCTCATGCAGCACGTCGGTGATCGCCCCGGCCATGACTACCGCTACAGCATGGACAGCAGCCGGCTCCACACTCTAGGCTGGCAGCGGCGCTACGACCTCGACGCGACTATCGAGGCCACCGTCCGCTGGTACCAGGAAAATGAGAGCTGGTGGCGACCGATCAAGTCCGGCGCCTTCCTCGAATACTACCGCCGCAACTACGGCCCCAAGCTGGCGGGCACCACGCCGTAGGAGCGTACCCCGGCGGTCATTCCCGCGAAAGCGCGAATCCACGTCCCCCTGCACTGCGGGGGGACCATAGGGGGGTCAGCCTCCCACCTATGCCGCAGACGCGAGACCTCGTTCACGATACTCGGCCTCGACGAGCGCCTGCGCGTAGGCCAGGCAGGCTCTCACGTCTGCCTCCGTGAGCCGAGGAAAGGCTACAAAGAGATGCTCGAGGACTAACGCAACCGGGATGCGCGTACCCCTGACAACGGGCTTCCCGACCATAATCTGCGGATTGGCGACTATGCGGTCTGCATACATCGGCTCCCCTCATCTCTACCCTAGCGAGAAGACTGTTTCCTGCACGAGCAGGTACCGCTTCATAGCTCAACCAGCGGGGTCGGCTCGCTCTCATGGCGGATGCGGTCGAGGTCCCGCTCGACATCCTCCCAGTCCATGAGATTTCTCCATGCGCCAATTAGCTCAAGCGCCTTCCGAACATTATCCTTGCCCGCAGCAGCATCCGCCGCTTGTTCATCAGCGAAATAGTGGACCATCTCCTGGCCATCCTGCTCCGTGATGATGCCAATGAGGGGCTGATCGCTCCGGGCCACGATGCTTGCAGCTTGACGGGGCGGTTGTTCTGCCATCGGTGTCGCGTCTCCTCCATCACGGTCGGCCGGCTACATCTATTATTGCAAAGGCGAGTGACCGGTCACTCCGAGGCTGGCTAGGCGGAGGCGCCGGTGTAGTGGCGCAGGCCGAAGCGCCAGAAGCCCGCCGACACGATGAGCAGCGCCACCGCCACTCCCACTGCGGTCAGCAGCGTGCCCAGCGATAGCCGACCGGCCAGTGCCTCGGTCGGTACGGTCGTAGCGAAAGCAACCGGCACGATAAACGTGAGAATCGCACGGAGCCAGGTGGGATAGAGCCCCACGGGGTAGCGGCCAGCTTGGAACAGACTGGTGAAGATCACCATGATGTTCTCGGTCCGGACCACCCAGAACGTTAGCGTCGCCAAGACCAGATGCACACTGTAGATGATGGCGGCGCCGGCGATCAGCGCGACGGGAAAGGCCAGCAGCTGCGCCGGTTCGACGAGCACGCCGAGGCGCGTGGCTCCGGCGACCAGCAGGCCGATCCCGAGGAGCAGGTCGGTCACGCGCCAGATGTGCATCTCCCGAAAGCTGACCAGAAACTGCGACGATGCCGGCTTCGTCAGCCGGTAGTCCAGCGTGCCTTCGCGCACGTCGGCCATCAGCCGCTCCAGACTGGGCCTGACGGTCACGCGGATCAGTCCGACCATGATGAAGTACACGCCCAGCAGCATCACCAGCTCTGCGGGACGCCAGCCGCCCAGGTGGTCGGTGTGGCTGAAAATGACCAGCAGGCCGCCGGCGGCCGTCCCAAAGGAGATCAGCGTCTCGAAAAGCTGCACCCAGAAGTTGGCGCGGTAGGCCAGCTCATTGAGCAAGCTCACCTTGAAGAAGACGTGCAACAGGCGCAGATAGAGCATGACGCCTCCTCACGCCCCCACGGCGCTATACCGCCGCACGCCAACGGCCCAGACAAACCGATGCAGCCCGTAGGCCAAGCCAAGCCACAGGCATTGGATGAGTAGCCCCTGCAAGATAGCGGCGGTTTCCAGGCGGCCGAGCAGGACTTCGATGGGGAAGGCCAGCAGCCAGCGAAACGGCAGCACCGCGGCAACGGCTTGTAGCCAGTCGGGGAGTAGCGCGTTCGGGGCAACCATGCCGGCCAAGAACCAGAACACGAGGTGATAGACCGAGTTGCAGGCCGCGACGCGCGTCGTCCAGAAGGCGGCGAGGGCCAGCGTGTACTCCAGCAGCCAGCGCACCCCGAAGGCCAGGGCCAGCGCCGGCACGAATAGCGCGATCTCCAGTCCGACGGGGTGAAACTCGGGCCGGAAGTGCCAGGTCAGCAAGGCGGCGACCGGCAGCGTCACGGTCGTTGATAGCAGCTTCCAACTGATATTGTCGGCGAGATACATGTGCATGGGAGTGAGCGGCTTCAACAGCTTGGCCGAGAGCCGTCCCTCCCGGATTTCGAATTCGTATTCGTAGATAATCCAGGTGAACGTCGCGTGATTCACGATAAAGAGTGCGATGTAGTAAGCGGCGAAATCGGCGGCTGCGTAGCCGGCCACACGACCGCTGCCAGCGACCGTAGTCCAGACCACCAGATGGATCAACGGCTCCGTGATGTGGGCCAGCATCCAGATCAGCAGCGCGATGCGGTATTGCAGCATCACCGCGATGCTGGCCCGGAAGATGGCACGGTAGACCCCGGCCATGCCGATCAGCCGCCAGCCACGATCCGTGCCGGCCAGCGGCTGCGGCCCGGCCACGATCCCGGCGCCGTCTTCCGGCTCCGTCTGCGCGGTATCGTACTGCATCACCGGCTCACTCACGCTCCGACGAGTGGTCGGTGAGGCCGCGCTGGAAGATTTGGTCAATGACCGCCTCGATAGGTGGGTCCTCTACCGTGAGGTCGGCGACGGCGTTCTCGGAAAGCAGGCGCCCCGTGATCCGCGCGGCCTCCTGCTTGGGCACGCGCAAATGCACCCGGCCGTCATCGCCGTTGGGGGCCGGTGCGCGCTCGCCGTAGCGTGCCCAGTCCGGCGCGGCGGCGCCGGCCTCCAGCGCGATACCGAGTATCTTGAACGGCGCCAGGCGCTCCGCCAGACCGCGTAGCTCGCCGTCGTACAGCAGCCGTCCCTCGTGGATCACGACGACCCGCCGGCACAGCGCCTCCACGTCGGCCATGTAGTGACTGGTCAACAGCACCGTCGCGCCCGTCCGCTCGTTGTAGTCGCGGATGAACTGCCGAATGCGCGTCTGCATCGTCACGTCCAACCCCAGCGTCGGCTCGTCCAGGAACAGCACGGCCGGCCGATGCACGAGCGCCGCCGCGATCTCGCACTTCATCCGCTCGCCGAGCGAGAGTTGGCGCACCTGCTTGGTCAACAGCGGCGCGAGGTCGAGCAGGTCGGTCAGCTCTCGCACGGTGGCCCGGAACTGGTCCTCGGGAATGCGATAGATCGCCTGGTTGACCAGCAGCGTATCCATCGCCGGCAGGTCCCAGTAGAGCTGGTTGCGATTGCCGATCACCAGGGTCATCCGGCGCAGGTAATCCCGATCCCGCCGCCACGGCACGTAGCCCAGCACACGGGCGGTACCGGCCGTCGGGTGCAGCAGCCCGGACAGCATCTTGAGGGTGGTCGTCTTGCCGGCGCCGTTCGGTCCCAGGAACCCGACCACCTCGCCAGGATCAATCGCAAAGGTCACGGCCTCGACGGCGCGCACCGTCCGCATCCGGCGGCGGAAGACACTCCCGGCCGCCGCGAGCAGCCCGCCGGCTCGCTCGCCGACCTCGTAGTGCTTGGTCAGCCCCTCCAGCGCAATGATGCTGTCGTTCATAGGAGTAGGCAGGCGGAATGAGGTGCGGAGATTTCGCCCCACCAGGCGCGATCCGCCGGTCAGGCTAGGGCTGCCCGCCCGCCCGTCGGATGCGGTGATGGTGGTTACGT
>JAJDZR010000260.1 GCA_022824545.1 Chloroflexota bacterium
CAGTTGTACAATAATACCCCCCGCAAGTGTCTGGACTACCAGACCCCGGCGGAAATCTTCTGGCAGGAACTGTTGCACTTCAAATGTGAATCCACCTTCCGGCTTCCGCCGGAATGACGAGCGCCGGGTTTAGTGGCCGCCGCGGCGATCCCAGTTGAGGACGCCGCCGGCGAGGGCCGCGAGGGCCAGCCCGCAGACGATCAGTAGCTCGCGCCAGCCCGGCAGCCAGACGGCGGCGATCCAGAGCGCGACGGCGCCACACGCGAGCGCGACCGCCAACCAGCGCGCGTTCATCACCGTAGAAACATACTACAGCGGCATGAGCCGGCGCTGGCCGGCCTACGTTGGCCGGGAGACATGCGTGTGCCGCCGGTGAGGGCTGGCCCCTCCGCTGTGCAGGGAGACGGTCGGAGCCGGGGTGATGGTGCCGGTACCTGTATAGTTTCTGGCGATGGACGGGGCATTTCGGCGCAGTACCGAGGGGCAGCTCATTCTCGGTGGCTTTCTGATCGTGCTGGTGGTCGGCGGGGGGCTGGCGTGGCTGCTGTTCGGGCGGACGGTGGCGCTGATCGCCGGCGGCATCATGGTCGGTGGGATGGTGCTGCTGGCGGTGCTGTGGCTGGTGGTCCGGCTGCTCGAAGCGTGGGCGCGGAACGGCTGACGACCGTTACTCTCGCGCCGGCAGGCTCGCTGAGGGGGTGAGGCGGCGACGGGAGCGGGTTAGCCCCCCTATGGTCCCCCCGCTGCGGCAGGGGGACGTGGATTCCCGCGTGCGCGGGAATGACGATGAGGGGAGCCAGCCGTTCGGCGATACCCGCGATATACTTTGGAAGCGGCTATGCGCGTCTGTCTGATTACCGATTATCTCTCGCCCACCTACGGCTGGGGCCGACACGCGCTGGGGATCGTTCGCGCCTTGCGAGACCTCGGTGTGTCTATCCGGCTGGTCAGCCCGCAGCATCTGTGCGATCAGGCCGATCTCGCCGGCCTCCCGGACCACCGCCGCGTGCCGTCGTTCGTGCAGGAGGCACGGGGATTGCTCCGTCTCACCGGGCGTGCCCTGCCGGCCATCCTCGCGGCGAGTCGGGGCTGCGACGTGCTCCACTGCCTGACCGAGCCATACGTCGTCCCGGCGGCGTTGGCCGCTGGGCGGCGACCGCTGCTGGTGACGGCGCACGGCACGTATGCCATTCGTCCGCTGACGCGCCGGCCGGATCGCTGGTGGCTGACGTGGGCCTACCGGCGGGCGGCGCGGGTCGTCTGCGTCAGTAGCTTCACCCGCGCCCAACTGCTGGCGCAGCTACCGGCGGCCAAGACCGCAGTGGTGCCGGAGGGGATCGAGGCGGAGCGATTTCGGATCGCGCCACCGCCGCCGGCCGAACGACCATTTCTGCTGTCGGTGGCGCCGATCAAGCGGCGCAAGGGCTACCACATCGCTATCGAGGCGTTTGCTCGCGTACATGCACGGCGTCCCGACGTGGAGTATTGGATTGCAGGCGCAACCGACGACCCGGTTTTGCTGGCCGAGCTACGAGAGCGCGTGGCTGCGCTGGGACTGAGCGGGGCGGTGCGTTGGCTGGGGCGGGTTGACGACGAAACGCTGATCCGCCTGTATCACCAGTGCGCGCTGATGTGGCTGTTGCCGGTGATGGATCGGTACCAGTTCGAGGGTTTTGGCCTGGTGTATTGGGAGGCAAATGCCTGCGGTCGTCCCGTCGTCGGGACCACCGGCTGCGGTGCGGTGGACGCGATCCAAGACGGGGTGAACGGGTATCTGGTGCCGCCCGATGACCCCGAGGCGGCGGCGGGGGCGGCGCTCCGGCTACTCGCCGATCCGGCGGCGGCCAACGCTATGGGGCGGCGGGGCCGGGAGCTGGTGCTGCCCTGGCGGACGGCGGCCGAGCAACTGGTGGCGCTCTATGACTACCACTGCCAGCGGGTCGCCGGGTCGCCGGTCGTCGAGCCGGTGACGGGTTACCCCGGCACTCCGCAGTAGTCCCCCGCGATCCGGCCGGATGCGGTAGAATCGGCGCAGAGGAACGATTATCCAGCGCCGGCGGCCCGGCCGGGAGAGTGCTTGGCGCTGCGATCAATGAGGAAGAGTGATGGCTGCTACGGAACAGTCCCTGTCCACCGAGGAGCGCCTGGAGACGCTGTACGAGAAGTGGCGCTATTTCAAGGGCCTCTTCGATGAAGCGGTCGCCGCGCACGAGGAAATGCGAAAGGCGAACCTGCGCGGCAATCTCATCCTGATCGAACGAGCGATTCGACAACTCGGTGGCACGGTGCCGGAGAGCGCCGGACCGGCGGCGCACTAGCGGCCGGGGCTACCGAGCGTCGGTAGCTTTGCTAGAATTGGCGGAGCAGAGCGAGGAGCGAGGGATACTCGATGGGACACGCGACATCCGAAGAATGCGCCCGCATCGTCTGCGGGGTTGTCGTCAGCGAAGCGATGAACCTGGTCATCGTGCTGTTAGTGCTGGCATTCGTCTGGGGAGGAATCTACTTTATCCAACGCTATACCGGCTGAGTAAGGCCGGGCCGGAGGCGGCACGGATGGCAACGGTCACAGGATGGTGACGATAGAACGCCAACAGCCGGAACAAGAAGAACGCGAGTCTATCTGGAGCATCCATAAGGATGATCTCCGGTGGTATTCGATACTGTTTCCGGTGTGGTGGGTTGTTGGTACCATCTGCTATTCTCTACTTGTCATCTCTCAGCAAAAGACGGTAGCAGAGACACTAATCGCCCTGATTGTAGGCATTGGCGCAATAGGACTATCGGCAGCGGTATTGTCGCTGATGGTCTTGGCTGGGAGAGGAGGATTAGTGATGCCTTTGTGGAATGGTTGGCGTGAAAAGCAGGCGAAGGCCCGGCGGGAAGGCCGGCAGGAAGGCCGGCAGGAAGGCCGGGACGAGGCGAATGCTGAATGGATGGCTTGGTACGAGCAGGAAAAGGCGAATGGCGGCAAGTTCGAGAACCCACCATCGCAGCCGGGTGAGCGCATAGACTATCGGTAGCCCAGCCCGCCGCCCGTTCCTGATTGCCCCGGTGGATGACATCCACCGGGGCAGTTCCTCTTTCGGTGTAGCTCCGGCCCCCGGCAGTGAGTTCCGGATACGGCAGTTGCTCGTGCGTATCCGTCCCCGGACGTATGTGCTTTGGCTTACGAGAGGGCGGCCGTAGCGGTGAAGACGGCGTTGCTCACGTCGCCGAGCAGATCGAGCACCGGGTAGGGGTAGAGGCCGAGCACAAAGACGCCGGCCAACATGGCGGCGAGCGGCAGCTCCACCACCCCGAAAGCCAGCCCGACCAGGGTAGCGACGAGACCACCGCTGCCGACGGCGATGGTGACGGGCAAGGTCGGCCCGTAGAAGTCGTAAATCCAGCCGCTGGCGCCCAGGCTGACCCAGACCACAATGCCGGTGACGACTCCGGCCGCTAGGGCAATGCCGGTGAGCAGACCTTGCGGGCGTTGCAGGGAGAGGAGGCCGGGGCGCGCTTCGCCGACGTACATCTCCTTGACGACAATCAAGTAGTAGTAGAGCGAGATTGTGGAATTGATGACGGCAATGGCGACGAGCCAGAGCAGATCGGCGCGGGCCGCCGCCGTGAAGAGGTAGAACTTGGTCACGAAGCCGGCGAACAGCGGCATACCGGCGAGTGAGAAGACCGAGACCATCAGGGTGAGGGCGATAAACGGCGACTGACGCCCCACGCCCGCCATGTCGCGAATGTCCGTGCGGCCGGTGCGCGTCTCGAACACGATCAAGGCGCCGAAGGCGGCGAGGTTGGTGAAGACGTAGCCGGCGAGGTGCAGCACGATGCCGCGCGTGGCCATGGCGCCGATGTCACCGTCTTGGAGCGCAGCGATCCCGACCAGCACGTAGCCGGCCTGGGAGATGCTGGAATAGGCGAGCAGTCGCTTCAGGTTGCGCTGGTGAATGGCGACCAGATTACCGACGGTCATCGTCAGCACAGCGAGCACCGCGAACACCGGCAGCCAGGATTCAACGGCCGGGAGCAGCCCGCCGACCAGGAAGCGCACGACCAGCGCGAACCCGGCGGCCTTGGAGCCGACGGCCAGGTAGGCCGCGATGGGGGTCGGGGCGCCCTCGTACACGTCCGGCGTCCACATATGGAAGGGCACCGCGGCGACCTTGAAGCCCAAGCCGACCGTAATCAACGCCAGCGCCACGAGCAGGCCGGGGCTGTCGAGGGCGCCGGGCGCCTGAATAGCTTGGGCAATAGCCGGGAACTTGGTCGTGCCAGTGGCGCCGTAGAGCAGGCTGATGCCGTACAGCAGCAGGGCCGAGGACAGCCCCCCGATAATCAAGTATTTGATACCGGCTTCGTTGCTCTTCAGGTCGCGCTTGGCGTAGGAGACGAGGATATAGCTGCTGAAGCTCAGTAGCTCCAGGGAGATGTAGGCGGTGAGCAACTCGTCCGCCATCGCCATGAAGACCATGCCCAACGTACCGGCCAAAACCAGGGCGTAGTATTCGCCTTGATGGGGCAGGAAGCGGGGCACGTAGGGCATGGAGACGAAGACGACTCCGAGCGCGACGACGGCGAACAGGACGCGGAAGAAGGAGGTGTACTCGTCAACGCGGAGCAGGTCGGCGAACGTCGCGCGGATGCCCCAGGTCCAGCCGCCAACGACGAGCACGACGAGCAGCCCCACTATCGTCACCCAGGGGATGAGCCACCGGCCACGCTCGGCGAAGACCAAATCGAGGAACAGCACGAGGAAGATCAGGCCCAGGAGCAAGAACTCCGGTGTGAGTAGTCCGTAATCGAGGGAAGCCATTCTCAGCCCTTACCTGAATTGCTCGATACGCTCCAAGAGCGGCACTACGGAGGCAGTGCTGCGATCCAGGAACGGCGCGGGGTACAGTCCGACAAAGAGCATGGTCGCCGCGAGCAACATGCAGGCCACCCAGACCGAGGGCCGCATGTCGCGCAAGTGGGACCAGGCCGGATTGGGCGGCCCGAAGAACGCCTTGGCCATCAAGCGCAAGATGTAGGTGGCGGTCAGCGCTACGCCGATCACGCAGAACACGCCGATGATGGGGTAGCTCTGGAAGGCGCCGATGAACACCAGTAGCTCGGCGATGAAGCCGGAGAGGCCGGGCAGACCGAGCGAGGCCAGTCCGGCGACGGCAAAAAAGCCGACAAACCAGGGCATCCGTCGCACCAAGCCACCAAAGATGCCGATTTCGCGGGTGTGGGCCTGATCGTACACCACGCCGACGAGCGCAAAGAAGAGCGCCGTCATCACGCCGTGGGCGAACATCTGTAAGACGGCGCCGTTCACGCCGATAAGCGTCAGGGTACAGAGGCCGACGACGACGTAGCCCATGTGGCTGACGGACGAATAGCCGATCACGAACTTCAGGTCGCGCTGCGACATGGCGGAGAGCGCGCCGTAGACCACGTTGATCGTTCCAAGCACGATAAAGAAGGGCGCCCAGAAGACGGTGCCCTCGGGGAGCAGCCCGAATCCGACGCGCAGGATGCCGTAGGCGCCGAGCTTCATCAGCACGCCGGCGTGCAACATGCTGACCGCCGTTGGCGCGGCTACGTGGCCGTCGGGCGACCAGGTGTGGAAGGGCCACATACCGGCGAGGACGCCAAAGCCGATGAAGAACATCGGCAGGAAGACAAGCTGGAAGGTCCGCGGGTATTCGTGCTGGGCGAGGGTGGCCAGATCGAAGGTCTGGGCGCCGCTCTCGACAAACACCGCCAGCATCGCCACCCAGACGAGGATGCTGCCGGCGACCAGGAAGATGGTCAACTTCATCGCGGCGTATTCTTTGCGGGTGCTGCCCCAGACGGCGATGAGCAGGTACATCGGCAGCACGGCGATCTCGTAGAAGAAGAAGAGGAAGAAGAGATCGAGGGCGACGAACACGCCGTACACACCGCTCACGAGCACGAGCAGCAGCGCGTAATACTCTTTGTTGCGGTCGGCGATGTTCCAGGAGACGATGGCACCGGTGAAGATCACCAAGCCAGTGAGGAGCACCATCGGCGCCGAGATGCCGTCAATGCCGAGGCGGATGGTGATGCCTAGCTCGGGCAGCCACTCGTACCACTCGACGAACTGATAGCCGTTCGTGGTGCCAAGCCCGGCCTTGCCCCAGTCGAAGCCGATGAACACCCACACCGAGAGGATGAGCGTGAGCAGGCCGGCGAGGGTCGCCAGGATGCGGATGGTCCAGGCGTGCCGGCGCGGCACCAGCATAATCAGGATCGCCGTAACCAACGGGATCAGGACGATGGCTGCAAGAAACGGAAAGGCTATGGCAATTTCTCCTATTGGAAGAACTCGACGAGCGCCGGATAGGCCGTCATCATGAGCAGCACGAGGACGGCGCCGATCACAAACCCGAGCGCGTAGTGGTAGATGCGACCCGTTTGGTGATAGCGGAGCAACGCCCCGGACTTGATCGTGAGCCAGCCGGAGCCGTCAACGCCGAAGTTGTTGACAATTTTGCGGTCGAAGAGCGCGGTGAGGGCGGAGATACTCAAGAGGATGCGGCTGATGATCCAGTCGTACAACTCGTCGAAGTAGAACTTGTGCAGCAAGAAGCGGTAGACGGTGGCAAAGCTCTCGCCCAAGATCGCTGCCGGGATCAGGCCGAAGTTATAGACGGCGACCGCCACTACAATGCCGATCAGCGCCGCGGCGGTACCGACGAGTGCGAGAACCAAGCTAAAGGCCTCTTTGTGGTGCTCGCCGAAATGCACCACGTCGCCAAAGCCGGTGTAGAGGCCGGGAATGTTGATCCAGCCGGCGATCACGGCAAAGACGGCGATGACGACCAGCGGCGCCCACATGGTCCAGGGGGCCTCGTGCGGCTCGTGGTGTTCATCGGCGTGCGCGTCGTGGCTTTCCGGATCGTCAGATTGCGCGTCGGGCACGGGCGCAGCATGCTGCGCCCCTACGGAGGCGTCATCGCCGGAGGTATCCGCCGCCATGGGGGCGAGGTGCCAGCGGGGGGAGCCACCGAACGTCAGCCAGGCGGCGCGGAACATGTAGAAGGCCGTCAGGGTGGCCGTCACGAGGCCCACCAAGAACGGTATCCAATGCCCGCCGTGCAGGGTCCCGGCCAGGATTTCGTCCTTGCTCCAGAATCCGGCCAGGGGGAAGACGCCGGCGAGGGCGAGCGCGCCGATGACAAAGGTGGCGGCGGTGATGGGCATGCGCCGGGCCAGCCCACCCATGTAGTTCATGTCGTTGGGGCTGACGGCGCGGCCGTGGAGCACCGTTTCCATGGTGTGGATGACCGCGCCCGAACCGAGGAACAGGAGCGCCTTGAAGAAGGCGTGCGTATAAAGGTGGAATAGCGCGGCCGTATAGGCACCGGCGCCGAGCGCCATCATCATGTAGCCGAGCTGGCTGACGGTCGAGTAGGCGAGCACGCGCTTGATGTCGGGCTGGACCAGCGCGATGACGCCGGCAAAGATGGCGGTGAAGGTACCGACGACGAGTACGACCTCCAGCGCGCCGGGGGCCGCGACGAAGAGCGGATAGGCCCGCGCGACGAGGAATACGCCGGCCGTGACCATCGTTGCGGCGTGGATCAGGGCGCTGACGGGGGTTGGTCCTTCCATCGCGTCGGGCAGCCACACGTGCAGCGGGAACTGTCCCGATTTGCCGACGGCGCCGAGGAAGAGCAGCAGGACGCTCAGGGTGAGCAAGCCGGAACTGATCTCGCCATTGGTGGCGGCCGCGAAGATGGTGCCCATGTCGAACGTGCCGGTCTCGCTGAAGAGAATGAGAATGGCGATGAAGAAGCCGACGTCGCCGACGCGGGTGGTCACGAAAGCCTTCTTGGAGGCCTCGGCCGCCGAGCGGCGCTCGTTGTAGAAGCCGATGAGCAGATACGAGCACAGCCCCACCAACTCCCAGGCCATGTAGAGGATGAGGAAGTTGTAGGAAATGACGAGCGTGAGCATGGCCCCGGTGAAGAGCGCGATGACCGAGAAGAACCACCAGAAGCGGTTGTGCCCACTCATGTAGCCCACGGAGTAGAACTGGATGAGGAAGGAGAGGAAGCTGACCACGCCGAGCATCACGATGGCGGGCCAATCCACCACCATGTTGACGGGGAAGGCGAACGTATCTATTTGGAACCAGGACCAGGTGATGAGGTGGGGGTGCTCGGTCAGGTCCGGCGTGCCAACCGCGTCGGTGAAGACAATCAGGAAGACGATGAAGGCCGCGGCGGTCGCGGCCAAGGAGACGAACGCTCCCAGGGCGTGTTTCCGCGGGCCGAGCCAGCGGGTGATGATGATGTTGAAGAAGAAGGCACCCACGCAGAGGGTGGGTATGAGCCAAGCAAAGTCCATGCGTTCTCCGGTGCTGCTGACGCGCTAGGTTTGCACTATCGAAATGAGCGTGGGCGAGCGCACTGCTACCAGCGTAAGGTGTCCACCTCGTCAACGTTCACCGACGAGCGTAGGCGGTAGACCCGCAAGACGATGGCAAGGCCCAACCCCAACTCGGCGGCGGCAATCGTGATGACAAAGATGGCGATGATGATTCCGGCCACGCGGCCCGGGTCCAAGTAGGTGGCAAAGGCCACCAAGTTGATCGCCACGGCGTTGAGCAGCAGTTCAATCGAGATCAGTACCAGGACGGCATTGCGCCGGGCCAGCAGGCCATAGGTGCCGATGGCGAACAGCGCCGCGCTGAGGAGGAGGAAGTGCTCCAGAGGAATCACGACTCGCCCTCCGTGCGGCGCGCCAGAATGAGGGCGCCGAGCAAGGCCACGAGCAGGACGACCGAGGCGATCTCGAACGGCACCGCCCATGGGCCGAAGAGCTGCTCACCGAGAACGTCGGGGCCGGCGCGCTCCAGGACCGGCGTGCGGCCGCCGAGCCAATCGGTCGCCAGGGCCTGGTATGCCAGGACGACAAACACGACAATGGCCGCGACGACTGCCAGCGGCCACTGGGCGTGGGCGCGGACGCGATACTGATCCGGTCGCGTCAGCATCAAGGCGAAGAGCAAGAGCACACTGACGGTGCCGCCGTAGATCAGGATTTGCACCAAGGCGAGGAAATCGGCGTAGAGGTAGAGGTAGACCAGGCCGGTGAGGCTCAACGTGAGAATAAGCAGCAGGGCGCTATAGACCACGTTGCGGACGACCACAACACCGAGCGCGGAGATGATCGTAGCGGCAGCGAGCACGTAGAACGTGCCTTGTGCGAAGGTCATCGTGGACGCGGTTCCAACATGGCGTGATACATCCCCAAGGTCGCTGTAAATCGCGGTGCGGAGGCGCTGCGCCGAATGGACGCGGGCACTGCCGCAACGATGGCGGTGCTTATGCTGCCATAGATGCTCGGACCATGCACGCGGCGACCGATTATGCCGTTATGCCGTCGCGCCGGGCCGTGTGCGCTCCGGCGGCGCTTCCTTCCCCAAGCGCCGCTGCATCCCATCGGCAATCTCGACGAGCTTATCCATGTCGTACACCAACTCCTGCCGGTCGTAGGTCGTCAACTGCCAGTGGGGGGTCATCTCGTTGGCGTCGAACGGGCAGACCTCGACGCAGATGCCGCAGTAGGAGCAGCGGCCGAGGTCAATCCAGTACTGGGTGACGATGTTCTTCTTGTTGCTCTTGTCACCCTCGTACCTGGCCGCCGTCATCGAGATACAGTCGTCCGGGCAGGCGCGCTCGCATATGCGGCAGGCCACGCAGACGATCTCGTCAATCTCCTTGTCCCAGATCAGCCCAGGGGCGCCCATAAACCGCTCTTGCAGGGGGCGCTGTTCCTTGGGGTAGTGCCAGGTGACATTTTTCCGAAAGAAGGCGGTACGAACGGTCTGCACCATCCCTTTGAGTGCGCCGAGCATGTCTCTCGCTCCTTTGGTCAATCGCCGCTACGGGCCAACCGATCAGGCCTCCGGCGCCAGCGGCCGCGCCGGCACTCGCGCCAACCGCACGGGAGCCGCCGGTGTGGCTGCCGGGCGTCGGCGGAGGATGAGATAGACGATGGCGAAGGCGAGGACCGTGACGGCGGTCGCAATGGCCGCGGGCCAGTTGCCGAACACCACGAGCATCGCCGTGAGCACCAGATTTGCCAGGGCCGCGGGGAGGAGGGCCTTCCACGCGAAGGACATCAACTGGTCAATCCGCAGGCGCGGCAGGGTCCCACGCAGCCAGATGATGAGGAGAATGAGCAGGGTGGTCTTGAGGAAGAAGAAGCCGAAGCCGATCAGAATGACGAGCGTGCCGCCAACTCCGGCTGCCGCGGATAGGCCGGCGGCTTCCACGATAGCTTCCGGCAAGCCGAAGAAGGTCCACCCACCAAGGTAGAGCGTGGCGGCAAGGACGGCGTTCAGGAAGACCGAGGCATACTCGGTCAGGAAGAACAGCGCCCACCTCATGCCGCTGTATTCGAGGAAGGGGCCGAATACCAATTCCGATTCGGCGATGCTGATGTCGAAGGGGGTGCGGTTGTTCTCGGCCAGGGCGGCAGTCACGAAAATGAAGAAGCCGAGGGGCTGGATGAAGATGAACCAGAGCGGCGCCTGGGCGACCACGATGTCCGAAAGGGACATGCTCTGCGCGAGGATGGCCACGCCGAGCAGAGCCACGACCAGCGGCAGTTCGTAGGCGATGAGCTGGGCGACAGCGCGTGCGGCGCCGAGCATCGAATACTTGTTGCCGGACGACCAGCCGGACATCACCAGCCCGACGGTGGAGATGGCGGGGATAGCCACGACGTAGAGCAAGCCGAGATCGAGCGCGCGCACCACCACGTCACGGGACCAGGGGACGACGAGGAAGACCAGAAAGACCGGGATGAACACCAAGTAGGGTGCCATCTTGAAAATGCGCTTGTCGGCAGCGGCCGGCGTGAGGTCCTCCTTGACCAGCAGCTTGAT
>JAJDZR010000308.1 GCA_022824545.1 Chloroflexota bacterium
AGGCGGTTTGGACCTAACCCCCGGCCCCTTCCCTGATGAAGGTTGCGAGCTTGATTAGGTAGTGTGTTGACCCCCCCCCAGTCCCACCCCCGTCCCGACAAGGGAGGAAACACACCCGTCCCCCCGCCGCAGCGGGGGGACCATAGGGGGGTTACATCCCACTACCCGATTAAGTTGTCAACTTTCATCAGGGAAGGGGAGCATCGCAGCAACCGTCTACTGCCTCCACCATGTGGAGAGGGGGTGTAGCGCTCGGACCGGGGCCGATGCATGGCCCTGGATTGCGGCTTTCGCCGCAATGACGGTTACTCTCGCTGATGGCTGATAGCTGATGGCTGGTGGCTGGCCGCTGGCGGCTGATGGCCAGCGATAGCTGCTACAGTGGGTGCGGGGCCGGAGAGCAGAGGCCCGGCGATCAGATGAAACCGTTCAGTGGCCGACGTGTTGTGCTCGGTGTTACCGGCAGCATCGCGGCGTTCAAGGCCGCGGCGCTGACCAGCGAGTTGGTGCAGCTGGGAGCCGATGTTGACGTGGTGCTGACGGCGGCTGCCGCCCGGTTTGTGACGCCACTCACCTTCCACAGCCTGACCCAACGGCGCGTCTACACCGACCTGTTCGACGTGCTGCCGGATGAGAGCAGTGCCCACGTGCGCTTGGGCGAGCAGGCCGAGCTATTGGCCATCGTGCCGGCCACCGCGACGACCCTGGCCCGGCTCGCGCACGGCTTGGCCGACGATCTGCTCGGCTGCGTGGCCTTGGCCACGTCCGCGCCGGTGCTGGTGGCGCCGGCGATGGAGAGCCACATGTGGGTACACCCGGCGACGCAGGCGAACGTGGCGACACTGCGCGAGCGCGGCGTGCATTTCGTCGGACCGGTCGCCGGGCGCTTGGCCTCGGGGCAGATCGGGCCGGGGAGGCTGGCGCCGCCGGAAGAGATTCTCGGCCGGATGCGCGCGCTCCTGGGCCGCGACGGGCCGTTGGCCGGCCGGCGCATCGTCGTCAGCGCCGGCGGCACGCAGGAGCCTATTGACCTGGTGCGGGTAATAACCAACCGCTCCACCGGGAAGATGGGCTACGCTATCGCCGAGGTGGCCCGCGACCGGGGCGCGGAAGTGACCCTGGTCACCGCGCCCACGGCGCTGCACAGTCCCGCGGGCGTTGAGATGAGGCACGCTGCCACCGTCGCGGAGATGCGGGAAGCGGTGCTCGACGCCTGTGTGGGCGCTGACGCCTTGGTCATGGCGGCGGCCATCAGCGACTTTCGTCCCGCCGCAGTGTCCGACCGGAAAATAAAGAAGGAGTCGGACAGCGACGGGCTGGTGCTGCATCTGGTCAAGAACGACGACTTCTTCCTAGAGGTACCCAAGGGTGTGCTGCGAATCGCCTTCGCTGCCGAGAGCGAGAACCTGCTGCACAACGCCGCGGAGAAGCTGGCACGCAAAGGGGCCGACTTGATCGTGGCGAACGACATCACCGAGCCGGGCAGCGGCTTCGGCACGGACACCAACCGCGTGACGCTGCTTGCTCCGAACGCTGCGCCCGAAGCCTTGCCGCAGCTGCCCAAAGAGGCGGTCGCCGGCCACATCCTGGACCGGGTGCAGGCGCTGCTGGAGTAGACTGCCCCCCTATGGTTCCCCCGCGGTGCAGGGGGACGGCACGTTCCCTCCCCCCGTCGCAACGGGGGAGGGCTAGGGTGGGGGCACCAGGCCTAGCTCCTCCAGCACGACCGCAATCCCGTCCTCGTCGTTGCTGGCCGTGATCCGGTCTGCAACGGTGAGGGACTCGGGGCTGCCGTTGGCCATTGCGACACCCAGGCCGGCAAACTCCAGCATCTCCACGTCGTTGACGTTGTCGCCGAAGGCCAGCACCTGCTCGCGCTCGATGCCGAACCGGCGGCAGAGCACATCGAGCGCCAGCCCTTTGGAGACGCTGGGGTGCAGGACCTCGATGGCGGCCGTTGTGGCGAGCGCAGTGCGGGAGAAGATCACGCGCCATTGGTCGTGCGCGGTCGGATCGCCGGTCAGCCGCTCGTTGACGGCGGTGAGCCGGCGCCAGTCGTCCATCATGTAGACCGCCAGCGGATCGTCGTGCAGCGCGGCCGGATCGTAGGGACGCACGTTGCCGCCGTTCCGCTGGGCGTAACCGCGTAGGCGATCCGTCGCCGCAGTCAGTAGCGGCCGGATCGTGCGATCAGCGGGCTGGGCATAGTCCCACAGCCGGTCCGTTGACGCAGTAGAACCGGCGAGATACATGGCGTCGCCGCGATGGAGCGCCGGCACGACCAGCGCCGCAACCCCGGCCGCCAGACTCAGCTCGACCACGCGCCGGGCCGCCGCTGCCGCCAGCGGTTGATTGAGCACAAGCTCGCCGTTGTCCCAGACCGTTGCACCCTGGGTCGCCACCAGCACGAGCGGCTCACCGAGGCCGAGGCTGTCAACGACGGTGTGGGCCGAGCGGGGACCGCGCCCCGTGGCAATGACGACCACCATCCCGGCGGCGCGGGCGGCGAGGACGGCCGCTCGCGTGCGCGGAGTGATGACGCGCTCGCTATTCAGGAGCGTGCCGTCTATATCGAGGGCCAGCAGCCGGTACTGTGGCACGCCGATCCTACAACGGCCTTAACCGCCAACGACCATAGGCGACGAAAGCGGCGATTACTGCCAGGATGACGTTCAGCACGATATTCGGGAATTCCTCCCGCTGGGCGTGCCACACGATGGCGCCGACCATCACCAGGATCAGTCCGGCGCTGGCTAACGGCGTCAAGCGGGTCTGGATGCCGGTCAAGCCCGGCAGGATCAGTCCCAACGCGGCCAGAATCTCGACTGTGCCGATGAAGTACGGCACGCCGGCCGGCAACTCGGCCACGCCGCGCATCGCCTCGGGCAGTCCTTCCGGCGGGAGAAAGTGGGTCACGCCGGCGATGGCGAAAATCACCGCCAGCACTCCTTGTAGAATCCACAGTATAACGTGCATGGCCGGTTGCCTCCTCGCTACTCATGGGCACAGATCGCCCGGATGAGCCGGCGCAGGCAGTATAGCACCGGCAAAGCCGGGTGACGTGGGCAGGCCCCCACCCTCGCCCTCCCCCGTTGCGACAGGGGAGGGAACAATATCGGCCCCCTATGGTCACCCCGCTACGCAGGGGGACGTGGATTCCCGCGTTCGCGGGAATGACAGGGTGGGAGCGGGTGGATTCCAGGAGGCCTAGCATGTCAGTGCAACTCGTCGGGCCGGTCATGGTCCCGGTGCGCGATGGGACGCGGCTGGCAACCGACGTCTATTTGCCGGAACGGTCCGGCGGCCCCTGGCCGGCGCTCCTGCTCCGCACGCCGTATGGCAGCGGCCCGGAATCGGCGGCGCACGAGGCGGCGCAGCAGTTTGCAGCGTGGGGCTACGCCGTCGTCAACCAGGACGTGCGCGGTCGCTACCGCTCCGAAGGACACTTCGACGCGGAGAGCGAGGGCAGGGACGGATACGACACGATTGCTTGGGCGACCGGGCAACCGTGGTGCAACGGTAAGGTCGGCATGTACGGGCCATCGTACATGGCCTGGACTCAGTTTGCGGCGGCGCGGCAGCACCCGCCCGGCCTGACCGCTCTGTTCGCGGTGGTCGGCGATCACTACTGGCGTGAGTTCGCCCACTGGGGACGGCATGATGGTGTGCTGCGGCAACTTGATCTGCAGAGCTGGTTCCTCGGGGTAGCGGTCGAGGACCCTCGGGTACATACCGATGCAGGTGTGCTGGCGCAGTTTCAGGCCGCATTTACCCAACTGCCCGACCTGGAAGCGTGGCGGGAGGCGCCCCGTGAGGGTGCGTATCCCATCCTCGATAGCGTCCTCACAATGCCGGCGTGGGCCGACGTGTGGCCGCTGCGCGAATGGCCGCTGCTCAGGCCGGTCCCCGACTACTTTGCTGCTTGGCAGCGCAACTTTGCCGCTCCCGGCCCACCGGCGGCGGTGCCGGGTGGTGCGGGGAATATCGAGGTACCGACCTCCCTCGTGGGGGGCTGGTTCGACATCTTTCTCGCCGGCACGATAGCGAGCTATCAGGCGCTCGTGGCCAATGCTCCCGACGAACGGGCAGCGCGGGCACAGCGCCTACTCATCGGGCCGTGGGGGCCTAGTTTGCACGCCGAGCTGAGTGGTGAGATCGGCGCGGGACCGGAGGCGGACCTGGACCAGCTTGATGCACAGCGGCGCTGGTTCGATCACTGGCTACAGCAGCCGGACCCGGACTTTGATCTGGAGCCGCCGGTGCGCTACTACACCATGGGCGCGAACGCCTGGCGGACGTGCTGCAAGTGGCCGCCCGGCGGAATCACGTATACGCCCTACTACCTCCATGGTCCCGGCGACCGCGCGGCGCACCGACCCAACGCTCGCGGCACGCTCAGTCGCCGCGCTCCTACCTGGGACCGGCCGCAACGGTACACCTACGACCCGCACCGACCCGTCCCGACGCGCGGGGGCAACACCATTGGGCTACCGTGGGGCAGCTACGATCAGCGGCCAGTGACCGGCGAGGCACGCGATGACGTGTTGAGCTTTACCGGCGAGCCGCTCACGACGCCGCTGGAGGTGACCGGGCCGGTGCAGGCCATACTCTATGCCGCGTCGTCGGCTCCCGACACCGACTTCACGGTGAAACTGCTCGACGTCCGGCCCGACGGTCGGATGGTGAACGTCTGCGCGGGCATCATCCGCGCCCGCTACCGCCATGCAGGGCAGGACAGCTCGGCGCCGCTGCACCCGGAGCGTGTGTACCGTTTTGACGTTGACCTGCTGGCGACGAGCTACCTGTTTCGGCCCGGTCACCGGCTGCGGGTGGATATCTCTTCCAGCAACTTCCCGCAGTTCGACCGCAACGCCAACACCGGACGGCCTCTCGGCACCGACCGCCGGGCGGACGTGCGGACGGCGCAACAGACGATCTACCACGACGCCCTGCGCCCCTCGCACATCCTCCTGCCGGTGATATAGCCGTACCTTTAGCGGCGGCAGTCCTAGTGGTTGGCACTAATAGTGCGATATACTATTAGCAGTGGTCACAGGGAGAAACGTGAGGGGTGATCAGAACCTATCGAGACCGTGATACCCAGGCAGTCGCCGAACGTCGCCGGGGCTTGTCAAGTTAGCTTGATCGTTAAGCCGAAATTGAATCGAGCACAAAAGTGAAAAATACATTCTCTTTGACCATGATGGGGTTTTAGTCGAAACGGAACATTGGTATTACCTCGCAAATAAACGAGCGCTGGCACCTCTCGGGATTGATCTCCCACGAGACGCATATTTAGTGAATATGGCCAATGGAGTTTCCGCATGGGAGGCGGCACGAGTTTCAGGAATATCCGAATCTGAAATTGAACGTGGCCGAGAACTAAGAAACCGATACTACCAGGAATACCTGATGACCGAAGACATCGAGATCGAGGGTGTCCTGCAAACACTAGCCGAACTCGCAGATACGTATAGGATGGGTATAGTTACGACATCCAAACCAACTGACTTCGCCCTAATACACGAAAGGCGGTCCATCCTGGATCATATGGAATTCTATTTGACTCGGGAGGATTACGAGCGAGCCAAACCACATCCCGAACCCTATCTGAGAGGACTCCAACGCTTTGGTGCTACTGCTGCTGAAACGGTAGTTATCGAAGACTCGGCGAGAGGGTTGAAGTCGGCAATAGCGGCGGGTATTGACTGCATCGTGGTTGCAAACGAGTTCACTGCAACTCACGATTTGTCCAAAGCAACTGCCAAGGTCGCTACGTTTAGGGAATTGCCATCTACTATCAAGGCCCTAGGGCCTGTCGTCAAATCACCTTCGCCCAAAGTGCGATGGCGCGAATCTGGCAGTGGGCCAGGAACGAAGCGGCCTGCTTGGCGTAGCGCGTCGCCACCCCACGCCATTGCTTGAACTGGCAAAACCCATTCTCC
>JAJDZR010000058.1 GCA_022824545.1 Chloroflexota bacterium
CGAGGGCACCTCATCGTCGCCGTTGACCGACAGCTCCACTATCGCTCGGAGCACATCGTGCAACTTGCTGTGGCGAGCGACGATGGTCCGAGCCTCGCTGACCACTGGCAGACTGCCCTGCGCTTGCACCCGGATACCATCATCCTGGACACGCTTCAGGACGCTACCGAGGCACGTGCTCTGCTTGCAGCCGTCGCAGCCGGGATAACGGTCATTGTCCAGGTGCCAACTGCCACGAACGTTGAGGCACTGGAGTATCTCGTGCAGCTCGAACTGAACCGCAGTAATCTATCTCGCCATCTGCTGGTCGTTAGTGAACGACGGTCGCTGCCACGAATATGCCCGGTTTGCCGTACTCCTCGTCCCTGCACCGAGGAAGAGGCTCTGCTCCTCGGGGTGTCTGACGCAACCCGCCTCGTCGAAGCGGCCGGTTGTGACCACTGCGATGGAGGCTATCGCGGTCACCGCACCGTCTATGGTTTGCTGGTCGGAGACGATACCTGCGCTACTGCGCTACGCTCTGCTGAACCATTGGCCACCGCATTAGGCAACGGCCGCCTCTCTCCCCCGCTTTCGCTGGCCTCGGCCCTGCGGGCTGCTGCGTTGTCTGGAGAAGTGGCATTCGAGCACGTTCACCCCTTGTTGCAGGAGTCCACTGGATAGCTTCCGACGCCAACCACTGGCGATCCTGTGGCAGCGGACCGTGGCCGGAACGAGGCCTGACGCCGGTAGTAGACAGCTTGCTCCCTCAGAACGGCCAGACCAACGGAACGACCACCAGCGAGACGGTCAGCAGCAGCAGCACGAGCGGCGCGCCGGCCCGCGCGAAATCGAAGAAACGATAGCCGCCGGGGGCGTAGACGATGATGCTGGTCTGATGGCCGATGGGGGTCATAAAGGCGGTCGAGGTGGCAATAGCGAGAGCGACGACGAACGGATACGGGCTGACGCCCAGCGTCGCCGCGACAGTGATGGCAACCGGGGCGAGCAGCACCGTCGCAGCGGCATTGGACATCACCTGCGTGAGCAAGGTCGCTATGCAGTAGAGCGCCGCGAGCACCACCAGCGGTCCCCAGGCGCCGGTCCAGGCCACCAGCTGAGCGGCGATAAACGTGGCGGTGCCCGTGACCTCCAGGGCCGTGCCCAAGGGGAGCGTACCGGCGATGAGCACGACGGAGTGCCATTCGACCGAATGATAGAGGCGCGCCGGCTGGACGCAGCCGGTCGCCACCATGGCGACGACGCCCAGCAGGCCCGCGACGGCGATGTGCAGCACGCCCAACGCGGCCAATAGCACGACGCCCGCCATAATGCCGGCGGCGGTCAGCGTGCGTCGCCCGCCGGTATCGGTCGGCTCGACAGTATCCAGCGGTAGCAATCCTTGCGCGGCGGCAAGCGCAGCGAGTCGCTCTGCGGAGCCGCGCAGCAGCAGGACATCGCCCTGCGCTAACCGCACATCGGTCAAGCGCGTGTGGATCGCCTGTCCACGTCGCCAGATGCCGAGCACGGAGACGCCGAACCGCGTGCGGAAGTTGGCCTGCACGACCGTTTGGTGCAGGAAGCTGGCCCCGGGCACGACGACGGCTTCCAGCATGGTAACTTCGCCACTGGTCAGCGGGGCATCGGAATTCGCCATTTCGAGCAGGTCCAGCTGCCCGGTTTGGACGAGCTTCAGCACGTCGGCCTGTTGGCCGTTGACGACGACGGTATCGCCCACTTGCAGCACGTCGTGCCGTGTCGGGAAGCGATTGATGATGGTCCCGGAATGGACCCTGACGACCTGGAGGCCGTAGCGTTCGGAAATACCGCTCTCGGCGAGGGTTTTGCCGTTGAGCGGGGAGTCTTCAGGCACACTCAGTTCGGCGAGGTAGCGGCGCAGCTCCCGCGCGGTGCTCGGATCGGTGGGGCTGGGCCGGACGGGCAAGAGCCAGCGTCCGGCGACGGCAAAGTAGAGCACGCCGGTGGCCAAGACGGCGATTCCGGTGGGGAGGAAGTCGAACACCTGTAGTGGGGCGTGACCGCTGTCGGCGAGGGCTTGACTAACCAGCAGGTTCGGCGGCGTACCGATTAGGGTCAGATTGCCGCCGAGCATTGATCCGAAGGCCAGGGGGATCAGCAGTCGGCTAGGTGCAATGCGGCTTTGCACGCCGATAGCCAGCACCGCTGGCAGCAGGATAGCCATGGCGCCGACGTTGTTCATCACCGCCGAGAGCAGGCCGACGGTTACGATCACCAGCAGCGTGAGCCAGGCGGCACTGTGGCCAGCCACGCGCTGCAGGCCAGCGGCGATGCGGTGCGCCACGCCGGCGCGCACCAGCCCGTGACTGAGGATGAACATGGCCACCACGGTCAGCACCGCCGGATTGGCGAACCCGGCGAGTGCCTGCTCAACGCTGAGGAGACCGTAACGCGCGAGGCCGAAACCGCCGTCGGGGCCACGCTCGATGACCGGCACCGTCACCAGAACGACCAGCACCAGCAATGCTACGATGTCCGCCGGCAGCCGTTCGGTGGCGAACAGCACCAGTACCGCCACCAAGATGATGAAGACGAGAACGATCTCCGCCGTCACAAGCGATCTTTCCTTACTTAGCGTTTACCCATGAACACCGACCGGCAACCACAGTCCCCCGGCCGCCGGCTCTCGACCACCGGCCGCTGGCTCTTGGCGCTGGTCCTGGGAACCAGCCGGCGGTTTCGGGCACACGACTGCCTGCTCCTCGCCGCCGGGTTGGCCTTCTACACCATCTTATCGCTATTCCCGCTGCTACTCGGCGTAACTGCCATCTTCGGCCCCCTGTTGGCCGGCACCGACCTCCAGCAGCAACTCATCGCCTCAGTAGGAAACGCCTTCCCGGGGTCCGCTGACCTCATTACTCGCACCTTCAACGAGGTCGCTCGCGGCCAGCGCACCATCGGCGTCGTATCGCTCGTCACGCTCATCCTATCGGCCAGCCAGATTTTCGTGGGCATCAGACGCGCGTTGAACCGCGCCTGGGGCGTGACCCACACCCACTCCTTCCTCCACCGCCGGCTGCTGGAAGCAGCGATGCTCGGCAGTGTCATCCTGCTCGTCCTGGCCTCGTGGGCGGCCGTAGCGCTCTTCTCCGCGCTCCGACCGCTGCTGCCACCGGACTTGGCAGTGCCCGGCAGCGGCCCCGTGGCCGCGGCAGTCACCGCTCTGACCTCGTTCACCCTATCATTCGGCGTCTTTGCCCTGCTGTATCGATTCGTGCCCAAAGCGAACGTCTCCTGGGCGGACGTCCGCCTCGGCGCCCTGCTGGCCGCCATCCTGTTCGAGGCCGGCAAATACGCCTTCAGCTGGTACCTGACCGGCTTTGCGCGCTATTCGCTGATCTACGGCTCGCTCGGCACCACCATCGTCTTCCTGATGTGGTCCTATCTCTCGGCGCTCATCCTGCTCCTCGGCGCCGAGCTGACCGCCGAATACGCCCGCCTCCGCCGCCAATAGCCACCAGCCAGGGGCATCATTGCGGCTGGCGCTGCAATCCAGCCCCGGCCCAGTGACCTCCAGCGCCGGCCGTAGTCACGTGCGGCTTGCCTTTGCTACGGTTAAAGGTGGAAGCCCGAGTGTTGCCGGGAGCCTGGACGTGTACCGGGTGGCCGGCCGGAAAGGAGCACCGATCATGGCACGTCTACTGGCCGCCTTACGGTATCACCCTGGCGAAGTGCGCGATCCGTCGTTGGCGCGGTTTGTGTTCACCAACCTGAAGTTTGCCTGGGTGTGGGCACTGCTCCGCATCTGGCTGGGCTGGCAGTGGCTCGACGCGGGCTGGCACAAGATAGACAACCCGGCCTGGGTCGAGACCGGCGTGGCCCTCAAAGGCTACTGGGCACGGGCGATTACCATTCCGGAAGAAGGACGGCCGCCCGTGACCTTCGGCTGGTACCGCAGCTTCCTCGAAGGGCTGCTCAACGGCGAGCACTATACCTGGTTTGCCCCGCTGGTCGCCTGGGGCGAGGTGCTGGTAGGGATTGCGCTGATTGTCGGCGCCCTCACCGGGATCATGGCGTTCCTCGGCGGGTTCATGAACTGGAACTTCATCATGGCGGGAACGGCCAGCAGCAACCCGGTGCTGATGATCGTCGCCATCGGCTTAATGCTGGCCTGGAAGACCGCCGGCTACTGGGGCGTGGACCGCGTGCTGCTCCCGCTCCTGGGCACACCGTGGCAAGTTGGCCCGGTTGGCGAGCTAGGCAAACACGCCACACGCGAATAACCCGCAGCGCCGCACCCTCTCCGGAGGCAGACCTCACCCCCCGGCCCCCTCTCCATCGCGGAGCGATAGAGAGGGGGAGTCCGCCGCGCAGCCCGTCATTCCCTCACACACGGGAATCCGAACCTCGTCATTGCGGCGGAGGCCGCAATCCAGCCCCCTTTCCCCGCTGGCCTCCGGTACCGGCCGGCAGTGACGAGGGCAAGGCGCGTGCTCTCTCCCCTTGACAAAAAGCCCCCCGCCCCGGATACTCAGAGTGTACTCAACCACAAGTACGCACCCTCTTCCCCGACAGAGGCCGGCAGTAGTTGGGCATTGCGCCCCCTTGCGGCCTCTGTCGAGGATGCGGCCACTTGTGGTTGAGTAGCCCAATCTTCTGCCGCAAGGGGGTTCCTCGTGCGCTTTCTGCGTATTGTCGGCATCATCGTCGGCATATTCATCGTCCTTGCTGTCATCGGCTCGTTGCTCTCTGATACGGAGGATGAGGCCAGCCCAGCCTCGCAGCCTACCTCCGTTGCCACGACCGCACCTCCAGGGCCGGTAGCGACGACGCCAGCGGAACCTACCCTCGCTGGCCCTCAGCCGACGCAAGTCCCACCGTCCCCCACGCAGCCGGAGCCAACGGCAGGGCCACCAACAGCAGTGCCGCCAACGGCGACCCCGGTGCTGCCTGACCTTGAGGTCACGGTGGAGCAGTTATTGAAAGCCTACGAGGAGAACGAGTTGGCAGCTGATCGAGTCTACAAGGGCAAGGTGGCAGCGATCACAGGCACGGTGGAGTCGGTGAACGAGATGCTGGGTCAGCGGTTTGTGATCTTGAAGCCGGACTATCTCTCGATTAGCGGTGTGCGGTGCCACTTCGGGCGTGAGCACGTCGAGCAGTTGGTGAAGCTGAAGGCAGAGCAAGTTATCACCCTGCAGGGCAAGATTGACGGCTACGGTCTTGCAAGCGTCACGGTAGAGAACTGCACGGTCGATTCAGAGATTCCGGTGTCAGATGCGAAGCCGGCTAGTGTGGTCACATCGGAGTCGGGAGTTATCGAGGTCACGGTAGAGCAGTTGGTGAAAGCCTACGAGGCGAACGAGTTGGCGGCTGATCGAGTCTACAAGGGCAAACTGGCAGCGATTACGGGCAAGGTGGAGTCGGTGAACGAGATGCTAGGGCGACGGTTCGTGGTCTTGGAGCCGGACTATTTCTCGATTATCGCTGTGAGTTGCTACTTCGAGCGCGAGCATATCGAGCAACTGGTGGAGTTGAAGAAAGGGCAAGGTGTCACCTTGCAGGGCAAGATTGACGGCTACGGTCTTGCAAGAGTCGAGGTGGAGAACTGCATGGTCAAGTCGGCCGCATAGGACATGGGCTTGGTAGCAGCGTTCGTGGTTTGGTCATCATAGGGAAGGAGTGCATCGTGAGAACGGCTGGTGGGATTATCGCTCTCGTCGCGGGGATCTTTGGGGTGATTGCTGCTATAGTCACCCTGTTCGTCGGTGGTGTCGCCGGAGCATTCGAAGCCGAGGGTGCCGGGACTATTGTGGGGCTTGGCTGGGGAGGAGTATTCTTCTCTTTCCTGACCGTTGTCTTGGGCGCGGTGGCCATCGGCGTGAATAGGAAGGTTCCCGGAATCCTTTTGATCGTATCGGCAATCGCCGGGGCGATCCTCGGTGGTACTTTCGTGGCTGTCTTCATGGCCCTTGCTTTGATCGGGGGCATTCTGGCGATCTTAGGTGCGCGCAAACCTTCCGATTCTGCTGCACCTAAAGCTGAGTAGTCTGTGGCTTGGGCCATGCTAAACGGGGCGGTAGCCGGCGAGCCGCATGTTCTCTTTTGTCAGGATCGGGATTACCAGGATAGAAGGATAGGTGCGCCTCAACCCTGGCTATCCGCGGACATCAGAATGGCATGTCCCCCAGCGTAAAGCGACCTTGGGAATCTTGTCGCATAAAGAACTCACGACCGGTGATTCGGTGCAGGTGTTCAGCCACGCCTGGGCCATATGCGGACGGGTATGTCCCATTAAACCCCCAGCTTCCGTTTACCTCTCGGTTGTCGTTGAAAGCTGACACAAGCCTGTCTACTTGCTCATCCGTAAGTCGTGAGATGCTGGGTAGAATCTCGGCGAGGTGATTTGCCGCATCCCAAATTGAACATTCGGATACCGCATTTATGTAGGCGTCTACCACTGGTGAATGTTCGATCAGGATTTTGATGATTTCTTTTGGTGCATCCTCCCAACTACAAGTTAGCGCCTGATATCTCCCTATGAATCCATAGGGGTCCATACCCAATCTTACTGAAATGATGGGAACTCTCCGAGCAATTGCATACCCAATCTCCTGATCCGTCCACTCGCTGTCGTGAAAACCGTCCGTCAGTAGAGCGACGAACGCATCCATCCTGCTCAACACATCCAAGATTTTCTCCTGCCACTCCTTTCCCGGTTGAATGTCGGAGTGAGCTACGAAAGCGGACACCCCATACTCCTCAAGGCCTTTCTTGAGTTCTTGAACCTTTCCCTTCACCTCGGCCCGATGACTAAGGAAGATGGTGTAATTCTTGCCACTTGCTTTTTCCTCAGTCATCCAAATCACCACCCAGCACCCTTTTGGATCCCGTAGACAGCGAGCCGGCCTTCATCTGGAGTCCTCATAAGGAATCCTATGAGTCTGTACCTCTCCCGGTGCGAGTCGGATGATTAGTATATCAAGCAAATGTGACTTATCTGTCCTTGTCCATCCCCGGCTGGTCCATACCCTGTTTCCTCTGGGGGTGAGGAGGGGCTTGGTAGGATGGGGTGGGGATGATGAGGTGTCCGTATGACAGCACGCATCGCGCTCACGGCCGTCTATGAGCCTGTCGAGCAGGGCTGGGTCCAGGCTCGTCTCGCCGAGTTGCCGTCGGTCAGCGGCCCTAGTTTTCAGCCTGCTCGTGCCGGGGATCCATCCCTTCATCTCCCCGCCAGAAGATGTTGCGGGCCGGGAAGGAAATCTCGATGCCTTCAGCATCGAACCGCCGCTTCAGGGCGATCACGAACTGGTTCCGCACCGCCCATGTGCCGGTCCAGCCCTCGCCACGCAGTTGCACGCGGAAGTTGATGTTGGAGTCGCCAAACTCATAGAACCACACGGACGGCTCATAGTTCTTGATCGCCTCCGGCGTTTCCGCCGTCACCTGCCGGGCCACCTCCCGCGTCACCTCCCTGACGTGGTCGAGGTCGCTGCCATACCCCACGCCGACATACACATACACCCCGATCTCGGGTGACGGGAGGTGGTAGTTGGTCGTCACGCTGTCGGACAGCTTGGCATTGGGGATAATCACCAGGTTGTTGGTCCGGAGCCGCACCTTGGTCGTGCGCCAGCCGATGTCTACCACATAGCCTCGCCGTCCGTCTTCCAGCTCAACGAGGTCATCCACCCGGATCGTGCCATCTATCGAGAGGTTGATGCCCGCAATCAGGTTGGTCAGCGTGCCTTGAAAGGCCAGCGCGACCGCTAGACCGCCAATGCCCAGACCGGCAAGCAGCGGCGCCACGGCTACTCCCAATTGGGCCAGCACCACCAAGGCGCCGATAATCACGACGGCGATAGCCGTCGCTCGTCGCACGTGCGGAAGAATGGTTCGCAGCAGACGCACCTGCGCTGGCGTCCGCAGCCGCGGGACCAGGCTCTCGGTGAACAGAGCAATCATCACCATCATGCTGCGGAGAACCGCCAAGAGTACGACCAGCAGACCTACGGCGTCAATCCACTCCAGGAGACGTAGACCCGAGGCAGCGGGCAGTTCGAGCGTAGCCAGCGCCAGCGAGAGACTGCCGAGGAGCAGCAAGAACGCCAATGGCGCGCGCGCAACGCCGAGCAATTCCGCAATTATGCGGCGGGTCAGCGGTCCTCCCGCAGACGGCCGGAGACGCCGCTGCGCCGCGCCGGCCGCTGCGTACACAATGGCGGTGAACACTGCGGCCAGGATGAGCAAACCGACCACTCTGACAGCCGGCGTCGCGGCCAGTCCCTCAACCTGCTCCCAGTTCATCAGTTCGACCTAAAATGCACCTGGTTGCCGGTGCCGGTTGCTACGGATCGGGCGGGCCAAAGGAATGCCCTCCAACTGCCGCCCCCGTCCCTGTCTACTCCCGCCCATAACGGTCCGTCGCCACACCCTATGGCGGTATGCCTACGTGCCTGCTAGGCCTTCCGCGATGCAGGAACCCCTTGTAGTCTAACCCCGATGGCGCCGCCGCCGGCACGCCACCCCTGGATTCCGGCGCAGGCCGGAATGACAGGCGGGCCGCCGTTGGACTCTACCTGCGCTATCGCGTGTGCTGTCCCTTGCACCGGCGTAGGTCGCAATCCAAGCCGCCAGGGCTCGCGCGGAGGTAGCAACGTCCGATTTGGATATGATATGCTTGCACCATAGATAGTAACATGCTAATTTATTCCGACGGTGCGCTGCCCGGAGCGGCCGCCGGTCAGGGAGCGGCAGATGATGACACAAGTCCATGCCGAGCGGCAGCAGCAGCTGATGACCGGTGAGCCGCGCGAGTCCATCTGGAGTGTCAGCCGGGGCGTCAAGCACGTCTACTTCGCGCTCTTCATCGGGCAGTTCACTGCCGGTACAATAGGGATGGTGCAGCCGGGTGTGGCAAGCCTGGCGGCACTCTGTCATGACCTGGCGGCGCTCGCGGTCACGGCGGCGGCACTGTCCATGGTGATAACGGAGACGGGGAGGTATCTGATGGTCCTGGCAGCGGCGTTCGAGGAATGGCGCGAAAAACGGCGGCTGGAGCAGATCGCCAGAGCGGTAGCGGCGGAAACCGCGAAGTGGGAAGCGTGGAACGAACGGCGGCTACAGGCCGAACAGCGCGGCGAGCCGTTCAATGAGCCACTTCCCTCCGAGCGCAGCCGCGCGACCGAGCCGCCCCAGCAGCAAGCATGATCCGGTGGCGCTGGTGGCAGGGAGGTATCTGATGGTCTTGGCGGAAGCGTTCGAGGAATGGCGGGAGAAGCGGCGGCGGGAGCAGATCGCGCGGGCGGTAGCGAAAACGGTGCGTGAAAACAATGCCGAGTGGGAGGCGTGGAACCAACGGCGGATGCAGGCCGAGCAGCGGGGCGAGCCGTTCAATGAGCCACTTCCCTCCGAGCGCAGCCGCGCTACCGAGCTGCCCCAGCAGCAGTGATCGGTGCTCTGTGCCGGCCCTCCGCTCTGCAGAAGGACATGGATTGCGGCTTCCGCCGCAATGACGGGCGGCGGTCTGCACACCGGCCCACTCCGAGCGATGCAGTGGCCTCGTCACTCTCCACGCTGCACGCACCACTCGCCACTCCAGACGTTGCGCCGCGCCCCGTTATTCAGGTGTAATGGCTGCCAACGGCGAGCAGCTTGTTCCGACGACACAGAAGGGAGCGGCAGACACGATGCGTACAAATCCAGGGCTGGCCACGCTACGCGCGGGCGGCGTATCGGCCGGGCCGGGCGTCAGCTTCGGCTCACCGGACATTGCCGAGCAGGCAGCCAGTGTCGGCTTCGACTGGGTCTGGCTCGACTGGCAGCACGGGCAGTGGACGGAGAGCGCCTTGAATAACGCGCTGGCCCGCTTTCTCGCGTTCGAGACGGCCCCTATCGTGCGCGTGAAGGGTCACGAGCCGGGCACCATCAACCGCGTGCTGGATATGGGCGCGATGGGCGTGATCGTGCCGATGGTGCAGAATGCCGCGCAGGCGCGTTACGTTGCTCAAGCTGCCTACTACCCGCCACTGGGGATGCGGTCGGTGGGCGGGATGCGCCTCGGCCTCTACGCCGACGGAACGCCGGCCGATTACCAACGGCAGGCCAACGATGAGATCATGCTCGTGGTGATGGTGGAAACCGAAGAGGCTATCGGCAACGTCACCGAGATCATGAACGTGCCTGGCGTGGACGCCGTACTGATCGGCCCGGCCGACCTGATGATTGACGTAAAGGCGAACGGCCATGACGAGGCCCGCCACGAAGAGCTAGTCTTGCAGGTCGTCGCTGCCTCCCAGGAGACCGGCGTCGCCGCCGGCTACGTCTGCCAGACCCGCGAGGAAGCGAATAGGCGCGTCGGGCAGGGTTTCCGCTTCATACCCCACGGCTCGGACCGCACGGCCGTCCAGACCGCCTTCCAAGAAACGTTTGCCGACATCCAGCGTTGGTAGCCGCGGGGCCGCCCCCCTATGGTCCCCCCGCTGCGGCAGGGGGACGGCTGATAGCTAAGAAGGAGGTCATCATGCCGGGTGAGACCTGGTATTTCGCCCTCACTCGTGAAGGGGGCTACTACCACATCGTGGCCGCGAGCACGAGCCAGGCCAAAGTGCTGCGGGCGCTGCGCTCGTTCTCCGGCCCGACGGCGGTGGCGACGCTCGACGAGCTAGCCGGGGTCGGCATCGGCGAGCGCGAGATCGCCCAGTGGCTTCCCTCGGCAGCGGACGACGGCGACCGTAGCTAATCGCCGGCGTTGACCGCCTGGATCAACGCCCGGGTATACCCCAGGCAGAACGAATGCTGGCGCTCGCCGTCCGGGTCCACCGATGACTGCGGCACGTGGTCGGGGCAGAGCATCCCCTCGAAGCCGACCGACTTGTACACCTGCAAGGCCTTGTACATGTCCACGTCGCCATTGTCCGGGTAGACTTCCTCGAAGTTCAGGTACCCGCCCCGAATGTTGCGGAAATGCACCATGAAGATCTTCTGCTCGGAGCCGAAATGGTGAATCGCCTCCAGCACCTCCGTCGCCGGGTCCCGGCACATCTCCGCCACGGTGCCCTGGCAGAAGTTCAACCCATGGTACGGACTCGGCGCGATGCTCAGGAGGCGCTTGAGGCCGTCTACGCTCCCCAACACCCGATGGACGCCGCGCAAGCCCGTGTCGTGTGGCACCGCCGGATCGTGCGGGTGACAGGCCATCCGCACGCCGTACTCCTCGGCCACGGGAATCACCCGCTCCAGGAAGTAGGTCATATGCTCCCACATCTTCTCGGGCGGCATGGGACCGGCCTCGGTAAGGGAGTGGTCAGTCCACTTATTGATGTCGAAGTGGCTATAGGTGACGCCACCACGTCCGGGCGTCCGCCCCGTGCGCGGTATGCCGATCAGACTGAGATTGTATTTCAGCGCCGGAATACCGGCCTCGCTCGCGGCCCGGATGTTCTGCTTGATGACCTCGATCTCGGCATCGCGGCTCGGGAGTCCGCGCATGATCCCCGGAAAGCGTTGTTGGGTCATGTAATTGGACTGCATGTTCAGCGCGAGCACGTCGAACGCAATGCCGAACGATTCCAGGTAGGCTTTCGTCCGCTTGAGCGCCGCCACGTCCCACGTGCCGTCCTCCTGCTCGATGCCTCTGATGGTCGGTGTGGCCACGGCGACGTGCTCTACACCCAGCTGCGCCGCCCACGTCAGCTTCCGCTCCGAGAGGTCTCCCAGCTGCTCACCAATGTACATCGTGCTCCTCCCAACGCGATCAGCACCAATGGTACCACGATGGAGCGTACACCAACCGACTGACCGCTGACCGCTCAGGAATGCTAGACTGGTGCGCGTCTCGGCAGCGTATACGCGCCCTGCCGTGTACCAAGGAGGAATAGTCATGGCTATGAAGATCGGGCTGGGGCTAAACCCCCACACGCTCACCACCGAGAACTTTCGCTTTGCCCATCAGCTCGGCGTCACGCACATCGTCGCCCACTTGTCCAACTGGGCATCGGCAACCCCGCGGCCGACCGGCCCCGATGGCCAACCCGCCCTCTGGAGCTATGCGGAGCTGCGCGACCTCCGCGCCGCGATCAACGCCGAGGGGCTGGAGTTGTACGCCCTCGAGAACTTCGAGCCGGCCCACTGGTCGGACGTGCTGCTCGCCGGTCCCCGCCGTGATACGCAGATTGAAGGACTGAAGACGATCATCCGCAACATGGGCCGCGCCGGCATCCCCGTCATGGGCTACAACTTCAGCCTCGCCGGCGTCTGGGGCCGCACCCAAGGGGGCTTTGCGCGCGGCGGCGCCGAGTCGACGGGCTATATCGAAGCCACAGCCCCGCCCCAGGACCCCATTCCCCACGGCACGATCTGGAACACCGTGTATGACACCGATGCCCCACCCGGCAACATCGGCCCCGTCTCGTCCGACGAACTTTGGAGCCGACTGGAGTACTTCCTGACCGAGCTCGTTCCCGTAGCGGAAGAGGCCGGCGTGCGGCTCGCCGCCCATCCCGACGACCCACCACTACCCACGCTCCGTCAGACGGCCCGCTTGGTCTACAAGCCCGAGCTATACCAGCGCCTCCTCGACATCGTGCCTAGCCACTACAACGCCCTGGAGTTCTGCCAAGGCACCATCTCGGAGATGGTTGGCGAGATGGACGTATACGAGGCGATTGACCGCTATACCGCCCAACGGAAGATCGCCTACATCCACTTTCGCAACGTGCGCGGGAAGGTGCCCAACTACCGCGAGGTATTCATTGACGAGGGCGACGTAGACATGATCCGCGCACTCCGCATCTACCACCGGAACAACTACGACGGAGTAATCACCCCCGACCACACGCCGAGCGTCTCCTGCGACGCCCCGTGGCACGCCGGCATGGCCTATGCGTTGGGCTACATCCGCGCCGCCGTCACCATGATCGAGGCCGAATAGCCGCGCGGCGCACGGCCCGACGAACGCCGACGAATACCGTCAGCTGGC
>JAJDZR010000339.1 GCA_022824545.1 Chloroflexota bacterium
GACCACGCAGCATGTCGAGCATAACATCCCCATCGTGCAGCTCGCCAAGAACGTCTTGCAGCGTCGTGGCGCTACGGATCAGCTGCTTCAGCTTGTTGCCCCGTGTGTAGGGCAACAAGAACTCCGCCGCATAGCGCAGTCGCTTGAGTTGGATGCGGAGGTCGTGCAGCTCCTCGGAGGTTGGCGCCAAGAGATCGGCTCCGTCGGCCAACACCCGTGCGGCGCGCCGGGCGAGTAGCCGCGGTCCGGCGGTGCGTACCGGGCGGTCGCGCTTGGCCGGGGGGCCGCTCGCCGGCTGGGTCAGCCCGTCGGCGACTAGGGCACGCAGGGTCGCCATCCCCGGGCCGTCCAGATAGGACACCAGGGCGTCCCTGGCAACTGCGCGGTCCTGGTCGAGCACAGCGATGATCGCGTCAATCGCCGGCCGGTCGGCGCTCTCAACAGCCGCCTCGTGCTCCAGGCGTTCGATCAATACGTCGAGGTCCCGCACCGCACCCAGCCGCTGCGCGAGGACCCGTAGCCCGGCAACGATCTCGTCCTGGCGGGGTAGCGCCATGTAGGCACCGAAGAAGCGGAAGGCCGACCGCAGCCGCCGGATGGCGACGCGCATCCGGTGTACGTCCTCGATGTCCGCGCCGGTGCGGGCGCCGGCCTCGTGACGGAGCGCGCGCTGCCATTGCTTGAGCAGGAGCGCGCGGCCGACGTTGCCCAACGTCGTGGCGGCAGACGAGGAAGCAGCCGCGACGCCGTTTGCCGCCCGGTGTTTGCCATTCGTCATGGCACTACTCCTCCCTTGCAGGCCGGGGACCGGTCCTCCCCTCTCCTGTGTGTCAGCAGGGGGGAGGGCTAGGTGGTGGTGGCCGATTGACCAGCTCGGCATAGCCGGCCAACTCGACCTGATCGTCGGACAGCCCCAACCGCCGACCAAGTGCCAGAATCCGGGCATGTGGTCCTTCGATCTCGCAGAAATAGCCGATGGACATCGTATCCAGTGACACTTCCACGGTATCGAGGTGCCAGGATTCACGCCGCTTCCGGTAGCCGTTCGTCGGCTTGTAGCCGAGGGCCGCCAACAGCGCCTGGGTCGCGGCGGCATCGGCGACTACCACTTCGATCTCTGCACGCACCTTCACGCCGCTGGCCTGGGTTGGTGCGCCTTTATACGTCAGCGTGCCGCCCTGGCCACCATTGACGCGGCGTATCCGCAGCAGAGCCTGCCGCTGCTTGAGATCGCCGCGCTCGCTATCGAACAGGACGTTCTCCTCGTGCTGCACCGGCGCCGGCTGTGCGCCCAAAGCGGCGAGGCGCTGGCGCAACCGCTCATGGCCCGCTGCGTGCGGCAGCCGGTATTTGATTTCTACTTCCTGTCCGTTCGCCGGGTCAGCCATCGTCCTCGGCCATCTACTTCCTATACCATA
Organism: Chloroflexota bacterium; assembly: GCA_022824545.1. Classification (GTDB taxonomy): domain Bacteria; phylum Chloroflexota; class UBA11872; order UBA12225; family JAJDUF01; genus JAJDUF01. Next base: position 1,419 of record JAJDZR010000339.1, read on the forward strand.
TACAGCAGCGCATGGAGCCGGGGTAAGGGCTGAAACGCAACCATGGCACTGGGCGGCCGCTCTCCATGGACGCGCCATTGCAGTGGGCTGTTGCCAATTCTACTACCGTCAACGTGTACGCAGCGCCTCCGTCGCGCGCCACGGCTGCACCGGCCAATCGGCCGTGCAATCTCAGGCGTCGGTTACTTCCCCGCCGGCCAGTACGTCTCTCTCAGTAGAGCACTTGGATGAAGCACATCGAGCGCCGCAAGTAAGGAGCAGCCAATGACTCGTCGCCTACGGTCAATTTTTGGTCAGAGCCTACGCACTCTGCTGGTCGGGGTCATCGTGCTGGCCGTAGCCCTCGTTGCCGGCGTCTTGTCCGCCGGTCGAGGCGGCGCGCTGCACCCGACGAGCGCCGGAGCACAGGCGCAGGCCTCCCCCACACCCACTGCGCTTCCGGCCACGGCCACAGGCGTCCCCACGGCGCAGGCGTCGCCCACGCTGGCTGCTGCTACCGCTACCGCGCTTCCGGCCACGGCCACTGTTGCCCCCACGCCGCAGGGGACACCACGACCGCTGCTACGCTTGCCTAGCTTCCCCACCGCTTCACCCGCGCCGCAAGAAACACCGACCACCACCGCTGCCCCCATGACGCAGGAATCACCGCCCGCGGCTACTGCTGTTCCTGAACCACAAGGGATGCCTACGCTGGTCAACGTCGTCGGCACATACGAGGAACGCCTGACGCCGGATATGGCCATCGTCAGCCTCGGGGTGCAGACGACCGGGACGACGGCCGCGGAAGCAAGCAACGCGAATAACGAGTTGATGACGGCGGTCATCGCGGCGGTCAAGGCCGCCGGGATCGAGGATACGGATATCCAATCAACGAGTATCGGTCTCAGCCCAGTGTATGCCCAGCCCTCGCGCGACGATCCCAATGCGCCACCGACGATCACCGGCTATCGGGCGACGAACACGGTGTCCGTGCGCGTGCTCGATCTGGACCAAGTAGGTGCTATCCTCAGCGCCGGCTTAGGCGCGGGCGCCAATCAGCTTGGAGGCATCAGCTTCGCGCTCCAGGATAGGACGCAGCCGTACCTCGACGCGCTGGCCGCGGCGACACTCGACGCGCGCCGGAAGGCCGACGCCATCGCGGTGGCCGCCGGCATGGTCGTCAGCGGTATTGTCGAGATCACCGAGGAGTCCGGTGGCATCCCCCGACCGCTGGCAGCCAGCATAGCGTATGCCGAGCGGGGCTTCGGTGGGGCCGCTCCCATCGAGGCTGGCGAGATCGTGGTGCAAGCGCGCGTCCACGTGCAGTTCCGGCTGGCGGCCGCGCCGGCGGCGGCGTAGGGTTCAGTCCTCACCCCCTGTGCGACCGGGCACATAGGTAACACCTAAACCGGGGACATGGGTAACACCTTGGCGGCGGTCGGGAGCACGTGGCCCGTATGGGCATCCAACCGCCCCAGTTGCACGGGACCATACTGGATGGTCCAGTA
>JAJDZR010000064.1 GCA_022824545.1 Chloroflexota bacterium
ACCAGCGCGAATACTTCGAGCAGACGCTCGGCCACGACCCGGTGATTGACGGTCCGGCGGACAAGATCATTGACACGATGGTAGAGCGCGGCGCCTGGTGCGTGGGCACGCCCGATGATCTCGTCGCGGCGATCAAGCGCCTGGACGAGGCCAGTGGCGGCTACGGCGGGCTGCTGATCCAAACCACCGAGTGGACCACACGGGAGCAGATGCTGCACAGCTATGAACTGGTGGCCCGCTACGTGATGCCGCAGTTCCAAGGATCGCTCGCCAACTTGCAGCAGTCGCAGGCGCTCTCCGCCCGGACACGAACCGTACTGAAAGACGTGCGGTCCGGTGCGCTCGCACGGGCGCACCAGGACTACCTGGACCAACGCGAGCGGCCCTAGTCCCCGGCGTGCCGCATAGTATGCGCCGCGAGCCGGCGTTAGGCACGTGTCGTGCCGGTGAAGGGGGGTGTGGCTTCCTGTGCAATCTTGCTCAGGGACTTGGCCAGCTCCGCTGCCCCTGCGGCAGGACTCTGTTGCTGCCGGACCACCACCGCTCGGAACGCCTCGTTGTTGGCGGCACTGGTCGCGTCGTACTGGGGCGGATTGAACGGTGGGCGGCCATAGCGGAGCCAGAGCTCCACGACCTTCTGAGCGTTCGCGTGTGCCAGGTAGCCCTGCTTCAGCATCAGCAGCGACTGCCGCGGTGGCAAGGCCCGACGCCGCTGCGTGTACTCGTAGAGGACATCAGACTCCATAACCAAAGTCAGCAACTCCCAGGCTTGATCCGGATGGGACGACTGGGCGCTCAGATGTAACAGTGCCGTGTGCGTGTGGACCAGCGGCGTCTGATCCCGGCCACCTGGGGTTGGTGGCGTACCAACAACGACCGCTGTTGGCTCTGCGTCTGGATGTGGAGGCAAGAGCGGTAGCCAGGCATGGGCGATCTGCCCGTGCTCCCAGCGCAGTGCTTCCGCGCCTCCCAGTATCCAGCTATCTGCCTCCAAGGGTGGCGGCGCGGCATTTTTCCGAGCCGCCTCTGGCCCGACATAGACAAAGAACTCTCCTGCAGGCGGCGGCCGCGTCACGCCAGAGGGCCGTACCGTGGCATATAGAGTCTTGATGAAGTCGAGCACCGCTTCGGCTTCACCGCCCGTAAAGCCCGCTTCCCCAGCCTCGTAGAGGGTGGCACCCATCGTCTGCAGCAGCCACCAGAACCACTGGACATCCGGCGTGTTGAGGCCCTGGCGTACCAGTTGGGTCCCGTTCACCACCTTGGATCGGGCTGCAACCTCACGCAAGTCCTCCCACGTGATCGGGAGCTGCGGGATGCCGGCCTCGCGCAAGACCGCTGAGTTGAAGTAGAGCGTATACGCAAAGGTGAACAGCGGAAGGCCCCACTGCCGGCTCCTACTGCGTCCGGCATTCCACGCCGGGCGCACAAAATCGCTCGCGGCCGGCCAGTTCCGCACGTACCCTTCGACCGACTGCACCGCGCCAGCCCGGAGCAAGTCCGCACTGCGCCTGTCGTCGGCTTCGAAGAGGTCCGGGAGTGTGCCGGCCGCCTGCCGGCGTTGAAGCGCCGGCACGGTATCGCCAGTGGTCTCGAAGGTGAGTTTGCTGTCGGGGTAGCGGCTCTGGAAGGTCGCAAGCGCAGTGGTACGTAGCAATTCTTCATGCGGATAGAATGACCGGCCGTCTTGTGCTTGATAGAGAAGGTCATCCCGCTCATACATGGACCCTATCCAAGGCCCAAAGAGCACCTGGACCGCCGTTGGCCCTCTCTGCTGCGTGGGCACGCTGAGGGTCGGCGCGGGCCTACGCAAAGGTGGTCCGACGTTCGGTGGCGGTGCCTCACCGAGCGCGCAAGCCGTGCAGAATATGCCGCTCAGGCTAGCGACGGAGCGGATCAGGTATCGTCGGCGGGCAAGAAGCATCATGCCACCCTTCTTCCAGTGGACTAGGTGCGGGTCGTGCCGGTGAAGGGTGGGTCCGCTTTGGCGGCGAACTCGTCAAGTTGCTCGGCGAGCTTATCCACCGCTTTGCGAAGGTCCATCTGCCAGATCACTGCTTCCCGGAACGCATTCTCGATCCAGGAACTCACTCTGGCGTACTGCGGGGGATCGAATGGCGGCCGACCGTAGCGTAGCCACAAATCAATGACCTGCTGGGTCTTAGGATTGTCCAAGTAGCCTCGACCGAGGATGGACTTGCGCGGCGGTATAGCTTGCCGGATGTTGGTGTACTCATACAGGGTGTTAGGTTCTAGGAGCAGCGTGAGCAGCTCCCACGCGAGGTCTGGGTGCTCGGACTGCGCGCCGAGATAGAGGACTGCTGAGTGGGTATGGACCAGGGGGGCGGCCTTACGGCTGCCCGGCAGCGCATAATCGCGGTTGCCGGGCACCGGCGGCATCCCAACTACGATGTCATCAAGCAATGCCTGGGCGGTGGCGATGGCCGCCGGCGAGACGGTGGGGATGCCAGGTGGGAAGGTGGCATTGGGAGGGGGCAGGGGATCAAGACGGTTGAGTACCTTCGAGTAATGCCGTCTTCTCTCCTCATATGTCCTCCACGGCAACTCCGGTACCCAACCGTGTGCTATCTCTCCGCCAGGCCCATCTTGAGGCAACTCCGCGCCCGCGGGATGCACTGCATGGTAGAGGTGCCATAAAAACAGTAGGATTTCCTCGGCTTCGCCGCCAAAGCCGGTGCGGCCGGCTTCATACAGCGTGGCGCCGGTGCTCTGCAGTAGCCACCAGAACCACTGCGGACCGGGGCCGTTCACGCCCCGGCGCACGAGACGGCGACCTTCCACTTTGGTGGACTGTGCGGCGGCAGCCAGCAGGTCTTCCCAGGTGGTCGGGAGGCGCAGGATACCCAAGTCCCGGAGCAGCGCCTGGTTGTAGTAGGGCGTATAGACCTGCGTAAAGAAGGGCAGGCCCCACTGTTGGCGATCATACCGGCCGGCCGCCAGCGCCGGGGGCACGAAATCGGCGCGATCCGGCCACCGGCGCAGCCGGCCATCCAGCCGCGTAGCCATGCCGTGGCGAACGACCGCCCGGCCGCGCCGGTCATCCATGTAGAAGATGTCGGGTGCTTGGCCAGCCGCGTGCGCGCCTTGCAAGATCGGCAACGGATCGGGACGAATGTCGAGGGAAATATCGCTATCTGGATAGCGTTCCTGGAACGCGGTGAACGCCGTCGTGCGGTACAACTCTTGCTGGGGGGCTATGATCTTCCCGTCAGCCGTATAATCCGTCATGTCGAATTCGGTTATCAGCGGCCCTTGCCACTGCCCGTAGAGCACGCGGATGGAGGTCGGTTCCGGGCGTGGCGTCGGGGGGCCGGCGTCCGGGTGCGGACGGGGCCGCGGAGGCGCGGCGGCGGGCCAAGGCGCTCCCACCAGGTCACAGGCGGCGGCGAGGACACCGCCTAAGCCGGCAGCGACACCGGCCAGGTATCTACGCCGGCTCGATCTTGCCATGGTTGCCAGTCCTCCCGGAGCAGCTTGAGCCGCTTCCCAAGTGACCGCAGCAACTTTGACCTACGCTGGGTGCCGAGGCACCACTGCACCCATGTTACATCCGAGCGGGCTTCAATGCACTAGGTTGTGTTGACATTTGAGCTAGAAGGCAGTATGCCCAACCCCTTTCGTCATGGCTGTGGAAATAGGTTGGCCTGCGGCTCAGGATGACGGTGCCAGCGCCCGCCTCCTCACGGCGGCTGCGCCGCAATCCGGGCCTCCGGCCCCTGGATTCCCGCTTGCGCGGGAATGACGGGGAAATGTCAACAGAACCTAGGGTTTTCCCTAGTTTTGGGGCGCAGGAAAATCGGCGCTACCGTCCGGGGAGTGTCAGCCCCCCTGTGATCCCCCCGCAATGCGGGGGGACGGGCGGACTTACGCCCTATCTCCCTCCCTAAAGGGCAGGGGCTGGATTGCAGCTTCCGCCGCAATGACGGAGCGGTGGGGAGCGGCCAGGGACTATGCGATCATTTCAACCATTTAACCCGACGTTAACAGGTCCAACAGGCATTCCGGCCTGTCTACTCCTGTATACTGGTGGAACGCTTATGGTTGCCGTGACTGGCGCTCCCGACAGCCCGCAAGCCACAGTAGAGGCGCTTGGCCCGCAGCCGGAGATGGCCGACTCCGGCGCGCCGCTCGCCACGGCCGAGATTCGCTTGCAGCGCCCGCTGGTGCCCCTGCTGGCGATGCTCCTGCTGGTGCTGTCGCTCGTGGCCGGCATCTCCATCATCTATTACCTGTTCTATAGCACACTCGGTCTGCTGGCAATCACCTTCTTCTGGACCCGCAGCCTGGCCCAGAACATCACCGTGCAACGCCGCCTGCGTACCAAGTGGGCCGTCGTCGGCGATCTGATCGAAGAGGATTTCGTCATCGCCAACGAAGGGCGGCTGCCGGCGCTGTGGGTCGAGGTGCGTGACGACTCGACCATTCCGGACTTCAACCCCGGCGTGGTGGAGAGCATCGGGCCGGGGGAAGAGCGGCAGTTCCACGCGCGTACCGTCTGCCGGCGGCGTGGTTTGTACACCCTCGGGCCGGTACGCATCCTGACGGGCGACCCGTTTGGCATCTTCCGCGGGTCCATCGTCTACTACCAGGTTAACAGCTTCATCGTGTACCCGCCGATTATGGAGGGACCGGGCATTCCGCTGCCGTATGGCACCGTGGGCGGTAGCTCGCGCTCCAGCCTCAAGACGCACCACGTGACGACCGACGCCGCCGGCATCCGCGACTTTGCGCCCGGCGACGGCCTGAGCCGCATCCACTGGCTCTCCACCGCCCGGCGGGGACAGTTGCAAGTCAAGGAGTTCGATCTGGAGCCTTCCGGGAATCTGTGGGTCATTCTCGACATGGACGCTGCGGTCCACGTCGGCGAGGGCGACGAGTCGACCGAAGAGTATGCCGTCAAGCTCGCCGGCGCGATTACCTATCAGGCAATCCGCGAAAATAAAGCCGTTGGTCTGATCGCGTCGAGCGACCGCCCCGCAGAGGTGGAGCCGAGTAAGGGCGCGCGCCAGCTGTGGCGGATCATGGAGGACCTGGCAACCGTCACCGCCGACGGCGGCGAGCCGCTCGGCTCGATTTTGCAGCAGGTGAGCCGGGCGCTGGAGCGCGGGTTGAGCGTCGTGATTATTACGCCGAGCACCGACCCGGCGTGGCTCCGCGAACTGGCGTCGTTGCGTCAGCGCGCGTCCACCCCGGCCGTGATTTTGCTGGACCAAGTGTCGTTCGGCGGCACCGAACCGGCGCAGCCTATCGCCGACCAACTCATGTCCGTAGGGATTGTCGCCAACGTGGTGATGCAGGGGCAGCCGTTCCGCACCGTGTCCGTCGGCAAGGGACAATATGCCGAGCAGCGGCGCACGCAGGCACAGGACCTACGGGCGCGTGGGTTCGGAGGCACCCCCATACAATAAGCACGGAGCGACGTAGCATGTCAGCAGCGCACAATCCGATTGGCTCAAGGTGGGGCAACCCTGGCGCGGTACCGGGTATGTCCCTAGGCGGCGGGCAGCACTGATTCGGAGACACAACCATGCTTCGAGCCGCAGCGGCCCCTACTGAGCGAGCCTTGGGCGAGACGAACGCCAGCGGTACGGTCCTGCCACCACAGAGCGGCTGGCGGATCAACGAGGGCTGGTTTGCAGCCATTCTGCTTGTCGTGATGGTGTTGAGCACCATCTGGTCCATCCACTCCGCCAACTGGGTGGAGGGAACGCAGGTGCTCTTCGCCATGGCCCTCGCCGGCATCGTCATGGGCCTGGTCGCTGCCCGCCAAGCATGGCGAACCTGGCAGGCGCTCCTGGCCGGGGTGTTGGTCGGGGGGCTACTCGCCTACACCGTGATCGGCGAAATCTTCCCTACGCCGCGGGAGTGGCCGAGCGGCATTGGTACGCTTATCTCCGACACTGGCAGTTGGATGCAGGCGGGTGAGACCCGTGAAGGGCTCCCGCCACCACTCGTCTCGGTCCAGGGAGTGGCCACGGAGATCGGCGACTTCGCCCTCCGGATTGCCGCGTGGTCGGAACTGGCCTGGTACGCGCGGCCGAGCACCGATAACGGCATCTTCCTGCTGCTCATGTCGCTCTTGGCGTGGGGTTTGGGGTATATCGGTGCCTGGGGCTTGTTCCGGCTGCACGACGTGGTGATCGCGTCGTTGCCGACCGGCATCGCTCTCGTCACGAACGCTTCTTACACGGGTCAAGCGCAAGCGCCATTCGCCATTTTCCTCATCAGCCTGCTCCTCTTGGCCGTCTCCATCAACCTGTATGCCCTCCGCAGCCGTTGGGAGAAGTTCTCCGTTGACTACCCGGGCGAGCTACTCTTCGACGTGGTGGTGACCAGCTTTGCGGTCATTGTCGTGCTGGCCCTGCTCTCCATGCTCGGCCCGCGCGTCATCAATAACCCGCTGTCCATCGCCTTCTGGCGCTATGTCGGCGAGCAGTGGACCGAGTTGGAGAACGTCACCAACCGCCTGTTTGCCGGCATATCAAGCCCGGGGACGCGGTTTGCGGCGGAAGGGGCGCGTGGCTCGCTGGTGCTCAGCGGCCCGATCAACCTCACGCAGCGCCAGATCATGTCCGTCTTGTCCCAGGAGCCGCACTACTGGCGCGGCAGCACGTTCGACACCTACACCGGCCGCGCCTGGCGCAATAGCGATGCCGTCGTCTTGAACCGCACGCCGGAGCAGCCGGTCACCGAGGTGCCGGGCATCACGGGCAAGCGCGTCCAAACCGTCTTCGACATCGAGCCATCCATGAGCACGGTGATCTATGCCCCGGTCGAACCGGTGGAGTTGAGCATTCGCTATCAGAAGCTGGCCCCGTCGGGGAAGGCCGACGTGAACGACTTCTCGGCGCTCTACTCGCGCCGCCCGGCCATGCCCTCGCTCCGCTATGCCGTCGAGTCGCTGATACCGGAGCCAAGCATAGCCGAGCTACGGCAGGCCAGCACCGAGTACCCCGATTGGATCAAGGACCGCTATCTCCAGCTGCCCGACGTGACCGACCGCGTGTTCTCGCTCTCCGAATCGCTGACGCGCGACCGCGAGACGGTGTATGACAAGGCAGTCTCTATCGAGCAGTTCATTCGTCGCTACCAGTACACGCTGGCCACTCCCGTTGTGCCGGAAGGCTGGGATGCCGTGGACTTCTTCCTATTCGAGTCCAAGGTGGGCTACTGCGACTACTTCGCCTCGGCGATGGTGCTCCTCCTGCGGTTGCAAGGTGTCCCGGCGCGGATGGCGACCGGCTTTGTGGCCGGTACGCTCAACAACGACACGGGTCGCTATGATGTCACGGAGGAGGACCTCCATTCGTGGCCAGAGGTCTATTTCCCCGCGTATGGGTGGATTGCCTTCGAGCCGTCGGGTTATCGTGCAGAGATCAATCGCCCCGAAAGCGCGGCGGATTTGTCCGCCGCGGATCCCGATATTGACGAGGCGCTGGACGAAGAGCTAGAGGAGTTGGCGCTGTTGCTGGGACTGGAGGACCCGCCTGTCACCGGGGCGGATCTCGTGTCCGCCGCCGCCTCCTGGCGTCCCAGCCTGCCCAATGTGCTCCCGGCCATCGTGGTGATCGTGGCCGTGTTCGGGCTGTATCGGCTGATCCGGCTCCTGCGCGAGCGGCGGATGCCCTCGCGGGAGATGGTGCGCCGGCTCTACCGGCGGATGGTGTTCCTCGGCGGGCTGCTCGGGCGTAAGCGTCGCCCGGCAGAGACGCCGCTGGAGTACGCCGCGGCGCTGACGCGCGAGATGCAGCGCAGTCTCGAGCAGGAGCGCAACGGCTGGCTCAAGAGTGTCATGGAGGTGCCCGACGACGCCGCGCAGCGGATCGCAGCGTCGTATGTGCGCGCGCAATACGGGCAGCGGTCACCGTCCGATACCGAGCGCACCGAGGTCGAGGAGGCGTGGCGCAACCTGTGGTGGCACCTGCCGCTCCTGCTCGTCCGCGAGCGGGTACGCACGGCACCAGGTGCTGGCCGTCGTGTGCCGGCCGGCACCGCGGCCGACACGGCGACGAACGGCCGTGCGAACGGCGCTGCCACGACGAACGGGGCGCCGCCGAGCTAGGTGCTGCTGGACTTATCCCCCGGCTCCTTCCCTGGCAGGGAAGGAGCGTCAGCGTAGCAGCCAGGGCGCCCACAAGGGACGCCCCTACGGGATTGCGGCGCCAGCCGCTACACGGGGGATGGGGATTCCCGCTTGCGCGGGGAATGACGGAGGAGACACCTGTCAGTGTAGGCGCCGCTCGACGGCGGCGGCGTGCGCCGTCAGGCCTTCGGCGCGGGCCAGGCGCGCCGCCGCCGGGCCAAGCTCCACCAACTGACTGGCCGAGAGGGCAATCACGCTCGTGATCTTGAGGAAGTCGTCCACGGAGAGCGGCGACGAGAAACGTGCAGTGGCAGCCGTGGGCATGATGTGTGAGGGGCCGGCCACGTAGTCGCCGGCGGCTTCCGGCGAGTAACGGCCCAGGAAGACGCCGCCGGCGTGTTTGATCGCTGGCAGGTAGGACCAGGCATCGGCAACAAGCAGACAGAGATGCTCCGGGGCGTACTCGTTCGCCAGCGCCAGGGCACGCTCCACACTGGCAGCGACGACGATGCCGCCCCGCCGTTCGAGCGACTCGCGGGCGATCTCGGCACGCTCCAGTTGGCCAAGCTGCTCCGCCAGTGCGGATGGTACCGCTGCCGCGAGCCGTTCGCTCGACGTGATCAGGATCGCGCTGGCGAGCGGATCGTGCTCCGCCTGCGCCAGCAGATCGGCCGCCACCTCATCGGCCGGCGCGGTGTCGTCGGCGACCACGAGGGTTTCGGTGGGACCGGGGAGCTGGTCTATGTCCACGTCACCGAAGACGCGCTTCTTGGCCAAGACCACGAAGATATTGCCGGGGCCGAGAATCTTATCCACCTTGGGCACCGACTCGGTCCCGTAAGCCAGCGCGGCGATGGCCTGGGCGCCGCCGATCTTGAAGAGGCGATCTACCCCGGCGATGTCCGCGGCGACGACCATCTCCGGTTGGTGGCGACCGTCGGGCCGCGGCGGCATGGAGAGCATGACCTCATCCACTCCGGCCACGCGGGCCGGGATGGCGGCCATTAGCACCGACGAGGGATAGGCGGCGGTACTGAGCGGCGCATAGATACCGACGCGCTCCAGCGGCCGGATGATCTGCCCGAGGCCCTCGTCAACGTCGAGCCAAGAGGGACGCCGCTGGTGCTCGTGGAAGCGCCGAATCCGATCAGCGGCGAGCCGGAGGTCCGCCACGAACTGCGCGTCAACCTGTTGGTAAGCGGCGGCGATCTCTGCCGGACTTGTCTCCAGGTCGGCGGGAACGGCGCCGTCGAGTCGCTCGGAAATCAGGCGGAGGGCCGTATCGCCGGCGGCGCGGACCAGGCGGACCACTCGTTCGACGAACTGCTCCGGCGACAGCGCCTCTTCCGCCGACGCCGGCGATAGCCCGACGGACGACACAAGGTCGCGCAACTCCGGCGTGTCAAAGACCGCCGCCGACCGCGCCGCCACTGCCGGATCAACTTCCAGGTCGCTCAGGCCGGTGCGCTTGAGCACGGTGGCGGCGGCTTCCGGTCCATCCTGGACCACGCGCAGCCGCAGCGGTGGCGGTGCAGTGCCAATAGTCATGCGTCCAGACGCTCCGGTGTGTCCACCAGCACGGTCACCGGGCCATCATTCGTCAGCGATACTTGCATCATTGCTCTGAACTCGCCCGTCTCCACCGGCAGCCCACGGTTCCGCAGCTCATCGGCCAGCGTGTCCAGCAAGGGCGCCGCGACATCCGGCGGCGCCGCCGCGGTGAAGTTGGGCCGGCGTCCTTTGCGGCAGTCGCCGTAGACCGTGAATTGACTGATGAGCAGGATACTGCCGCCGACATCGAGGACGGACCGATTGAACTTGCTGTCATCGTCGGCGAAGATACGCAAATAGGCCACCTTCTCGGCCAGCCAGCGCGCAGCCGCCGGACTGTCGCCGTGACGCACGCCGACGAGGAGCACCAGTCCCGGCCCGATCCGACCCACTTGCTCGCCGGCGACCGTCACTGCGGCGTCAGTGACACGTTGAACGATGGCACGCATCAGGAGCCACTCTGCACGGCGGGAATCACTGCCGGCGACGCACGCCAAGGCAGCCGGCAGATAGGAACAGCCAAGGACCCGGTCACCGTGCCTACTTTTCACTACCGGCCGCCGCCGACTTGGCTGCGCTCTTGACTTCGGATTTGCCCTCACCGTTGGCTTTGGCCTTCTCCGGTGTGCTCTTGGCGTTGGTGTCGGTCTGCTCGCTCTTGTCGGTCGGTGTAGACGTGGCGGTGTTAGACGACCGGCTATCGGTGACATACCAACCCGAGCCTTTGAAAACAATCCCGACGGGATGCAAGACGCGACGCACAGCACTGCCACATTGCGGACACGTCTCTACGGGCGGGTCGGAGAAGCGCTGCAACCGCTCAAAGCGATGGTCGCATTCGAGGCATTCATAGTCATAGTTTGGCAAGTCTTCCCTCCTGAGTTCACCGGGGCCAAGCGGGAGTGATGGCCGGTTATGCTGAAACCAATGCACGCTCTGTCAACACAAAACGGCCCGCCGTGTGGCGTCCCAGCGATTTTACCATGTAGCGAACACGGTCCCAGAGCAGGTCACGCCGCGGCCTCGACATAGGGCATATCGAGGACAAGCACCTCGAAGGCCAGCCGGACGTTGGCGTTCCGTTCGACCTGGTCGCGCGTCTCCTCGATCCGGCGCAGGAAGGCGGCGATCTCGTTCGGCCGGAGCCGCGCGGCGAGGTTGGCGAGCACCGCACGCTGATCCCAATGCGTGACCCCCTCCCCGCGGCCGCTGCCGAGCAGGAGCAGGTCCCGCCACCAGGTAAGCCAGTGGTCGAGGAGCGGCGCAGCAGCAGACCGGGTCGTCATACCCGCCACTGTCGCCAGGCGCTGATGCCGGTCGGCAGAGACCAGGTCGCTCACCTGATCGAGCCAGTGCTGACGCGCGGTGAGATAGTCGAGCTGTTGAGTCGCCAGCACGGCGGCGCCGGGGCACCCTCCGGACAGGCGCGCAAAAAGCTCGGCATTCTCCGCGTTGCGGTCCGGCCAACTCTCCCAGGCGGCCAGGGCCGCGGCCAGAGTACGGGTAGGCACCGGGCGCAGCGTCACCGTCTGGCACCGCGAGACGATGGTGGGCAGCAGCCGCGCTTGATCGGCAGCGGTGAGCACGAAAAGTGTGGCGGCTGGCGGCTCCTCCAAGGTCTTCAGGAAAGCGTTGGCCGCCTGCGGTGTCATCGTATCGGCGCCGCGAATAACGAAGACCTTGGTACGGCCCTCGTAGGGACGCAAGGGCGCGCGCCGCTCGACGACCTCCCGAATCTGCTCGATCAGCACACCCCGCTTGACTTCACCGAACTCGTCCACCTCCGGCTCCACGACCATGACATCGGGATAGTTGCCATGCATGATCCGCCGACACGCCGAGCAACGGTCGCACGGACCCGTTTCGCCCGGCGCATGGCAGTTGACAAGGCGGGCCAGCCAGAGCGCCAGCGTCCGGCGACCGACGTGCCGCGGTCCGACAAAGAGATAGGCGTGCGCGAGGCGTCCCGCCCGCCAGGTGCCGAGCAGGAAGCGCCGCGCGGCTTCGTTGCCGACATAGGGCAATGTAGCGGGCTGGAGACTCATCCCGCCATCCGCGTCCGAGGCCATGCGTGTTTCCTACGGAACCATAGGGGGTAGCCCCCACTCTAGCCCTCCCCCGTTGCGACGGGGGAGGGAACGCGCCGTCCCTTGGCGGGAGGGGCAAAGGACGCTCCCAGCCGCACCCGTACCTCGAACGGAGGGGGAGTGGAAAAGATACAGCAGGGCAGCGGCGCTCAGGGCATGCGGGCACCAGCCCGGCAGCGATCTGCGAGCCGCTCGATCACGGTGCTCGTCGCGGGGCTAACTCCAGCTACTTTCGCGATGCCGACTGAAACAGTCGCGGCAATAGACCGGTCGGTCACCGCGCGGCTGAAACGGCACCTCCGCCTCGACACCACACTCGTCACAGATGATGGGAAACATCTGCCTGGGAGGCCGGGGAGACGATTCATAGCCACCGCCACCACCGCCACCACCGCCACCATAACCCGCGTCGCCCCCATAGCTGGAGCGCTGCTGGCGGCGCTGCGACCGACAGGGGATACACCGTTTGGGATCGTTCGTAAAACCTCGCTCCGCAAAAAACGCCTGCTCACCGGCCGAAAACGTAAACTCGTTTCCACAGTCGGCACACACCAGGGTACGATCGGTAAAGCTCACCTACAGGCCTCCTTGAAGGGTAGAACGGGACACAGCGCCTACACCGGATTGGTCATTGGAGGTCGGCGCGGCGGCGCTCCACCAACGGAGAGGGGGAAACCGTAACGCACAGAACTTCGCTGACCCGCTGCCGCCGCACAGTATAGCGGCCGCGGCCGCAGGCAACAAGCGCCTTTTTCCAAATGAGGCCGCGTATTGCGGCAGAAGATAAATCCAGGCCGGCCACGGCTAGACCGGTTGCAAGCAGAGGTTGTGGTGGTCACCCCATGACCGAGAGGCGGTACAATACGAGATGCCGGAGGGGGAGGCGCCATCGCTCGGCGCGCCACAGGGAATGGGAGACCGCCGACATCGGTCACGTGCCCCCGCGTTATATCCGCAAGGAGCCGCACCATGCTGACGGAGCTTACCGTAACGAACTTCCGTAACCTCAAGGATGTCTCACTGGAGAACTTGGGACGGATTACGTTGATCGCCGGCAAAAACGGCGTGGGCAAGACGGCGCTACTCGAAGCCCTCTGGCTGCTCAGTGGACCGGACAACCCAGAACTGGGTGCAAGAATGAACGCCTTCCGTGGACTACCGATTACCGGCCCCGACACTGTCTTTCGGGACCTCTTCCGCAACTTCGACACCAGAGAGGACATCAAGGTGTCAGCGCGTGGCAATTGGGGCCGCCAGTGTCGTGAGTTGGAAATATCTCTAAAGGACCGCAAACAGCTTCCAGCCATTCTTTCCGGCAGCTTGGAAAAGGCCAGTATAGAACGCTCGACAAGGCCGCAGACCGAGGGTGGATTCGAGCTTGTGTTCAAGTACCGGCACCAAGACGGAAACGAATATGTTTCTCGAGCCTGGTGGTACCAAGAAATGCCGAATCCAGTCGGCATTGGTCCGATTGAAGTGGCTAGTGAGGGTATCCGGGGAGAGCGACAAGCAGTGGAAGAGCGACCGGATTCAGTGTTAATGGCCTCTCTCCACAGAGATGATCTTCAGACTGTCGCCTCAAGATTTGGTGAACTCCAACTCAAGGGGAAAGATGATGAGATTCTTAGACTCCTGTGCTCGTTGGAACCCCGGCTGAAGAGGCTGGTTCCCATCACAATCAGGAATACGACGGTCATTCACGCGAACATCGCAGGGACGGATAGACCGATACCGATTCAACTGCTTGGTGAGGGATTGAACCGCATGTTCAACCTCGCCCTTGCCATGGGTACGGCAACAGGAGGGTTACTCCTGATTGACGAGATCGAGAACGGGCTGCACCATACGGTGCTCCCAGAAGTATTCGCTACGCTCCTGGCAATGGCCAGAGCATTCGACGTGCAGGTGTTCGCTACGACACACAGCGCCGAATGCATCAGGGCAGCGCACGAGGCGCTGAAGGAAGCTGACCAGCGCGAATCTGCGTTCTACCGGCTCCAACGCGCCAACGGTGAGATCAAGGCCGTGGGCTTCGACAAAGAAATGCTGGAAACGGCCATCGTCCATCGGATGGAGATTCGATAAGTGGACGATGAACTGCGTATCGAACAACCCAAGCAGGTACTCGTCGAAGGCAATGATGAAGTGCGCCTCTTCGGAGCATTAGCCCGACACTTGGGGATTTCCGATATCCAGATCGATCCCTACAGGGGTAGGGATAATTTGAGACCTTTTCTCAAGGCCTTGTCCTTACTTGATGGATTCGAAAACATCAACTCGCTCGCCGTAGTAGCCGATGCGAACTCGAATCGGAATGGAGCAGAAGACCGAATTCGCGGTGCCCTGTCAGCCGTCGGCTTGCCAGGCCCGCGCCGACCGCTTGAAGTGCTTGCCCAAGATAATATGCGCGTGTGCTACTTGGTGGTACCGCATGAGGCGGAAAGCGGCATGATCGAAGATGTCTGCCTGGACTCGGTGCAAGCCGACCCGGCGATTGACTGCGTAGATCAATACTTCGAGTGCATCAAGCAGACGAATGTACGAGTCCCCAGGGAAGTGTGGTTGGCAAAGGCACGACTGCACGCCTTCCTCGCATCGAGGGAGCGGCCCGACCTGCGCTTGGGTGAGGCCGCAGACGCGGGTATCTGGGACTTTGGAGCGGATGCATTCCAACCGCTGAAGGACCTGCTCCAACTGCTATAGGACCAGCGCTTCCGGGGGGCGGGTGTTGAGCACGTCTTGGGGGCGGACCCAGCCGCGTTGCGCTGTCGCAATGCCGTATTCGAGAAACGCCAGATGCTCGACCGCGTGGGCATCGGTGTTGATCGCCAGCCGCACGCCGGCCTCGGCGGCTTGGCGCGCATACTCGTCATTGAGGTCGAGCCGGTCCGGATTGGCATTGATCTCCAGAGCCGTCCCGGTCTCGGCTGCCGCCGCAATCACCGCGTCCATGTCCAAGGCCAGCGGCTCGCGGCGCGAGAGCAGCCGGCCGGTCGGATGACCGATGGCGTCCACGTGCGGACTGCGGATGGCCGCCAGCACGCGCTCCGTGATGCGCTCGGCGCGCTGCCCAAAGCCGCTATGCACCGATGCCGTCACGAAATCGAAGGTGGCGAGTAGCTCGTCGTCATAGTCAAGGGAGCCGTCCGGCTTTATGTCAAGCTCGATACCGGCGAGGACGCGAAAGCCGTCCAGGTCGGCGTTGACCGCGGCGATCTCCTCCCGCTGCGCCGCCACTTCCGCGACCGACAGGCCGCCGGCGATCACGGACGACCGGGAATGATCGGACAGGACCAGATAGCGCAGGCCGCGCTGCTGCGCCGCCCGCGCCATCGCCGCGATGGAGTGCCGGCCATCGCTCCAGCTGGAATGGACGTGCAGGTCACCGCGTATATCGGCAACGGAAATCAGGTCCGGCAGGGTGCCCGATAGTGCGGCCTCAATCTCGCCGCGGTCCTCGCGGAGGACGGGGGGAATCTCCGGCAAGCCGAGCAAGCGGTAGAAGGCAGCTTCCGTTGGTGCCACGACCGGCTGCCCTTGCTCATCAAGGATAAGCTCTCCGTCTAGCTGCCAGCCGGCGGCGCTCGGCAATGCCAGCAGGCGACGGCGATGAGCTCGCGAGCCGGTTGTCAGCACGAGGGCCGCACCCCAGCTTGCCGGCGGGGCCACAACGACGCGACATGACAGACCGCTGCGCGTCGCGCCGACCGCCGTGGTCGCGCCGCGCTCCTGCACGGCAGTGATGTCGGAAAGGGCGGCAAACGCATCCAGCACCGTCGCAGCGTCCGGCGCTACGACGAGGAGATCAATGTTGCCGACGCGCTCGGCCATCCGCCGCACGCTGCCGACGACGGCGATGGGCCGGGCCGGCAGCGCCGTGGCCAGTTCCGCCCGCAGCGCTTCGGCCAGCGGCCGTGCGAACAGCAACGGCATTCGCCGCCGGCGCTCCTTGACGACCTCGACCCCCCTCATGATGGACTGTTCAAGCCGGGGACCGATGGCACGGAGACCGCGGAGGCGTCCTGCGGCGGCTGCTTCAGCGAGTTCGTTGAGCGTCGTCACGCCCAACTCGCGATGGACAGCGGCGACCCGCCGCGGGCCAAAGCCCGGTAGCTGCAGGAGATCAAGCAGCGTAGCGGGCGTGTCACGTTGGAGGTCGGAAAGGAAGGACGACTTGCCGGTATCGATCAGCTCTTGCATGCGGGCGGCGAGCGAGGCCCCAACGCCCGGGATCGTCGTTAGCCGACGCTCCGCCGCGAGCGCCGCCACGTCCTCCTCGAGCGCGTCCACCTGCCGCGCAGCCTCACGATACGCGCGGATACGATAGGGACGCTCGCCCTTGATCTCCAGGGTGTTGGCAATCGCTTCCAGAAACCGCACCACGTCATCATTCGTCATGGCCAACGATTATACTTTTGAGAGGCAGGGCGGTGAAGGCATAACTTGATGAGCGCCGCTATCTACTGCTCTCGCTGCCGGATCGGTCGCCTGGATGACGAGGGCATTTGTCCGCTCTGTGGCAGCGTTGGCCCGCACGTCGGGCGGCGGAAACGCTGGACCTTCGCCGTGGGACAGTTGCTGGGCAACCTCAACATCGGCCTCGTTGTGCTCGCCGTTGCCGCCATGGCCTTCCTGGCGATGATCGTACCGTCTTGCGGCGCCACTACCGGGGACATCGAGGGCCAGGTGCTGGGGATGCCTAGCACCTCGGAGCCGCCGGTGCGTCTCGCCGGCTCCACCGTGCTCATCGCCGGCAGCGGGATTGACTGCGAGCGGCGGAGCGATGATTGCATCGCGCGCACCGACTCGTCCGGGTACTATCGTTTCGACGATGTGCCGGCCGGCGACTACGGCCTGTCGTTCATCCACGACGATCCGACGTTTGCGAATGGTACCACGCTTGGTAGCCAGGGGCGCGAGGTGAACGTCTCATCGGGCAACGTGGAGACGGTCAGCGTGGTACTGCTCCCCGAAGGCGTACAGGCGCCGCCGGTCCCGGCCGATCTGGAGCAGCGCGTGCGCGACAGCGGTGGAGTCGCCGCGGGCTACGGCGGGATCATGAACAACCCGTTCTTCTGGCTTTGGATGTTCGACCGGCCGTGGGTATTCGGCTATCCCCGGCCACCCGTCGTGACAACCAGGCCGGCCGGCGGCCCCGTGACGATTGACCCGAATCAAGCGCAGGCGCCGGCCCGTGCCGGTCGCAGTTACACGACTTATGCGCCGGATGGACGGCCGGGCACCAAGCCGCCGCCGGCGAAAGGGGTCGCGCGGCCCGGCGCCGCGGCCACCGGAGGCACCACACGCTCGTCCGTCGGCGGGGCCGGCGGCGCGTCCACCGCCGGGAGCAGAGGGCAAACCCGCCCCGGACAGGGCGCGGCCACCGTCGGGCAGCCCGGTACGGCGCCGCCTCGGGTATCTTCGCCCCGGACGGCGCAACCGCCCCGCGTTCAAGCGCCGCGCCGTGTGAGCATACCGCGCATCCGTGTACCCACCCGTGGCTTTGGCGGCTTCCGCCGGTGTTGCACCTTGGGTTGCTGTGTCGGCGAGTATATTCTTACGCCGCGGCCGGAGACACCATACATCGGTGTACCCGTGCCCTAACCCTGAGAAATGGTAGGTGAATATGAGTAGTGGAGGGCTATTCCGTAGGGCGTGGCGCTTGGTGGCCGGGAATAAGCCGGCGCAGGAATCGGGACGGGAGCGCCGGGAGATCATCCGCGAACGCTACGACCATGATCGAACCGATGAAGCGGCCCAGCTTATCGCGGCCATCGGCGGCGACTTTCACAGCGGCGACGTCGCGGAGGTGGAGACTGCCGACCCGGCTTTCTGGGACGCCGACGAGTTCACCCTGAACTATGAGGTTGGGGCAGTCGGCCGCGCCGAAATCCCGGATGCCGCCGGACAATTCTCGTTTACGCTGGCCCTGCTTGCGCCCGACCAGAGTGCCAGCATCCTCTTCGTCGAGGGGGACCAGCCGCAGTCGGCGCTGGCCTATCTTGGTGTCCAGCAGGGCAGCGCCGGCCTCGTCGAGGAGTTGGCCCGCTACCGCGACGACTACCTCCAGCACACGGCGGCGGAGGTCAGCTATGACGTGCAGACGGACGGCCTCGGCACCTGGACGGCCTTCTCCGCCCGGCCCGAGGGCACGTTCTGGCTGGTCGAGGGCGAGTCCACACTCGTAGCCCGCGCCGCGCTGACCCCGGTCGGCACTGCATATAGCGACTGCTCCTTCTACTACGGCCCATCGCTGGCGGAGGCCCCCTGGATGCTACGGCTGGTCCAGATCGGCGATTACCCCCTAGCATTTCAGTGCGAAATACTCCCCATTGACAAAGTGAAGTTCTGGCGCCACTGATCGCCGGGCCGGCCCAAGCCAATGGACGTTGAGCCGGCAACCTTGGGAGCAGAAAAGGAGAAGGGGCGTGAGTAAGACGGTCTTGCTCTGGGGGCTGGTCCTGATTGTCGTCTACAACGTCTTGGCCGTGGTCGTGGACTTGGTGACGGGTCTCGGCGAGTACACCAAGCACCTCTCGGCGCTGCCGCTGGTCATCGCTAGCTCCGCGCCCTACGTCTCGCTGGCGGCGATCATCACGCTCGTCAGCTGGGAGCTGGGCGACTGGTTCTTCAGCCACCACAACGAGGATATGGTGTGCGGGGTCGGCGGAGAAGGATGCCGGCGCGGGCTGGCGCACGAACTGGTTCACGACAACAACCTCGCCGCAGCCAGCTTTGTCCTCGCGCCACCAGTGCTCTGGACCGGCATTCTCATCTTCTATGCGATCATCACGCGCGCGACATAGGACGGACAGACATGAACGATCCGCGGATCGAGCGCATCGAATGGGGGCAGTTGGAGGGCCGGCGGCCGCGCAACGCCGGCTGTAACGCGCGGCTAGGCGAGCACGGCATCGTCGTGCAGCCGGCCATCGCCCGGATCACCACCGATGATGGCGCCACCGGGTGGGGGGCCAGCCGGGTTACCCGCGAGCAAGCGGCGAATCTGGTCGGATCCCGGCTGTCCGATGTCTTTGTTGCGGGAAAGGGGGCCAGCCGGGCCGGGCTGCCGTTGGAGTTCCCGCTCTGGGACCTGGCGGGCAAACGCGCTGGCGAGCCGGTCTACGCGCTGGCCGCGGCAACGGTCGAGGTCACGCCCGCGACCCCGTTCCGCGTCCGGTGCTACGACACGTCGCTCTATTTCGACGACCTGCACCTCGAGTCCGAGCAGGAAGCCGCTGCGCTGATTGCAGCGGAAGCGCGTGAGGGGTACGCGCGGGGGCACCGCGCCTTCAAGATCAAGGTGGGGCGCGGCGCTCGCCATATGGAGTTGGCGGCTGGGTTGCGGCGGGACATCGCCGTGGTACGCGCCGTGCGCGAGGCTGTAGGTGAGCACGCGACGCTGATGATGGACGCGAACAACGGCTACAACCTCAATCTGGCCAAGCAGCTCTTGCAAACGACTGCGGAAGCCGGTGTCTTCTGGCTCGAAGAGGCATTCCACGAAGACGACGTGCTCTATCGTGACCTCCAAGCATGGCTCCGGGCCGAGGGGCTATCCACGCTGATCGCCGACGGGGAGGGTCTTGCCTCACCCCGTCTGCCGGAGATGGCCCGCCAGCGGCTCGTCAACGTCGTCCAATACGACATCTTCAGCTATGGCTTCACGCGCTGGCTGGAGCTAGGAGCACGGCTCGACCGCTGGGGCGCCCGCACGGCGCCGCACCATTACGGAGGGCACTACGGGAACTACGCCTCCGGCCACCTAGCAAGCGCCATCAGCCGCTTTGCGTTTGTCGAGTGGGATGAAGCAACCACGCCGGGCCTCGACGGCTCCGCCTACGTCGTCAGCGACGGCTGGGTGACGGTGCCAGACGAACCGGGCTTTGGCGTCGGGCTGGAGGAAGGCCCTTTTCGTGAGGCCGTGACCACGAACGGCTTCACGGTCTCCGCAGGCACTGGAGGCTAGGGCATACGCGGCTTAGGGCGCGGTTGATACGCCGGGGGACTCGTCGGCGATCCGCGACATCAGTGCAAAGGCCAGTTGGCGCGGCAAGCGCTCCCGCGCCGTTAGCATGAGGCAGCCGCGGTAGGCCAGCGATGCCTCGTCGAGGCGACCTAATTCCTCGAGCGCCTGCCCGAGGCGGAGATAGGCCCAGGGCATGTGCCAGTCGTCGGGGGAGCCGTTGACGACATACTGACGCAGGTGCGCGACGACACCGGCCCAGTCGAGCGCGGCGAAGTGGGCCATGCCGCTCAAGTACGTGGCGGCTAGCTCCGGCAGCGCCAGCGGCGGCTGCGCCTGCAACTGCTCCAGCCGTGCGATAGCCTGTGCCCCCTCACCACTCGCCAACGCACTCAAGACGCGGACGTACTCTTCCGGCTCCGACCACGACTCGGCGGCGCCCGGCTGCTCCTGATCGGCGATGGGCGCACCCGCCGCTGGCTCCGCTGCCGCGCCCTGGCTGAGACCGGACTCTTCGGCCTGTACCGCATCAGTCATGTTGTTTGGCCCCTGATGGCCGCCCCGGCGGCGCAGCCCGCGCCAGGCGGCGCTCTAGGCGACTGAGACGGTGCCGCAACGCCGCTCCGAGTGGCCGCTGACCGGACTCGACCGCCACGAGCAGGCGCGTGCCGGGGCCATCCGGCGCCTGTTGCCAGAGCCGGTACGCCTGCGTGGCCAGCGCCTTCGCTCGCGCCAGATCGGGCCGCCGATGCTCGTAGAGCTTGGCCAGCTCGATCAGCGCCGGCAAGCGCAGTGCCGGCTCCTGGTCCACAATGCGCTGCCAGACCTTGGCCGCTGCTGGCCACGCCCGCTGGCGCTTGCGTACCAGGCCCAGGCGCCACAGCGTCTTCAGCCGCAGTTCCTCGGGGAGTTGCTGCCGGAGGGCTGCCGCATAGAGGCGCGCGCTGCGTGCCTCCTGCCCGCGGCGCTCATGGAGCCGCGCGACCGCGGCGATCTCGGCCCCTAGTCGCGGCCGCCCGGGGCGTCGCTCCAGCGGTTCGGCCAGCATCCGCGCGGCATAGCTGCCCAGCGCGACCATCGTGAGGATGTCGTAGCGATTGTGCTCGAACACGGGGCGTAGACGGCGGGCGTCCCGGGTACGCACGAAGTCAAGGTAGATGCTCGGGATCAGCCAACTCGGTACGTCCTCGTGGCGCCGCACGCCCAGCACGGCCGCCTCCAGCGAGGACAGCTTGCAATTCGGCAGTGCTTCGCGCCACAGGTGACGCGCTGCTGGGAGCAGATCGAGATGGGTCCACGCCTCGAGCCGCGCTGCCGCGCGACGCTGGCGACTCATAATGAAGCGCGTTTGGAGCAGCGGCAGGTCGAAAGACCGGCCGTTGAAGGTGACGACGCCGGGAAATTCGGCAATGCGCTCGGCGACGTGCGCCATCATCGCTCGCTCTTCGCCGAACGAGCGCATGAAGTACTGCTCGATGACGAACCGCTCACCTTGGAAGAAGCCCAGACCCACCAGAAAGGCATAGGTCCCGGTGCCACCGGCCAGCCCGGTGGTCTCGGTGTCCAGAAATACCGCGCGGTGCGGCTCAAAGGAGGCCAGCGTCGTATCGGCGGTCAGGAATGCCAGGCTGGACGGGCGCACCGCGGCGAAGGCCCGCAGCACCTCGCCACCGTACCTGCCGCGCGCCGGCCGGACATCGCGGGTGCGGAAGAAGCGCCCTTGCGCCGTGGTCACTTCCTCGCCGGCGACGGCCTCGTCGAGAGCGAGCGGCGGCTGGGGAGACGGGGCAGCAGGAGGCTCGCGGCGCGTCCACGGTGCGCGTAGTCGCTGTGCAATGCCCGTGGCCGTCATAGTTTCAGTCTACCTGTCGGCGCGGCAGCGCTGCATGATGGGACCGTGGGGTTCCGGCCCCTCTATGGTCCCCCGCTATGCAGGGGGACGGGACGGTCCTCACCCCCGGCCCCCTCTCCACTTGGTGGAGAGGGGAGTAGATTCCCGCTGGCGCGGGGGGTGGTGGGCCTCAGACCCCGGCGCGGGCCGGGTGTCACGGATTCGCGCTATCATACGGCTGCCGACACGCGAGCGATGACCAGGCAGCGAGGGGGCAACGGATGAAACTTATCTTTCTCGGGACCGGGAGTGGCACGGAGCCGGTCCCCGGCTACCGGCACGTCTCTTTTGTCGTGGAGTGGGCGGGAGGCGTCTACTGGTTCGATGCCGGGGAAGGCTGCGCGTACACCGCCCATACGTCGGGGGTGGACCTGCGGTCCGTGCGGGCAATCTTCATCAGCCACACGCACACTGACCACATTGGGGGGTTAGCCAACCTTATCTGGACCATCCCCAAGCTCGACCGCGTTGATGCCGAGAGCGCTGCCCGCATGGCCGGTAAGACCGTGTCGCTTTTCATCCCCGATCTCTATGTCTGGGAAGGCGTGCAGGCGGTGGTCAGAGGGCCAGCCAAAGAGATGGACTTGGGATTCGATCTCCAGGCCCGGCGGTACGAGGACGGCGTGATCTATGACGACGGCGATCTGCGGGTGATCGCGCTGCACAATCGCCACCTCGGGGAGCCGGACCCTGGGCAGCCGTGGCAGTCGTTTTCGTTTCGCATCGAGGCCGGCGGCAAGGCCGTCGTGTTTTCGGGTGACGCTGCCGCGACGAGCGAGCTTGGTCCGCTGCTCGACGACTGCGACCTCTTCCTCATGGAGACCGGCCATCATGCCGTCGAGGATGTCTGCACCTACCTACGCGGCAGTGGCAAGTCCTACGGACGCCTCGCGTTTATCCACCATGGGCGAGCGATCCTGGCCGATCCCGAGGGTGAAGCGGAGAAGGCGCGCCGCCTCCTCGGCGCAGAGGTTCTGGTCACGCGCGACGGCATGACTCTCGACCTGTAGGCCCGGCCCCCCTATGGTCCCCCCGCTGCACAGGAGGACGTGGATGCTTGCGGGCGCGGGAATGGCGGGGGCAGGGGTACCCACGCGCTACGGTGGACGGTAGAATGCCTGCACCAGCGCGGAAGGAGGGCCTCATGCCCGCATTCAAGCTGACCAAGGTCAACCACATCGGCTACCCCATCAGCGACCGGCGTCGCTCCTTGGCCTTCTACCGAGACCTGCTCGGACTGGAGGTGATCCCCTCGATGGTGGATGGCCAGCGGGTCATCTGGACCAGGATGGCCGATGGCTCCATGCTGCACCTGATCGAGCCGGCGAACGGCGAATCAGCCGGCTACCACGCCGCTTTCGAGGTGGACGACTTCGCAGCGGCGCTGGAGACGCTGCAAGCGCACGGGTACGAGCCGGAGAGCAGCGGCGAGCGGCACGACGGACAGCAGTACGTGTTCGTGCGCGATCCCGACGGCAACCGCGTGGAACTGACGACGCCCTCCAACCTGCGGCTGAGCAACCGGGTCGTGGACGAGTGGGGCTACACGCGCGAGGGCGAGTGACGCCCCAGCCCCTCGGACGGTCAGCCTGGTCCTGGGTGCAGTACACAGTGGTCGCCCGCCGCGAGCGACGGAGGTGGCCGTCACTTTTGCCGAGTGAGCACCCGGCGGCCCCCAAAAGAGAAACGCCCCTTGCGGGGCGTCAGGCCAGCGATGCTATCGCTGGGGTGGTATTAGAACCGTAGCCAATTACGTACAGTGCGTCAAATCCGAGTGTATCATGGCGAGGGCCTTGTCACCGGCCATGTCCATGAGAGGAGGGTGTCATGCCGGGAATCGAGATCGTTGGCACCGGCTGGATAGATCGTCGTGACTCGGCGTTTCCCCAGGCGGTACAATTGCCTGACGGCGACATTCTCTGTTCGTTCAGCGTGGGGGGCGGCGCGTTCGTCCACGGCGGCACCGACTGGGCACGCTCCACGGACGGCGGGGAGACCTGGTCCGTCGAGGGGACGATTCTTGTCCCGACCAGCGACCCACGCACGACTGCCGCCTTGAAACTGACCCTCGCGGCCGACGGGCGGACCGTCTTTGCCTACGGCGCCCGCAGTTATCCCGATCCTGGGCAAGGGTTTGGGCACGTTCGCAATGAACCGGTGCTCTGCCGCTCCACGGATGGTGGACGCACCTGGTCCGGCCCCGCGGTCGTCCCGATGCCGGCGGACTGTCCCCTGGAGATTTCCCATGGCGCGCTGCCGCTCGCATCGGGCCGGCTGCTCGCGCCGGCGGCTACGCTGCCGGCCCAAGATCGGCTCGGCGAGCAGGTGCTGGTGGCGGTCTCCGACGACGGTGGGCATACCTGGCCGCGCCACGCGGTGGTGTTCGAGGATCCGCAGCGGCGCTACGGCTATTTCGAGCAGAAGCTGGCCGAGGTAGCCCCCGGCCGCCTACTCGCGACGGCCTGGACCGTGACCCTGGGCGACGTCGCGGATCAACCGGATAGCTTTGCATTGTCGCACGACAACGGGCTGACGTGGGGCCCGGCACGCTCGACCGGCATCGCCGGGCAGACGATGACGGCGATCCCGCTAGGCGGCGACCGGCTGCTCGTCCTGTATAACCGCCGCTACGGCGACCAGGCGATCATCATGAGCCTGGTGACTTTTACCGAAACCGAATGGTCCGTTCATTTCGAAGGCGTGCTATACGACGCGCGGGCACAGCGCGAGCGGCCGGAGGGTATCGAGTCGGGTGTTGAGGAGCTGGGCGCCTTCGCGTTCGGCTTCCCCACGGCAATCCGCCTGCAAGACGGCACCTACCTCGCTACGCACTGGTGCCAGGAAGACGACCGCTGCGGCATTCGCTGGACGAAGCTGCGTCTCGCCTGGTGATCTTATGCCGCGCCGCGCTCCATCTGTTCCAGCACGCGGCACGATCCGAGAATCGCGCGGCCGGAGGTCAGCGGCTCGCGCCCTTCCCTGACGGCGCTGACGAACTCCTCGTTCTGCCGCGGCACGGCGTCCTCGTTCGTCTCCTCCGACAGTACGTTGCCGTCGCGGTCGGTGAAGCGACCGGCATCATAGACGAGAAAGTCCTCCTCGGCGATCACGGTATACCGCTGCACGGCCGCGGGCACAATGGCGTTGTAGCTGAGGGCCAACGTCGCCAGGCCACCGCCCGGAAACCGCATCTGCGCCGAGACATCGAGGGGAATACCTAGCGGGTTAGCCGTCGGGCCAAAGAACGCCCGCGCCTCCGCCGGGGACTCCCCGAACAGCCAGATCGCATGGTCCACGACATGACCGCCGTGATGCCACAAGAGGTTGTCCGTCCAACTGCGCCGCCGCCCCATCCAGTTGATGTTCTCCCGCCGGAAAAAGTGCCATTCGACGTGGATATGGGAGGGCGTTAGCTCGCCGGCGACTATCCGCTGCTTCAGTGCCATCGTTGATGCCCAAAACCGCTCCGTATGACAGATCATCAGCGTCTTGCCCCGCGTGTCGGCCAGGTCGCACAGAGCCGCAGCCTCGGCATAGGAGAGGGCCATCGGGATTTCGAGCAGCACATGCTTGTCCGCTTCAAGCGCGGCGCGGGCCTGTGCGTAGTGAACCTGGCTTGGCGAGGTGATGAGCACGGCATCCATCCCAGGCCGCGCGAGCGCCTCGCCGAGGTCCAGCGTGGCGAGCGGCGCACCGCAGCTGGCGGCAAACTCGCGGGTCGGCTCGATCAAACGACCGACGACGGAGTCGATCTCGATGCCCGCCATCGGCAGCAGCGCATCCCGGTGAACGGCGGCGATACTTCCGTAGCCCGTAATGCAGAACCTCATCAACTCACCTCCATGAGCGTGCATACGCTGGTATGCTTGCGCCGAGCCTACCATGCTTGGAGCACCCTGGAGCGCGGGCGTCGGTACGCGCCGCCGAACGTCCGGACCGCTCCTGGCGCATAGGAAGTGTGGGCCATCGCGCACCGTTCATCAACGTCAGTGGGTCGTAGCCAGTGGTCAGTAGCCGGTAGCCAAAGGATAGGGGACATGGGGAGAGAGCAATGCGGCTTGCGGACAAAGTAGCTCTGGTGACGGGGGCGGCACGGGGGATCGGTCGCGGTATCGCGCTGCGTTTCGCGGATGAAGGCGCCCACGTCGTCGTCGCGGAGCTTGACGTGGAGACGGCGCAGGTGACGGTCGGGGAGGTCGCGGCGAAGGGCCGGCGCGCCTTGGCCGTGGAGTGCAACGTCACGCAGGCAGCCTCCGTGCGGGCGGCGGTGGAGCGGGCGCTCGACGAGTTCGGCCGGATTGACATTCTGGTCAACAACGCCGGCACCGGACAGCGGGTCGTCGAGACCGTGGACCTCGATGAGGCGGAGTGGGATCGCGTCCTCGCCGTGAACATCACGGGTGTCTTCCTGTGCAGCAAGTACGTCGGACGCCAGATGATGCGGCAGGACAGCGGCAAGATCATCAACCTCTCGTCCATCAACGGCATTTCGGGCCCGCCTCTCGTCTCGGCCTACAACGCTGCGAAGTGGGCGGTGATCGGCTTCACCAAGACTCTCGCGGTCGAGCTGGCGCCGTACCACGTCAACGTGAACGCGATCTGTCCCGGTCCGGTGGACACCGACTTTCAGAAAGCCAACATGGCAGAGCGGGCGGCGGTAATGGGTATTCCGGAAGCCGACTTGCGCGAGCGGCTGCGGCAGTCTGTGCCGCTGGGGCGCTGGACGAGGCCGGAGGACATCGCGGCCGCTGCGACATTCCTGGCGTCCGACGACTCGGCCCACATGACCGGCGAGCACCTCGTCGTCTCCGGCGGCTTGGGTGGCGTGTCCGGGGTCGCGCCGAAGCGCCGGGACATCGCGTAGGTCGGGAGGCGGCTAGTTGCTCTGTCAGGCTCCCCGCTTGCATACCGCTATCTCCATGTCATAAAATGTGGCTGGCAGACACATTGATATGGCAACCGATGCGATTATTCCGACGTAATGACAAGTTAGGGGCTACAGATCACAAGCCCCCGCCGCGATCTGTCCCGCTCTCTCCTTGACACGCCCCTCATTCTGCGGCCTACTCTCCTCGACTGCCCAAGTCACAGCCGCCG
>JAJDZR010000208.1 GCA_022824545.1 Chloroflexota bacterium
TACGACCTCCCGGAGCGGGTTGCCTGTCAGTTTGCGCTCTACCCCCTGGGTATTGAGCACTACATGGACGTCATCTATCGAGAGATCGGTGCGACCAAGACAGCGCCGGTTAGTGCAGGTGGCCGGCACTTCGCCACCCACCTAGCCGGCGACGGTGCCGCCGTATTCGATGCGCTGCGGACCGCCTTTCGCAACGCCCGCCGGGACGCGGCACACGTCGTGATGACCGTCACGATCTCTGCCAACAGCCCCAGCGCGCCGACCGCCTAGCCGTCGTCACAGCCAAGACCCAGTCGAGCAAGGAAGCACCACGAGGAGGAGAGCTACGATGGACACGACAACAGCCGATATGCCACAGCGCCGCACGTTCTCCGGACGTTGGGTTGCCATCGCGGCGGGAGTCGTCGCGCTCGTCGCCTTCTTCTTCCCCTGGATCAACTACCAGGACCGGGCCTATAGCGGGTTCGAGTTCGCTCAGGCCATGGGCGGTGTGACCAAGGGCTTTGACGTTACGCTGTACGCCATCCCCGTCCTCGCCATCATGGTCATAGCCTTTGCATTCATCTCAATGCTCAACGACACCGAGGGCGGCGCCATCTTCAACAACTGGACCATCCTAGCCGCGGTCAGCGGTCTGCTCATCAGCGCCGTCTTCCTCGCGGAGAAGGCCCTCTCCGGGGAGCAGGCCCTCGAAACCTTACGCGCTGGGGAGTTGGCCGGTTTCGGACCGGGTGTCTACGCCTCAATCATCATGTTTGCTATTGCCGCGCTTGGTGGTGTGTTCGAATGGCGTCGGCCGGCGGCACGGGAGCGATCCGCCTGGCGCACGCAGGACTTTGTGCTGCTGGCCATCCTGGCGATTGTCTTTGGCGCCATCTACTGGCAGTGGATTCAGGCCTGGATTTGGTCCCAAGCCCTCGGTGGGCCGTTCGGCCGCGAGCTATTCTTTGGAGTCTGGTTCATCGCCGGATTGCTCGGCGGCTATATCGTCCGCCGTCCCGGTGCAGCGTTCCTCGCCGAAAGCCTGGCCGCCCTGGCCGAGGTCCTGCTCGGCGCGGCAGCCGGGCCAATCCTTGTCGTGACCGGCATCATGCAGGCTGTCGGCTGCGAGTTGGTCTTTGCGCTCACGCGGTATCGCTCCTGGGGCTGGACCACCCTCCTCATAGCTGGCGTCGTCACAGCCATCGTCGCCATCCCCTGGAACTGGTTCCGCCTAGGGTACTTCGGTTTGGAGCCGGCCGTCATCGTGGGCATCCTCGTCGTGCGGATCATCAGCGGGGGACTGGCGGGCGCCGCCGCGAAGGTCATCGGCGACTTGCTGGCCCGCACGGGCGCCCTGAACTTCTTCCCCATCGGCCGCGAGCGGATGGAAGAGGTATAGCACGGCCGCCGACCGGCCGGAGGCAGCCCACTCATGCCGATACGCAGCCCCGCACCAATCCCCTCCCCCGGCGCGACGGGGGAGGGCCAGGGAGGGGGCCGGTCCCAGGTCAATCCCCTCCCCACCGACCACACGCCGGCGGTCCATGTCGAGCGGCTCACCGTGCGCCACATCGGCCGGCGCGCCCCCGCCCTGCGCGACTTCTCCCTGGAGTGGGCACCCGGCGAGCGGCTGCTCTTGCTCGGACCGAGCGGCGCCGGCAAGAGCACCCTCGCGCTCTGCCTGAATGGCCTGATCCCGCACAGCGTCGAGGCGCACTGGGAGGCCGGCCGCATCCTGGTGGATGGCCAGGACACCCGCCAAGCCTCACTCGGCCGGCTCACCCGCCAGGTCGGCTTGCTCTTCCAAGACCCGGAGGCACAACTGGCCCTGCTGGAGGTAGACGACGAGGTTGCGTTCGGCCTCGAAAACCTTGGCACGCCGCGACCGGAAATGCTGCGGCGCGTCCCGGCAGCGCGCGCCCTGCTCGGCCTGGACCCGGCCCGCACACCGGCCCGCCTCGATCAGCTCTCCGGCGGCACCAAGCAGCGAGTCACGCTCGCGGCCATCCTGGCGATGGGACCCGGTGCATTGGTGCTCGACGAGCCGACGGCCAACCTCGACCCGCAAGGCACGACCGAGCTATTCGACACCCTCGCCGACTTGTGCCGGGATAGCAACCGGTCCCTGCTGCTCGTCGAGCACCGTCTGGACGACATCCTTGCCCTGATCGAGCGCGTCGTCGTCTTGGACGAGCGCGGGACCGGTGCCCTGACCGGCCCTCCCCGCGAGATATTCGAGCGACACGCCGACACACTCGACCGCCTAGGCGTGTGGGTGCCGCAGGTCGCGCGGCTCGGCGCCCTCTTTCCCGGCGCCAAGGCCCCCCTCACCATCGCGGAGGCGGCCGATCTCCTGGTCACGTCCTGGCCGACTTCCACCACCGACGCACCCGCCGGCGCTTCTGCGGCCGACGCTCCCCCCCTCTCCACAGGGTGGAGAGGGGGCCGGGGGGTGAGGCCCATCCTCGCCGCCGAGCAAGTAAGCTACCGCTACACGCCGGACGGCCCCCCGGCGTTAGCCGAGGTTGACCTGGACGTGCGCCCCGGGGAGTTCCTGGCCCTGGCCGGAGCCAACGCCGCCGGCAAGACGACGCTGGCTCTGCTCCTCGCCGGGGCGCTACAGCCAACCACCGGCCGGGTGCTGCTCGATGGCCGCGACCTCCGCACCGTCCCGGAGCGCGACGTGCGCCATCGCCTGGCCTACGTCTTCCAGTATCCCGAGCACCAATTCGTCACCGGCACCGTCCAATCCGAGTTGCTTTTCGGCCTGCGGGCGCGCGGCGTAGCTGCCGCGGCGGCGGCTGAGCGGGCGCTGACGGCCCTGGAGCGAATCGGGCTGGCGGACTTGGCGGCAGCGCACCCCCTGAGCCTCAGCCACGGCCAGAAACGCCGCCTCTCGGTCGCCACCGCCCTGGTCACGGAGCCGGACGTCCTACTGCTCGATGAGCCGACGTTCGGGCAGGACCGCCGCTATACGGATGAGTTGCTGGCACTGCTCACGGACCTCCACCGCAGCGGCACAACGGTCGTGGTCATCACACACGACATGACCCTCGTCGCCGAGCACGCCACGCGAGTCGTGGCACTCGCCAGCGGTCACGTCGTGTTCGACGGCCCGCCGGCGGACCTGTTTGCGCGCCCCGACCTGCTAACCCGTTGCGCTCTCCGCCTCCCACCCATCGCTCAAGCCGTCCAGCAAGCCAGGGAGCTACGGGCGGCGCTGCCGGCAGTGAGCAGCCTACGGGAGCTAGCCGCGGCGTTGGTCGGAGGACAGCCTAGTTCTCCGTAGGAGTTGACAATGCAAGCCGTCATTGCGGCGCAGGCCGCAATCCACGTCCCCCCGCGCAGCGGGGGGACCATAGGGGGGCAGGAGTCCGGCGGCAGGCACAACCTCCCACGCACGTAGCAATAGCGGAAGAAGAGCCATGAGCACCGTCCCCATCCCGAACGACGACGCTGGACGCACTCCAGCGGCCCCGACGCCATACCTCCGGCGACGCAACCCGACCGTGAAGTTCACCGTCGTCCTGGTCCTGTCGCTGCTCTTGACCGTGGTGCTGGACCCCTGGACCCCGCTCTTGCTCCTCGCGATCACGCTCGCCGCCGGGCTAGGGCTAGGCCGCCTACACCCGCGGACGTATGGCGGCGCCCTGCTACCCCTCCTGTTGATTGGGCTGGGTTTCGTGTGGAGCAATGCGCTCTTCTCGGCCTATCCCGACGAGGCCGGCGTGCTCGCTCGCCTCGGACCGCTGCGCGTGAGTACGCCCGGACTGATCTTCGGGACCGCCCTCGCCGTGCGCGGTCTGGCTATCGGCGTCCTGTCAGTCACGTTCATCCTGACCACCGACCCCACCGATCTAATCATCAGCCTGATTCGTCACGCCCGCCTCCCCTATCGCCTGGGCTATCCTCTCCTCGCCGCCTACCGCTTCCTCCCCTTCTTCCGCCAGGAATACCGCCAGATTGCGCTGGCCCGTCGGGTTCGCGGCGTGCTGGAGCAAGGCTTCATCTGGCAACGGCTCTGGCGCCGCGCCGGCTACATCGTGCCCCTGTTGAGCAGCGCCGTGCGGCGCGCCGCCCAGGTGGCCATCGCCATGGACTCCCGCGCCTTCGCCGCCGCGACCACCCGGACCTACTACCGGATGGTACCGCTGACCCCTGCCGACGGCCTCTTCGCGGCAGCAGCCGTCGGCGTGGGCCTGGCCGTTCTCGGTATGAGCGCCTACCTCGGCTGGCTGCGCCTCTGGGACGGCCGCTTCATCGCCTGAGCCGCCACGCGATCCGGCACGTGGGCCATCGTATCCTGTGCTCGTCCCCCCGTCGGAACGGGGGGACCATAGGGGGGCCCAGCATGGTAGACTGTCCGCGCTAAACAGGCATTGCGCGCCGGAGATGCCTCACCATGCAGATCGAGAACCAACGCTTCCTCGTCACCGGCGGCTGCGGCTTTATCGGCAGCCGTGTCGTCCGACTACTCGCCACCCGCGGCGCCGCCGTCACGGTGTTCGACCGCGTGATCCGCCCCGAGGTATGCGCCGGGCTGCCCCCCGCCGCTGCGGACCGGGTGATGCTACAGGCCGGCGACATCACCAACGCAGCGGAGGTCCAGGTAGCAGCCAGCGGCGCGGCGGGCGTGTTCCACCTCGCAGTGCTCGATCTGAACAGCTGCTCTGACGATCCGCGCCTGTGCGTGCAGATCAATATGGAGGGCACGTTCACCGTCCTCGAGGCTGCCCAACGCGCTGGCCTCAACAAGGTCGTGTTTTCGTCAGCCTCTTCCGTCTACGGCGACACCGACGAGACCATGGACGAGTCCCATCCGCTCGGAGCGCGCACGATCTACGGAGCCAGCAAGATCACCGGCGAATACCTCTGCCGTTCCTTTCACACCATGTACGGCCTCGACTACATAAACCTGCGCTATATGAACGTGTACGGACCCCACCAGACGATTGGCGTGGTCCCCGCGGTCCTGCGGCGGATTCGCGCCGGCCAGGCGCCCATCATCTTCGGCCAGGGCACCCAATCGTTCGACTTCATCTACGTGGACGACGTAGCAGCCGCCAACCTCCGCGCCATGGAGAGCGACGTATCCGACGAGGCGTTCAACGTGGGCAGCGGCGAGGAGCGCTCCATCAAGCAGGTCGTCGAGACGCTGCTCCGCCTGACCGGCTCAACCCTGTCGCCCGACTACCAGCCCGCGCCCGTCGGACAGATGCAGCGCCGCGTCGGCAGCAGTGCCAAGGCGGCGCGCCTGCTCGACTGGCGCACCGCCGTCCCGTTCGACGAGGGCCTCCGCCGCGTAGTCGCCGCCGGTTGACAACTGACGGCTGAGGGCTAACAGCTGATGACTAATATCCTCGTGACCGGCGCCGCCGGCTTCATCGGCTCCCACCTTGTGCCCTGGCTCGCTCAGCGCGACCCGCAGCGCCGGGTTTACGCCCTCGTCCGCCCCAGCAGCCCACCACCCGCGCGATCCGCCGGCGTGTATTACGTCCCCTGGGACCTCGCCGCCGACCGGCCGCTGGCGCCACACGCCGCGTGGGACGAGCCGGCGGCTACGAACGGGCAGCGACTCCCCGGCCACGTTGACGCCGTACTACACCTTGCCCAGGCCAACGTCCCCTTCCCGGACCAGGCGGCCGAGCTGCTCGCCGTCAACATCGCCAGCACGCAGCGGCTCCTCGATTACGCCCGTGCCGCTGGCGCCGCGGTGTTCCTGCTGGCCTCGTCCGGCAGCGTGTACGGCAGTGGTGGTG
>JAJDZR010000198.1 GCA_022824545.1 Chloroflexota bacterium
GGTAATCCGGTGCGTGACGAGGCTCGTGATATGCGGGTGGGTACGCAGATACTCCAGGCATTCGGGGAACCGCCCCCGGTTGAGGCGGGAGGCCGTCAGACGCAATCCGAACCGCATAGCGGTGAACGTCGGCAGCTCGACGGTGCCGTCGTAAAGGCCCAGCAGCACGTAGCGGCCGGCCGGTCCAAACCAGCGCAGCCCGGCCTCGATGGTCTCCGGCGCTCCCACCGCCTCGATCACCACGTCGGCGCCCTGTCCGGCGGTAAAGGCCTCGATGCGCTCGTCGGGATCATCGGTCAGCGTATTGACCGCCGCCGCTGCGCCCAGCGCCCGCGCCCGCTCCAGGCGGCCGGGAATACGATCAACGACCAGGGCCGCCGCGCCCCGCTCCACCGTGAACGCCAGGCAGGCCAGCCCAATCGGCCCGGCACCGATAATGACCACCCGGTCGTCGGCCTGCACATCGCCATTGGCCACCGCCTCCGCGCCGATGGAGAGCGGCTCGACGAGCGCCGCCGTAGCGAGGTCCACGCCGGGTGGGAGGCGATAGAGCTGCTGCGGACTGACGTAGGCGTGTTCGGCAAAGCCCCCGTCGGTATGGACGCCGAGGACGGCGAGGTCGGGACAGAGGTTGGGATACCCGCGGCGACAGGTGCGGCACTGCTCGCAAGAGGCATACGGATTGACGACTACCTGCTCCCCCACCCTGACGCCGGTCACCTCCGCGCCGACGGCCGCGACCGTACCGGCGATTTCGTGCCCCATCACGCGCGGGTAGGTGAGAAACGGATTGTGCCCGCCGAAAGCGTGAATATCGGTACCACAGATGCCGACCGCACTCGTTGCAATAGCGACCTTGTCCGCCGGCAAAGGGCGATCCAGCCGTTTGATCTCGATAGTGCCCGGCTCAATGAGGACTGCCGCTTTCATGCCATCCACCTCCGGATCATCCTGAGCGAGGTCGCCAGTCGGTGTTCAAGCACCAGCATCCCGACATCTCGGCATCCCGGCCGCTAGAAACACCATATTTTTCATGTGTGCAACAATCGTCAACACCATCCTTGAGTATGCCACGAAACGATCATGGGGCCTCCCCGGACCGATGGCGAGGCAGAGCCGGCGGCATTTCGGCAGCTTGATAGAAGAAAGTGGTATACACCGCCTATAAAAGGCTAATCTACGCCGGAAGAAAAACATTATTTTACTGGTTAGCAGCAATTATCACGCCGAATAACGCTTTTTTCTCAGAAAAAGATGGTGTGCGGTTTTCTGGTATACTCTCTCCGAGCTACCTACACGATGCGCCGCCCTGTGCATAGTGACTGGCCAGCGAATACGTGTGACTGTTCTTTCGGAAAGACGCACACCAGCCGCAGAAAGGTGACGCTGTATGTCCTTCCAAATCCGTGGCGGTGACTTGGTCATGACCCTCGACACGGAGACGGCAGCCACAGGATTTGGTTGGCAGCAGCAGCCGGCGGGGCGGGCCACTACCGTGCCGCGCTTCAAGCTCGCTGGCGTGCCGGCGGCCGTCGCCGGCATCGTCGTGGCGAACAGCACGCTCACGGTGCTCCTGCGCGGCGACGGGGTGGAGGGCAAGTGGCACCTCCGCCCCGGTCACGAGGCCATCACCTCCGTGCTCGAAGTCGAGGGCGCAACGACCGACGTTGGCGTCGAGGTGTGGCTCCCCTTTCCCCGTTCAGCCGCCATCCATCACTTGACCGGGCAGAACTGGAGCGCCCGGATTGACGCCTCCTGCCCCCTCGGCACGGCGGCCGGCGTCGCGCTGGGGAGCACCCGCTCGACGCACCAGCTCGCTGCTGTCGAGGTCGAGGCCTTTGCGATCACCGTCATCGGCTTGTCCGAATACACCCGCTGCCTGCCCGGCACCCACGCCGCGATCTGGAGTACCGGGGCGTATCGGGATACCCAGGGACTTTGGTTGGGTATCGAGTGTGTGAACGGAGTACCGTTGGAACTCTCCGCACAATCCGACCTTACTGCGGCGATTGATCGCTACTGTGGCAGTCTGCAACAGCGGCTCGGCGTCCTTCCCCGCGCGCAGGATGCCTCCGTCCCGGCCTGGCTCGATGAGATCAAGGTGCTCGTCTCCCTGGACCTCTGGCGGGCGACCGGCGAAATCGCCCATACCTTCGACCATGTGGTGGCCTTGTGCCAAGACCTGGCCGATCTGGGCGTGTCGAGTGGTACGGCCATCCGCCTGCAAGGCTTCCAAGGGTCTTCCGGCTCGCGCTATCCTGTCTTCGATCCGGCCCCGGAGCTAGGCGGCAGTGCCGGCCTGCGGGCGGTCACCGAGGCAGTCCACGCCGGCGGCCACCGCCTCATGGTGCAGAGCAACGTCTGGGGACTGGACCCGTATGCCGAGGGCTTTGCATCCCTTGAGCATCTCGCGCTGCCGTATGACCGACCGTATGAGCGCCTGCCTGGCGGGCAGGTAGGACCGTATGAAGGATGGCCGGGCGCGTTTCCCGTCATCCCGACCGGGTACGACTCCGGCTTTGTCGCGCTACAACCGCAGGTGCAGTCGGCCACGCAGGTGACGTTCGAGACCTTGCCGCTGCCCAATGAGATGGAGGCCTTCCTCACCATTGCCGGGGTCCAAGACTGCGGCTACGGTACCCTGCGGGCAGTTGTCAATGGCCGGGAGGTGCAGAGCAACCCCGGTGCCCTTACCCACGGAGACCGGGTGCGCTTTCGCTTCCGCTTCCGGTTTGCGCCGGAAACGAACGTGGTCCAGCTCACGTTCGCGGAGGGTCTCCCCGATCAGGGTCTCCCCGATCTGTCACGCGCGACCTATCGGCTCAACGGCGCCATCAAGGGCGGCCGCGTGTGGAGCCATCCCCTCGTGCGTGCCGACATCACGCATCCCGAGTGGATTGCCGTCACACGCAACAACCTGGGCCGGATGACCAAAGAGTACGGCATTGACATCCTGTACATAGATGACCTGGAGCTGACTCGCCCGGCCGAACGGGCCATCTTCGATGCTCTCTGCAAAGACCTCCCCGGTGTGGTCTTCGCCGGCATGGCCTCGGCCGAGCCTGGATACGATGTTTTTCGCCTCACCAACACCTCTGACACTGGACTACCACCCAGCGATACGCCTTACGGCTTGAGCGACTTCGCCCGGCGGGTCCACGAACGGTTTACGCGCCTGATGTATCCGGGCCACTATTTCGTCCCCTTGCACCCCCCGGTGGTGGCCGAAGATGGCAGTCAAGAGGGCGACGCGGCCGCAGAGCCGGCCGATCCCGCAGCCGCGGAGCACTCCATTCCCGAGCACGTCGAGCGGGCGCTGACAGAAGGGCCGCGCTGGGGCCTCTTCCCCGCCGTGTGCCTCAACTACCGCGACTACGGCCTGGACGAGCGCGCCAAGCAGGTCATCCTCAACGCCACCCGAGGCTAGGGCCGGGTACGGCACCTGGTTAGCGCACAGCACGGCTGGCGACACTGAGGTTGTCGAACCGGGCCTCCACATTGGTTGCCGAATCGGAGATCACCTCGACCCCGATCCATATCCCACCTTCCGCTGAGAAAGTCATCGGGTCCGCCCCGGGCGGAGGGTCGGGTCTAGCACTAAGGCCCCACTCATCATTGAGGTATACGTTAAGCTCCCGCCCGCAGTAGAGCCTTATGCGGTTCGTCCAATGTTCGGGAATGACCCCATGGTAATACCAGTAAGTGTCCGTTGCCTCGCCATCAATCCACTGGTCCAAGGTGAAGCGCGCACGTGACGGATCGATCCGTAGGCGATATTCCTCCCCATAGTCCGGGTTCACGCGGCATCCCAGGACGATAACCGCATCATCAATCCCCTCGACCAGCCGCGCGTCAATACCTAGTTCCACGTCAGAGTGGATTCCTGGCAACCCGATACGGGCCAGCGTACCTTCCGCCGGCTTGGTGAGCCTGACCACATACTCGCCATCTTCATAGCCGGCATAGAAGCGACCTGGATCAGGCGATGTTACGGGCAGCTTGCCACCTTCAGGGCTTTCAAACGTCTCAGCAAGACGCACCGTCCTGCTTGGGATGGTGGTTACACCACGCTCCGTGCCGACAGGTGTCGGGGCGGCAAGACTCTTGCTATCGGGGGCAGCTGTAATTGCCGGGCAAACGACCCTAATGTCTCTCCAATCTGTGCAGGCGGATGAGCTTTTCGCAGAGGAATATTTCGTTCGATATACACTGTCAAACACCAGGGTTCTTGCATCGTACCATTTGATCCCTAGGACCCAGCCAGGGATACTCACGCCCGGTGACGACGCCGGACTCGGAGTTTATGAGATATGGGCCGGCAACGTCGCGGATAGTCAGCACCCAATACCCTTCTCCTCCGGTGGCTCCGCCGCAACTTCGGAATCCAGATCGCGCGACGTATCGTCCATCCGGAGATGTAATCTCTACGAGATATTGTTCACCGCAGCCACCACCACCACCGATCAAGGCCCCTAAGAGCAGTAAAAGGCCGACGGCCAGCAAGGCAGCACTGGACGCCAGACCGAAAACCACCATGAGCATAACCCACAGATAGCGCAGGATAGCCGGTTTAGGTGGTGTCGTGAGATAGCGAAGAAAGACCGGCCTAGCTGTTCCGGTCCTGCTCTTGAGTTGTCCGGGCTTGGCGCTGCGGGCAAAGAGCAGCACCAGCACCAATCCGGCGAGCGCAACAGGTGTACCGTAGATGAGCACTCCACCCCAGACTTCAACATCCCCTACCCCTGTCCAGTCAAGGAGCCACCGTAAGGGGGCGTAGGAAACTGCGGCGATGAGCCACCACCAGCTTCGATGCACCCAGCGGCGCAACACGAGCCATTGCCCAA
Source organism: Chloroflexota bacterium (assembly GCA_022824545.1). Classification (GTDB taxonomy): domain Bacteria; phylum Chloroflexota; class UBA11872; order UBA12225; family JAJDUF01; genus JAJDUF01. The sequence goes on from JAJDZR010000198.1 coordinate 4,845, forward strand.
TCCCGCTCACAACCCAGGTGAGCACCCAAGCATCGTAGTGCCAACTCACGGCCACCGCCGCGAACCAACCCAGTGGATGCCCGGCAGCCGTCGGCACAATCCATGACCAGGCTTGGTGTACCCAGCGCCGGAGCAGCAGCCACTGGCCCAAACCCATACCGGCACCGAGGGCAGCCAGGGCGATACCCGTCTGGATTTCCCAGCTTAACCAGTTGCTGAAGACGGCAGTGCTTTCTACATACGCTGCGAGGCCAAGTCCCGCCAAGCCCCCAACAGCGGTGAGCACAAGCCACAGCGCCCACACTCCGAGCCAGCCCCGCCCGGTTAGCGGCGTCGGACGCGCCCCACTGCCAGGGCTGCCCGCGTCAGTAGTCACCACTGCCTCTTTGTAGGTGGGTGCGCCCTAGGACCGCCGCGCTGGGCTAGGCGGCCTGCCTCGGCTCCCACTGCGACCAATCCATGATGCGGCGGACCACGCCCGGCGCGCCGAGCCGCGCGTAGAGGTCCTCGGCCCATTGGTAGCTGGTCGGGCGCGGCCCGATGAAGACCAACTCGGCCGGCCACAACAACCCGGCCACCTGCGGCAGGTCGGTCACGCGCAGCGCAAACAACATCTCGATAGCTTCGCCCGTCCCGTCGGGATTGGAGGGGCTATCTTGTGTCGCCGGCGGCCCGTCCAAACAGACCGCTTGGAGGCCACCGTGTAGCAGGGCTGCGTAGAGCGCGACGGCCGCCATCCCTCCCCGTCCGGCGATAGCCAGCCGGCGGCCGTCAATGCCGGGTAGCTCGGCTACCGCGTGCAGCGCCCGCAGCGCGTCGTAGACCTGTAACGAAGCGATGGTCCGGCCGGTAAGCATGGCCGCCCGGCGCAGATGCCAGTCGAGCGACGGACTCCATCCCGTGTCGCCGGTGCCCCGCGGCTCCACGCAGATCCGCGCCCAACGGCGGTCGAGGCCGGCGATCTCCTGCAGCGCGTAGCTCTCCCGCCGCACGTCATGCGGCGAGCGCAGCACCACCAAGGCCGGCGCCGATTGTTCACCCTCCTGCGCTGGCGACCACATCCCGCGCAGCCGCCAACCCTCCTCGCTCGTGAAAGCGAAGCGTCCACCGTTGGCGGTACCGTCTGCCCGCTCGTACTCGACCTCCACGTCGAGCGGGACGGGGCGGGACGGGAAGTGGCTGAAAGTGTGCGCCCGTAGATAGGCCACCGTCTCGGCCCGCGTGGCCTGTAGCTCATCCGCCGAATTGATTGTTGGCGGTGATTGCGGAACGACGAAGTATTCTTGCACGGTCGTCGTGCGCTCGTCGGCCGGGAGGCCATCGCGATAGACGCGCAGCGTCTCGGCGCTCTCCTGCGCCGCCGGCTGTTCGTCAATGTCACCAACCTCGGCTTCCGACACCTCTTTGCCTTGTAGATGGCGCAGAAACCAGGAGAAGATGGCGCGCCGCGAACGCGCGTGGTAGGAGTGGCCGCCGGGCGTCTCAACCAACCGCAGCTGCTCCCCGGCGCCCAGATGGTCGTAGACCCGCTTGGTAGCCGCGTGGACCTCACGAATGGACCGGATATGGAAGATGCCGTCGCGGTCGGCGGAGGCGATCAGCAGCGGCCGCGGCGCGATCAGCGCCCCTACATCGGCCAGCTCCCAGCCATGCACGTTCACCGGAAACATGCAGTCGCAGTGACCGTCAACGGTGCGCTCGGCGACGTGCGAGGCGAACGTGGCGGTGCCACAGACCGGCGCTGCCACCCGCACCCGCTCATCGGCCGCCGGCACCCACCAGCTCCCGGCGCCCCCGCCCGAAAGGCCCGTCACGCCCAGCTTGGTGCCGTCCACCTCCGGCAGTGCTTGGAGCAGATCGAGCGCCCGCACGCCGTTCCATAGCTCCACCCCGGCCGGTGTGTACCCGCGACTGAACCAGTTGAACCAACCGCGCAGATACGTCCCGTGGTGGTGACCCTCGATCTCGCCGCGCTGGATGGTCTCGGCAATCAGGCAGACGAAACCGAGCTGCGCGAACTTGCGTGGATGGGCTTGGTAGTGGATTTTCTGCTGCTGGGAATGACCGCAGAGATAGAGCACACCGGGCGCCGGTGCGGAGAGATCGTCCGGCAGGTAGAGGTTGGCCGTAACGTAAAGCTGTGGCAGGCTCTCGTAGGCAAGCGTTTGAATGCGGTAGCCCTCCCGTTGCGTCTCGCTAGTGACCTCGACGTTCAGCGGAGGCCGCTCGGACAACGACATGTATGCGCTGACGCCCATCATGTCGAAATACTGCCCCAAGCGCCGCTGCCGCTCCGCCGGCCACTGCGCTACCGGCAGCAGAGACTGGAGCGAGGCCGCCTGCATCCGCCGGGCCTCCCGACTCAGGTATTCGCGTATATTCATCGCACACTCTCCTCCCACTTTCTGAGCTAACCAACTTCCGCCCTTTAGAGATGCCCTGGTTCCCCTGCTACACTCCCCTTCCCTGGAGAGAAGGGGCCGGGGGTTAGGTCACCTACCTCATCCGCTGCGCCGCCAGTCCACCAGCCCGTGACCGCCCGGCGCGGCAATCCGCACCGGCGGGGAGCCGTCCAGCCGGAGTAGGTAGAGACCACCACCGGCACCGATAAACAGCGTGCTCCCATCCGGCGACCACACCGCGGCGGGATCATCCTCTACCAAGCGAGTGAGGCGGCGCAACCCGGTGCCATCGCTGCCGACCAGCCACAGGTCCTTCGGTATGCCGTGCGCCAGCCCGGCGGCCGCAGCAGGCCGTGGCCGCAGCAGATCGAAGAGCCACGCCTGCCGGCTCGGCGTCGGCGTGGCGATAGGCAGCGGCCGCTCTTCCGGCGGCACCAGCGCGCTGTAGACAATCTGCGTACCGTCCGGCGAGAAGCGCGGCGCGGTGATCGCCTCGGAGACTCTGGCCTCGGTGATCGTCCGGCTGGTGCTGCCATCCGGCGCACTCACCCACAGGGTCGTTGCCCCGTCCTCCGGGTTCTGGCGCACGCCGGCCAAGCGGCTACCATCAGCGCTCAACGTCGGGAAGGCGGCTCCCGTGACGACGACCTCGCGCCGACCGCCGGTGGCCGGCACCCGCGCGATGCCGAAGTCGCGCCCGGTGATGACGTTGTCGCTACCGACGAGCAGCACACTGTACGAGAAGTAGACCCACCGTCCATCCGGACTCCACATCGGCGTCTCCAACTGCTCGGTGCTGCCGTCGTGGGCGATGAGTAGCGTGGCATCGCCGTCACTACTGGGCAGTTGATAGATGTCGGCAACCGGCAGCGTGAAGGAGACACCCCCCGTGCCCGACTGCGGCTCCGGTGGTGGCGTGTAGGAATAGAGGATGCTGCGCCCGTCGGGCGCCCATGCCGGATCACGCGCATAGCCCGGCAGCGGCACATCGGTCAACTGGCGCCGGTCACGACCGGAGGGCGCAATCGCCTCCACGTTGCCGTCGCGTGCAAACACCAGCGGCGGTTTCTCGTCGCCGCCAAAAGGACTACAGGCCGCCAGACAGCCCAGACTCACTGCAGCAAGAGCGCGGCGGCGCAGCGGCGCAGACCTACCCCCAACCCCCGCCCTAAAGGGAAGGGGCTGCCGGTCGCCGCGCGAACCGCCTTTCCCGAAGAGACGATACTGTTGAGCGCTGCGCGGACCGCCTTCCCCTCGGGGAAGCGGCATCCAGTCGCCGCGCTGACTCCCCTTCCCTGGAAGGAAGGGGCCGGGGGCTAGGTCCAACCCGTCTTCCACCGTCATGCTCTCTCGGCCGACTCAACGCGGCGCTGGTGACGCTGCCAGACGCGCACGATGATGGGAGGGGTGGTGCGCGTCTGGCACGTCAGGGCGCAAATGTGTTGATGTAGTTGAGGACGTGCCAGCGATCATCCTCCGAAAGCGTCGCTCCGAAAGCGGGCATCGCCGTGCCGGGAATGCCGCGAGTGAACCAGGCAAAGAACTGCCCGTCGGGGTGCTGATAGACATGGTACGCCAGGTCGACGGGGGGTGGTCGCAAGGACGCCGCTGCCGGACCGTCGCCGCGGCCCTGGGCACCGTGGCACACCTCGCAATGCTGCTGGTAGATCATTCGGCCGCGCGACAGCGACTCCTCGGTCGGGGGAATCGGGTTCTCGACATCCATCGGCGGAACGGCGGCCGCATACTGCGAGAGCACCGCCCCCTGGGAGGGGATTGTTTCGGGAGCCAGGCCGGCGTGCAGTAGCACGAAGCCGGCGATGACCCCGGTCGCGCCGAGCGCTGCCCCACTGCTCCGCGCGATGGCAAACCGCGTCGGCAGCACGGGCGCCCCGATGATACTGACCAGCAGCGCCGCCAGACTGACCAGGACGGCGGCAACGCCGAGTGCTAGACCGAGATTGGGCGCGAGGAGAGCCGGCTGCTGGGCCGAGGCTGCCGGCTGGACCGGGGCCGGCGCGACCACCGGGAGCATCAAGGCGATGGGCACGCGCACGTCGTACTGCCCACTGCGCCGCACCAGCACGACAACCTGCCAGTCGCCGGCCAGCGACAGCCAGGCTCCCCGCGCGCTGTAGAGGCCGGCGCCAGCGTGCTCGGTGCGGGCTTCCTGCTCGCCCAGGCTCCCGTCCGCCAGCGTGATCCGGAAATCCACCTGCGCGACGCCATCGGCCGGGCGGACCGGCCGACCGTCGGCATCGCGCACCGTCGCCGTAACCGTGTTCACACCCGCGCCGCCGGGGTCCACACGTAGCCGCACCCGCAAGTCTTCCGCCGTGCCTGCTGCGACGATGCCCGGCTCGGTTGGCGGGACAAGCACGCGCGCCGGTGGCACGACGGTGAGAAAGCCGACAAGCAACAGCACGGTCGCGCCCAAGGTCACCTCTCCCGCGACAGCCAGCCGCAACCGCCGCGTCAGCAAGGCCGCAACCGCCAGCACACGACTGCCGCTTTGGCGCACCAGCAACCGGAACCCCGGCCGCGTCACCAGCAGATTGAAGGCGCCAAGCGCGAGCAGCGGGAGGATCAGGGCGAGCTTCATGGAGAGGGTCACGCCGTAGACGGTCGTGAAGAGCGCCTCGACGCTGCCCACGTGTAGCCAGAGCTGGTACGCGCCGGTGACGACCAGCACGGCAACGCACGCCACCGCGAGCTTGGAGAAGCGGGGCACCGCTGCGGCCAGCGCACGCAGCCTGAGCGCCGGCGGCAGCGGCTTGAGCGCCACCGGGAACACAAGCAACAGGTGGAACAGGCCACCGATCCACAGTGCGGTTGCCGCCAGGTGCAGCCAATCGGCGGCCAGCGCCACCACGACGAGCTGCGGCGTCGCTGCGGCGTGGGAGACCAACCCGGTAACGAAGAGCACCAGGCCGGTGAGCACCGCGCCCAACCACCACCAGCGGCTAGTAGCTAGTGGCCAGTGGCCAGTGGCCTGCTCACGCGAACTGTGCCCCGGTGGCACAGGGTTTCGGCTCTCACGTTCCTGACGTGTCGCCGGCCCCCTCCCTACCCCTCCCCCGTGCTGACGCACAGGGGAGGGGACCGGTCGAAAGGATCGGGCCAGTGGCACCATGAGCAGCAGCACGAGTGCGAGCCAGATGAGCCAAATCCGGCCGTAGCGGGTGGTGAGCACAAAATCCACTAGCGGTGCTCCGAGTGCCGCCACGTGGGAGACGTTTGCGGCGGCAGCCGTCTGCACGATCAGCGCCCCCAACGTGGCGAGCAGCAGCAGCCACCAGCCAAACCAGGCCAGCCCCCGGCTTGCCCGCAAACTACCGCGCCACGCCCGCGCTACTTCCCGCGGCGGCCGCTCGTCCGGCCCACGCGCCGGCTGCGCGGCGGCCAGCACCGGCGCGAGGATGGTCGGGCCGAACACGAGCGTACCGCCGATGGCCGCGGTCCCCAGGTGCCGGAGCCAGCGCACCAGCACGTTGAGCGCGTCTACGCGGCCGGCGAGCGCGTCTTGCCCGCCGAGCAAGGCCGCGGCGTCAACGCCGGTCGGCGCCGGCGCCTCGGCTGCCCCAGGAGTGCCGACGGTGAACGGCACACTCCCGGCCGTCACGTGACCGTCCACCTTGGAAAGGACACGCCAGACGACCGTGTATGCGCCGTCGGCGAGATCGGACGGCAGATCGAGTAGCAGCGACAGCGGCTCGCCCGGCGCCACTTGGGCCGGCGCGTCGGTCAGCCGCTGCCGCGTGGCGTCGAACAGCGCCACCTCGCTGAAGCGCGGCTCCGGCTCTTCGCTGAACCACAACTGCATCCGGCGGGGCGCCGCGTGCAGCACCGCGCCAATCGCCGGCTCCGACCGCAGCAGGTTGGCGTGAGCCTCGGCTACCGAGACCAGCAGCTCGTCGCGGCCGAGAGGCAACAGCCGAACGGCGCTCGCCGCGATACCCACGCCGACCAGCGCAGCCAGGCTCCGTCGCCGGTACCGCCGGGGGCGGGGGGAGATGGGGTCACTTCGGGCGGTCACATCGGGAGGTTAGCACGGTCAAGCGTCGGGTGGACTCCCCTTACCTCGTGTAGGTTGCGAACTTGATTAGGTGGTGTGTTGGCCCCCACCCTAGCCCTCCCCCGGACTGAGCTACCAGGGGAGGGAACACACCGTCTCCCTGCATAGCGGGGGGCCATAGGGGGGCAGGTGCCTACGGAATGAAACGGCGCAGGAACGGGACCGCTCGCGCGATGGCCGGCTCCTCGTCCTCCACCCCTTCGTAGACGAGGGAGCAGAAGCCGTTGTAGCCGGCCCCTTGGAGAATGTCGAAGATGCGCGGATAGTCGAGCCAGCGCTCCTCGCCCGTTTCGACGCGGTAAATCTTCGTGCGGACGTGTGTGGCGAGATGCACCGTCTGTTGCAGACTCTCGTAGACCGCCTCGGTAGCCACTTCCGACTCTTCACCCGAGGCACCCGGCGAGCCGACGTACTGACCGGTATCCCACACGTGGCTGAGGTGTGGCGCCGCCTGCTCGACAAACTTCAGTACGCTCGCTCCATCGGCGGTGAGGTTATGGTGATTGTGGTTCTGCAACGAAACCTGCACCCCCTCCTCCCAGCCGTAGTCGGCGGTCTCTTTCAGCGCAGCCGCACACCGATCCCAGGCGCCGGCTCGGTCGGCCTCGCTCCCTCGCGGCGTGCCGGCAAACACGCGCACTTGGGGCGCACCGAGCACCCGCGCCAGCCGAATGCACTGTTTCGCTCCCTCGACCTGCGCGGGTATTTCATCCGCCGGCAGCGCGAAGTTGTTGCTCACGCCCAGGCAGGCAATCGGCAAGCCGGCCCGGAGACACCGCAGCTTGACTTCGCGGAGATACGGGAAGTCCTCGGAGGCCAAGTCGCGGGAGTGGATGTCAATACCGTCGAGGTCCAGGGCACGGCACCGTTCGATGAAGCTGAAGAGGTCCATCGTGCCGGCAGCGAACGACCGCTTGTAACTGAGCGAAAGACAGGCGAGCTTCAACATCGGGCTATTCCTCCTCTGTTTCTGCCGCGGCCCGGTCCCGCCGGCGTGGCAGCGGCGTGAGAGCATTGTAGACCTCGCCCGGCTATCGTGCACTCCCGGCGCCAGGCAAGAGCACCGGCACCTTGCCGTCGTGCCGTTCCCCGCCTAGACTCCGACAGGCAGCGATCGGGCATGAAGCTATTCCCGCAGCGAGGCGTAAACCTACCCCCAACCCCCTCCCTGAAGGGAAGGGGCTAAATGGCTCCTACCACACTCCCCTGTGCTTCAGGGAAGGGGCCGAGGGTGAGGCCACCCTCACCACATCGCCGCGGTTGGCCATTTGCGTGGGGCGAGCGGACCTACGTCGCCGGCATTGTGAACACGTCCCCCGACTCCTTCTCCGGCGACGGGATTGCCGAGCCGGGCGCTGCGGTCGCGCATGGTCTGCGCTTGGTGGACGAGGGCGCGGACCTGCTCGACGTTGGTGGCGTATCCACCCGGCCCGGCGCACCGGCGGTCCCGGAGGCCGAAGAGCGCCACCGCGTACTGCCGGTGCTTGCCGCCCTCGCCGCCAAGGCGGACGTGCCCATCAGTGTGGACACCTCGCGCGCCACGGTCGCACGCGACGCGCTCGCCGCCGGAGCAACCATCGTCAACGATGTGTGGGCACTCTCCGCCGACCCCGAGATTGCTGCGGTCGTCGCCGCGGCGCGGGCCGGCGTTGTCCTGATGCATAACCGCCGGGCACGCGCCACGCGCCATGCCGTTGTCGGTGGCCACTATCCCGACGTGCCCGACGCGAATATCTTCGATACCGTGGTCACCTTCCTGCGGGAGCGCGTCGCCGCGGCGCAGGCGGCGGGCATCACCCGCTCGCAGATCGTCGTGGATCCCGGCCTGGGCTTCGGCAAGACACCCCAACAATCCATGCTCTTACTGCGCCGCACCGCCGACCTGAAGCAGGCGTTGGGGCTGCCCCTGCTCGTCGGACCCTCGCGGAAGAGCTTCGTTGGCCGGGCACTCGACCTCCCGGTAGCGGAGCGGCTGGAAGGCACTATCGCCGCAGTCGTCCTCGCCGTCACCGGCGGCGCCGACATCGTGCGCGTTCACGACGTGCAAGCGTGTACCCGTGCGGTGCGGCTGGCCGACGCGGTCATGCGCGGTACAACGGCACAATGACACTCCCCGGCAGCAACAGATGAACGTGCTCACGTACAACGCGGCGCTCACCTATCTCCTGGACCGCACGGACTGGGAGCGGCGGTCGCTCGGCACAGCGGCGCGTGGCGCGTGGAATCTGGATCGCCCCCGCGCGCTGCTCGCTGCCCTCGGCCATCCCGAGCGGCGCTATCCGTCCATCCATGTGGCCGGGACCAAGGGCAAAGGCTCCACCGCCGCGTTCCTCGCCTCCATCTTGCACACCGCCGGCTGGCGCGTCGGTCTCTACACGCAGCCGCACCTGCACGACTACCGCGAGCGCGTGCGGATCAATGGCCAGCCGATCATGCCGGCGGCGCTGGCGCGCACCGTGACCCGCCTGGCCGCGACCGCCGAGCGGCTGGAGCGGGAATCAACCGACCTGGGCCAGCTCACGACCTACGAGCTGGGTACGGCGCTGGCGTTCCAGCACTTCGCGGACGCCGGCGTGGACTGGGCGGTCGTCGAGGTCGGGCTAGGCGGCCGTCTCGATGCGACGAACGTGCTCACACCGGCGGTGGCAGTGATTACCGCCCTCTCCCTGGACCACACCGTACTCCTCGGCAATACGCTGGCGGCCATCGCCACGGAAAAGGCCGGGATCATCAAACCCGGTGTGCCGGTGGTCAGCGCAGCCCAGCGACCGGAGGCGGCCGCGACCCTGGCGGCTATTGCCACCGAACGCGCGGCACCGCTGGCTCTGGGCGGTCGGGACTTCACCTGGTCCGGCGATCACCGCGCCGGTATGGTGAACGGCGCGGACTGGGGCTACGCTGGCCTGGAACTAGGGCTGGTCGGCGAACACCAACTCGAAAACGCAGCGGTGGCGGTCACGGTGATTGAGACGCTCCGGCTGACTGCCGGGCTGGAGGTGTCTACCAAAGCAGTGCGTCAAGGGTTGCTGAACGTGCGTTGGCCGGGCCGGCTGGAGGTGCTGCAAGCGGGACCGGCACAGCCAACGGTCGTCTGCGACGGCGCCCATAACGACGACTCGGCACAGCGGTTGGTCGCAGCTATCCGTGACTATTTCCCCCATCAGCGCCTCCTCCTCGTCCTCGGCACCAGCGCCGACCACGACCTCGCCGCGATCTGGGCTGCACTACGGACCCTCGCGCCGGCGACGGTGTTCGCCGCCGCTTCGACCCATCCACGCGCTCGCTCCGCCGCAGACATCACCGCGCAGGCGGGCACCAGCGACGGTGACGCCCAAGCAATGCCCTCGGTGCCAGCGGCCCTCTACCAAGCGGTGCAGCACGCCGGTCCCGACGACCTCGTGCTGGCGACCGGATCGCTCTTTGTCGCCGCCGAGGCACGGGCCGCCTTCGGCCGCACCTCGGCAGGATGACGTGCCGGCCCCCACCCTCACCCTCCCGCGTTGCGACGGGGGAGGGAATCCACCGTTCCCCCGCCGCCGCGGGGAGGCCATAGGGGGGCCGGTGCCTCGGTACGATGGGCAGCCAGACGCGCCCGCGCAGCTTGCAGCGCCTGCGCCACCCGCCGCGGCGCGGTGCCGCCCGGCACGTCCTTGGCCGCCACCGCTGCCGTCGCGGTGACTCGTTCGAGGGCATCAGGGCCGAACTGCGGTGACGCCGTAGCCAACTCGGCCGCCGTCAATTGCTCCAGCGACTTCCCAGCCGCGAGGCACTGGGCTACGAGCTTGCCAACGACCTCGTGCGCTTGCCGGAACGGCAGCCCTTGCTGCGCCAGATAATCGGCCAACTCGGTCGCGGTCGAAAAGCTCGCGGTCGCGGTCACCGCCATGCGCTCCGGCTGGGGCACCATCGTCTCTACCAGCCCGGTCATCGCCACCAACGCCGCTTGCGTGGTGTCCACGGCATCGAAGAGCGCTTCCTTATCTTCCTGCAGATCGCGGTTGTAGGTGAGCGGCAGCCCCTTGAGCAGCGTCAGCAGCGCCTGTAAGTGACCGAATACCCGCCCGGTCTTGCCCCGCGTTAGCTCGGCCACGTCGGGGTTCTTCTTCTGCGGCATGATCGAGCTACCCGTCGCGTAGGCGTCGTCCAGCTCGACAAACCCAAACTCGCCGGAGGCCCAGACAATCACGTCCTCGGCCAGCCGTGAGAGGTGGACCATCGTCAGGCTGCACGCCGACACCAGCTCCACGACGAAATCCCGGTCGCTGACTGCGTCCATGCTGTTCTCGGCGCTGGCTGCGAACGCCAGCTCATCGGCGACGGCTTGCGGATCAACCGGAAAGCCCACGCCCGCCAGCGCCCCGGCCCCCAACGGCAGCACGTTCGTCCGCCGCCGACAATCACCGAGTCGGTCGTAGTCACGCTCCAGCATCGCCACGTAGGCCAGCAGATGGTGAGCAAACAAGACAGGCTGCGCCCGTTGCAGGTGCGTATAGCCGGGCATGATCGCAGCGGGATACGCCGCAGCCTGCCCGATCAGCGCCGCTTGCAGGTCGAGGCTGCGGGTGCGGAGGTCGTCAATCGCCGCGCGACACCACAGCCGCACGTCGGTCGCTACCTGGTCGTTGCGACTGCGGGCGGTGTGCAGCTTGCCGGCCGTGTCACCGATCTTCTCCGCCAGCCGCGCTTCGATGTTGAGGTGGATGTCCTCACGGCCGGGGTCGAAAACAAACTCGCCGCGCTCGATCTCGCCCGCGATCTCGCGCAGACCGGCGATGATCGTCCCGGCTTCCTCGGCAGTGATGATGCCCTGCCGGCCGAGCATCCGGGCGTGGGCGATGGAGGCGGCGATGTCCTGACGATAGAGGCGCCAATCGAATGAGATCGACTCCGTGAACGCCTCGACTGTCGGATCGGTCGCCTTCACAAACCGCCCGCCCCACGCCTTGGCGGCGCCGCCCTCAGCCCTGCCCTGCTCGCCACTCATCAACCACTCCCGCGCCGTTCGCTACAGTGATTGTACCGCCGCCGGCCGGGAGGGTCCCTGCCGAGCGCGACTTCCGGCGAGGCGCCGATGCCCAAGCCGATGGCGTAGTGAGCAAGGTTCCGGCCGCACTACGGCCTGCTGTCAGGAGTGGTGCATAGGCTGTGGTCACCAACGGACCGGGAAGACGGCAGTTCGTGCATTTTGAACGTCGGTGGCTCTTCACGATTCTTGTGCCGTTGCGCTACAACTCAACTGATCCTACAGTTCCGGGACAGCCTATACCCCGTGCTGAAGTCGTCGAGCTTGAGTTTCAACTCCAGCAGCGTTTTGATGGCTACACGAAGAGTCCCGAGGAGAGACCTGGCGTAGAAGGTGTCTGGATCAATCCTGAGACCGGCGAGCAATTCGTTGACGGCCACAGGAGTTATCAGGTTGTCGCGGAGCGATTGCCGGAGCACGAAGCGTACTTCCTGACCCTACACGCCGAGCTGTGCGAGCGGCTGCATCAGGAGGACATCTTCATCACCCGGCAGGAGATCGAGCTAGCGACACAACGCCGGAGGTGAGGCGCGGCTTTTCTCCGCAGGACCGCCGATACGACGGGAAGCAGACTCCCCCTCTCCACCATGCGTGGAGAGGGGGGCGGGGGTGAGGCCGGCCACCCTAGCGCCGGCGGCTAGCCATCAACATCGCCATGCCCGCGGCAAGCACGGCAATGGCCCCTGCACCGAGGCCGCCGAAGGCCAGCGCCTGGGCCGTGCCGATGGCCGCCCTGGCGACTGCCAGCTCCTCCTGTAGCTCGGTGCTCGATGGCAGCGGCTCCGGGAACTGGATGGTCGTGATCGCCCGCACGTCGTCGAAGCGCCCGGGACCGGACTCGAAGCGCTCGTTGATCGGGTTTCCTGCGATAGTGCCGGTAAAGGTGAAGATATAGCTACCGGTGCGCGTGGGTACGAAATCGGCGACATACGCCCCCGGCGCTCCGTACACTGCCCGCAGCGGAAACTCGCGCGGCTCGCTGCCACCTGCCGCCACAAGCACCGTCAGCGTCGCTTCCAGTCCCTCCACCGGCATCATCGCCGCGTGCGCGTGACCGCCATCGCTCTCTTTGTCACCCTGTCCCTCGGCGCCGGGCGCGGCCGGCTGCATCACCTGTAGGAAGGCGCCGTTGATCTGACCGATGTAGGCCGGCTCGACATTGAAGCCGACGATCAGCTCGTACCCTTGGACTGTGCGGTGCTCGTGTGCCAGCGCCACTGCCGGCGATGCCAGCGCCAGTGCCAGCAGCACGGCGCCCAGACTGAGCCAGCGGCCCATGCGCCAGCGCAAACGCCGGACGCGCTGGCGTAGACCGAGAACTATACCCATGACGTTTCTCCTTAGTGTCTCCTGAAGCTGTGCAGTCGCAGACAATCAGCACGCTCGGTGGAATAGGTCCGTGCCGGCGCCGGCGCAGACAGGCTCCGCTATCGCCGAACCGGCGTTACCTGGAAGTCGGGATACCTATTAGGTGGTCAGGAGTACGCGCGGGGGAGTCTCTGGCGGGGGGATCGGGACATCCGGCGGCCAGAACGCATCCGTGGGCCACACAGAGTCCAACACGGCCAGAACCGGCTGTGGCAGCGGTAAGACACTGTGCAGATAGGTGAGCGATTGTGACGCCGCACCCATCGCGTGCCAGGGACTTGTCTGCCGCTGCTCCGACGCCGCACCGGTAGCCGGGCCAGCCTCGACTCCTACCGAAGCCTCCGGCCCCAGCGGGCCAACAGGCGTATGCACGTGTTGATGAGTAGGGCGCTGTCCGGCCGCCAGGGCTGCATCGAGCAGCGGGAGGCCGTGCCAGTGGACTGCGATGTGACGCTCGGTACCCGTCGGTCCGTGCAGGTGCGCCGTGGGGAGCGTGAGGGCGAAGAGCGCAATGAACGCGACGAGTGCCGGCCGGCACAGCACCCGCAACCAGGTGCGCCCCGTCGCAACGTGTATCGCCCAGATACGACTGAGCAGCCAGGACCAGGCTACTCGATCCGCCTGGCAAGCATCCTCAAGAGGCGCGGTCATACTGCTATGTACCGTCTGGCGCATCAACGGGAGGCGTTGTGACCCACCAGTATGCAATCGGCTACCAGCTATCACCTTAAGCCAGTCTAGCAGCCGTCGTTGCCCGCACCGACGTTGGTCGTCGGACTGGCGCCAGCACCCGAGGAGCGCCGGCTTGTGCATAATCTATCCCTAGCGGCGCAGGGAACGCTGCCATACTGAAACACGCTCAACACACGCACGGAGGAGACCGGATCATGCGGATTGCCGTTGTCGGCGCCGGTGCTGTCGGAGGGTATTATGGTGGCACGCTGGCCAAGCATGGCGAGCAGGTGACGCTCATCTGCCGCGGTGCCCATCGGGAGGCCATCGTGCGCGATGGCCTCCAAGTATCCAGCCATTGGGGCGACTTCACTATCCACGTGCCCGCGACGGCCGATCCACATGAGGTAGGGCCGGTAGACCTCATCATCTACGCCGTCAAGACCTACCACAATCCCGAGGCGCTACCGCTGCTCAAGCCGCTGCTCGGCGATGACACCGCCATCCTCTCCATCCAGAACGGTGTGGAAAGCCCGGCTCGGATCGCCGCCGTCTACGGTTGGGAGCCTGTGCTAGCCGGAACGACGTACATTGACGCTGCCCGCCCGGCCCCGGGCCGGATTGAGCAAGTGGGCGCCACCGCGCGCATCGTGTTCGGTGAGCAGGACGGCTCACACAGCCCTCGCGCCAAGCGCGTCGCCGAGGTGCTCACCAAAGAGGGCCTCCAAGTGGAGGTGAGCAGCGACATCGTCTCGGCGCTCTGGGCCAAGCTCGTCCTGGTCGCCGCCACCGGCACCGTCATGACGGCGTCGCGAGCCTCGTGCCTGGAGGTGTTGGCCTGTCCGGTAGGCGCGCTCACGTTGCGGACCGTGATGGAGGAGATCGTAGCGGTGGGACGGGCGCACGGCGCCGAGTTCGCCAGCGACGTGGTAGACGTGCGGATGGCCACCGCCCAAACGGACGCCCCAGGCCTCGTCTCGTCGCTCCAGCTCGACTTTCAAGCCGGCAACCCGCTGGAGCTAGACGACCTCTTGGGTGCGGTCGTGCGGCAAGGCCGCGCCAAGCAGGTGCCCGTCCCGGCGAGCGCCGCACTCTACACGACCCTCTACAAGTTCCGCCACGGACAAGGCTAAGTGCCGTTGTTGCCACCCGGTTATCATCGCGCCAGCGGAAGTTTACGTCCCCCCGCCCAGCGGGGGGACCATAGGGGGGCGGTGTCATGCTGACAAGGGTAGGTTTTTCTGTAGGGGCGCGATTCATCCCGTCCGCGTCCACATCATTGCCGCCGCCCCTCCGTCATTCCCGCGTCAGCGGTGGACCGGCGCCGCCGTCGCTCCCCTTCCCTGCCAGGGAAGGGGCCGGGGGTTAGGTCCAAACCGCTCCTACACAAAATACCTACCCTTGTGAGGCAGTGCCGTGAGCCTCACGCCGCAGCGGCCACGGCAGCGGTGCCGGCTGCCGGGCGGCGCAGCAGCCACACCAGCACGATCCCAGTAATCGCCCCATACACAGCCCCGAGCACGGCCCAGCCCGCGGCCGCGTCCGTGATCCCAGACACGAAGCCGCCCACGACCCAGCCCACGGTACTGGCTAGCACCCACCAACCCGTCCGCGCCACCTGCCGCCGCAGCACTAGCCATTGCAACACCCCGAGCACGGTCCCACCCGCGGCCACGGCCACCACAAAGCCCACGTCCCCGCCCGGGTCCGCGCTCCAGTCCGGGCCCCAATTCGCGCCCCAGGCCGCGCCACCGACCAAGCGTCCGACCACGCCCACGATCCAACCCAAGAGCACAGCCAAGATACCGACGAAGGCAGCGCCCACGACGCTGGTCACAATCCACCACGCCGCGCCAGCGACCTGCCCTCGCAATACCAGCCATTGCAGCGCCCCGGTCATAGTCATGCCCACGGCCACGCCCAGATACCCGGTCACGGCGAGACCCATGGACAAGTCTCCGCCCAGGGCCACGCCCACGGTACCGCCCACGGCCCAGCCCACCGTGCTAGCCAGGACCCACCAGAGCCATCTGCCCCTGGCGGACCAGCCCATGGGTGCTTGCTCTCTGTTCATATTCATATCGAATGGCTACGCCTCCGATGCCGCTGCGGGCATCGGCTGACGCAACAGCCACACCAGCACACGCCCGGTAATGGCCCCGTACACGGCCCCGACCCCAGCCCAGGTCAGGGCCCAGTCAATGGTCCCGCTCCCGGACCAGCCCAGGAATCCGCTCAGGCCCCCGCCTAGAACCGCGCCTATCGGGGCACCCGCGACCCAGCCGCCGCCGCCGGCCAGCACCCACCAGCCCGCACGCGCGACCCGTCGCCGCAGCACCAGCCATTGCAGTACCCCGAGCATGGTCCCGAAGAGGCTCATCCCCGCGAGGCCGACCACGACCCGGCCCGGATCCGCGCTCCAAGTCACGTTCCAGCCCCTGCCCCCACTGGAGCCTACGGCCACGATCACGCCACCGACGACGGCACTGACCAGCACCGTGGCCGGCACCCACCAGCCCGCACGGGCAATCCGCCGCCGCAGCACCAGCCATTGCAGCACCCCGGCCCCGGCCGCGCCGACGGTCATGCCACCCACGTACCCGGCTTGGATACTACCCAGCGTCCCGCTCAGGCCCCCGCCCACGGCCCAGCCTACCGTGCTGGCCAGGACCCACCAGAGCCAGAAGCGCCAGCTCACGGGTGCTTTCTCTCCGGTCATATCAGACGGCTACGCCGCCATTGCCGCTGCGGGCGACGGCTGACGCAACAACCACACCAGCACCAGCCCGGTAATCGCCCCGTACACGGCCCCGAAGACGACCCAGCTTAACGTCCCGAACCCCATCAGGCTGCTACACACGGGATCACCCACGATCCACCCCACCGTGCTCGCCAGCACCCACAATCCGGACAGTGCCACCTGCCCCCGCAGTACCAGCCATTGCAGCACGCCGAGCACTGCCCCGTAGAGGCCGGCCTCGACGACCCAGCCCACGTCTAGGTCTCTGGCCACTTCCGCAGTGAAGCCCGCGTCACCGCCAACCCCGTAGATTACACCACCTGCGACAACACCACTCACGAGACTGGCTACGATCCACCACGCCGCTCGGGCGATCTGCCGGCGCAGCACCAGCCATTGCAGCACCCCGGCCACCGTCACACCCACGACCACGCCCCCGTATTCGGCCGCGGCGACATCCACGGACAAGAACTCGACCTCGCTCCAGCCCAGGCCCCATCCCACGCCCCAGCCCACCACGCCGGCTACCACCCACCAGAGCCACAATCCCCAGTCCGGAGCTTGAGCATTGCCCCCAGGCTGGGCGCTACGTTCGCCAATCTGCTCGGCCATCGTTCCCCTCCTTGATGCCCCCGACCCTTCCGACACTAGGAATATAGTAGCGCCGCCAGCCCAGTCGCCGCTACAACCTCATCAGCGCCTCGCCGCCCGGTCGCCGGCTACATCACGCCCGGCGTGCTATCCTGCATCCGGGCTGGCGCTGATCGTCGCGCCGGGCCGGGGCGGCCAGGAGGCAGAGCGCATGGCAACCGAAGATGCGGCGGCAAGGCTGTACGACGATTCCATCATCATTGACGGCCTCAACGTCAGCAATTGGCAGAGTCCCGCCGTCTATCGCAGCCTGCACGCCGGGTGTGTGACCGCCATCAATGCCACCATCGCCGTCTGGGAAAACTACCGCGCCACGCTCGACCACATCGCGTCTTGGCTCCGCCGCTTCGAGCAGCTCCAGGACACGTTCCTCCAAGTCGGCTCGGTGCAGGACATCCACCAAGCCAAGCAGGTGGGCAAGGTAGGCGTGATTTTCGGTTGGCAGAACGCCACCCCAATCGAAAATAACCTCGACCGCCTCGCGCTCTTCCACGCCCTCGGCGTGCGCGTAATCCAGCTCACCTACAACGACCGCAATCTCTTGGGCAACGGCTGCTACGAGCGCTCGGACGACGGCCTCAGCCACTTTGGCCGCGATGCGGTGTGCGAGATGAACCGCCTCGGCATCCTCATTGACCTCTCCCACGTCGGTGACCGCACCACCCTCGACGCCATCGAGCGCTCCGAGCGGCCCGTCGCTATCACCCACGCCAACGCCCGCGCCTTCTTTCACCATGTCCGCAACAAGACGGACGAAGCGTTGCAGTTACTGGCCGAGCGCGGCGGCGTCATCGGCGCCAACGCTTTTCCCTCCTTCCTGCGCCGCGGCTTCCAGTCCACCATCACCGACTACGTAGATGCCATCGAGGACCTGATCGAGCGCGTCGGCATTGACCACGTCGGCATCGGCACGGACTATACCCAGGATCAACCCGCGACCTTCTTCGATTGGCTCTTCGCTCAACAAGGCACCAAGTTCGGCGTGCGCGGCGAACCCTTCCCCGATCCTCTCATCCATCCGCAAGGCATGGAGACACCCGACACCCTATCCAACGTGACCGGAGAGTTGCTCCGCCGCGGCTACCGCCCGGAGGAGGTG